>CAZOPN010000017.1:0-36504 GCA_964581685.1 uncultured Sangeribacter sp. | reverse complement strand
ATTATCTCAAAAATAAAGTGGCATATAGTATAAATTAATTTCGAACACTTACTTAGAAAAGATAATTATGGAAAGAATATATAAGAATGCAACCGAACTTATCGGGAATACACCTTTGATTGAAATAGGAAGAATTGCAAAAGACAGGGATCTCAAGGCCCGCGTTTTGCTAAAAGTTGAAGCATTCAATCCCGGAGGCAGTGCTAAAGACAGAATAGCTCTCGCCATGATCGACGCAGCTGAGAAAACGGGCGAGCTGAAACCGGGAGCAACCATAATAGAGCCGACGTCAGGCAACACCGGAATCGGCCTGACTTGGATAGGTGCAAGCAAAGGTTATAAAGTATTATTGACCATGCCTGAAACAATGAGCGAGGAACGTAAAACCCTCTTACGGGCGTTAGGAGCGGAACTTGTTCTCACTCCCGGAGCTGAAGGTATGAAAGGAGCAATTGAAAAGGCCGAACAACTACAGAAGGAGATTCCGGGAAGCATAATAATGAGTCAGTTTGACAATCCGGCAAATCCTGAAATTCACCGGCAAACTACCGGCGAAGAAATATGGCGTGATACGGATGGAAATGTCGATATTATTGTAGCCGGAGTGGGCACCGGTGGAACGCTCTCAGGATCTGCAAGCGCTCTGAAAGCTCATAAGCCTGAAATCAAAGCGGTAGCCGTAGAGCCCGCCACTTCTCGCGTTTTGGAGGGAGAAAAACCGGGACCCCATAAGATTCAAGGGATCGGAGCCGGCTTCATCCCCGCAAATTATGATGCGGAACTTATTGATAGTGTTGAAGCCGTAACAGATGAAGAAGCGATGACAACCATGCGCGAACTGGCAGCAAAGGAAGGAATATTTGCAGGTATTTCTTCCGGGGCAGCTTTAGCAGCAGCTTTGAGACTTGCCGAGAAATCGGAAAATGCCGGTAAAACAATTGTTACAATTCTCCCCGATACAGGACAACGCTATCTCTCAATGCTCTGATTATTCCTTACAAAACATTGAAAACAGCAAAAATCCTTAGTGAAGTTGGTTAAACAGATTCATGAAAAAAGCATATCTCTTCTTACGTATATTTATTCTCGGACTACTTTATTGTAATGCCGTGCCTGCTGCCGGCCAGCAGAGTCTTGCCCACAAAGCCACAACTATTTCTCCTCATATAAATTATGACAAGTCGGTAACATTCCTTTTGGATGCGCCTAACGCCTCTGAAGTAGAGATAAAAGGAGACTTTATAGGGGCGTCAGAAGGAGTCGGCAACTTCCCAAAAACTGCTGAGAATAAAATTCCCGAATCTGTCAGTATGAAAAAAAACGGAGAGGGAATGTGGGAATATACCACTCCTCCCCTATCTCCAGAACTGTATACATACAATTTTGTAGTTGATGGTCTCACCGTTCCGGATCCGTCGAATATTCATCGTGTAAGAGATATCGGGTCTTTTTTCAACATTTTTATAATTGATGGAGGGTATGCTGACAATTATTCGGTCAGAGATGTACCACATGGAACTGTTTCTAAAATTTGGTATCCAAGCGAGACTCTTGAGATGAATCGCCGCGCGACAATCTATCTCCCCGCCGGATATGAAAACAGTGAAGTGCGTTATCCCGTTCTTTATCTTCTGCACGGTATGGGTGGAGATGAAGAATCCTGGGCTGATTTAGGAAGAGCCTCGCAGATACTTGATAATTTGATAGCAGAGGGCAAAGTGAAGCCAATGATTGTCGTTATGCCGAATGGCAATGCCGATATGGAAGGAGCTCCAGGACAAACGAGCGAAGGGTTGATATCACCGACAATGAATCACCCCAAAACTATGGAGGGCTCTTTCGAAACTCATTTCCCGGGCTTGGTAAATTATATTGACAGCCACTACCGAACACTCTCCGATAAATCAGACCGGGCAATAGCAGGGCTGTCGATGGGAGGCTTCCATGCCATGCATATTTCCAAGCAATTTCCGGACATGTTTGATTATGTAGGTCTGTTCTCAGCGGCGACCATGCCGATGGATGGTACAATTTCAGAGATTTATAAGAATTACGATGAGAAACTTGCCCGGCAATTTGCTCCCGGAGAGGCTCCGCAACTTTATTGGATAGGTATCGGCCGAGACGATTTCCTTTACGAAATGAACAGTGATTATCGCAAATATCTCGACCTTCACGGCTACCCATATACTTACCGGGAGACATCCGAAGGTCACATCTGGAAAAACTGGCGCATCTATCTTTCCGATTTTCTTCCCCTTCTCTTTAAGAAATAATAATAAATTTATATCCTGAGGTAGTTGATTTTAAAGCTTAGAAGTCTACAATATAAACGACTTCCAAATGCAATATTCAACCGAAGAGTTTGAAACACTGTATTCACAATGCTTCCCTCCTTCAATGAGGCTGGCGCAGAGCCTGCTTCAGGAGGAGGAAGAAGCCCGTGATATAGTGCAGGAGGTGTTTATGAAAGTATGGAAGTCGGAAAAGAAGATCGACAATCCATTGGCATTTATCTTGCGGGCTGTGCGTAACGCCTGTATTGATCGAATAAACAGACTTGAATTTAGGGAAAGGATACGGCGCCAACTTATGCTTGATCCTCCGGCGGAAGATTTCGATCTCGAACAAAGGAAAGAAGAAGTTATGGCGGCGATTCAACATCTTCTGACCACAAGAGAGCGTCAGGTTGTCGAAAAAATTTATACTTACGGAATGACTTACCGCGACGCTGCTGCAAGCCTTGAAATTTCAGTTACTTCCATTAACAAGAATTTAGTTGCAGCCTTAAAAAAACTTAGAATTCACTTTAAAACCGGGAAAACATGACAGAAGAACAGAAAAATATATTGATTGCGAAGATGATTGATGATCCGGACTCTTTGTCGAATAAAGAAATTGAAACTATTCTTGAGGACGAAGAAATAAGGGAGATTTACGATTTATCTTCAACCCTAAGAGCGACAGCTTCTGAAAGCCAGGAAATTGATATTGACCGGGAATGGCGGTTATTCCGACATCGTCTTCACCCAAATAAATTCAATTTCAGGCCGGTTATGCGAATTGCAGCCATTTTCTTATGCATCCTGTTTGTCGGGGGGATAGCGGTTAAATTAACCGACCGGGTGTTTACATTAGAAAAACATTCGAACACTGCAAGCATAGAGCCGGCACCTTCTCCAACCGAGACAATCCTCCCTGTGTCGGCAGAGACTGTCTCCATTTTACCTGAGGAAAAGAGCTTACCCTCATCTTCCGGGAACATTCATCCCGCTAAATGCTCACAAAAGATAAAACAAAAAAAGGAAGCCTCAGAAACGGATCTTTCGGCTCCAAATGAGGGAATCGACCCAGAGGAGTACATGCGCATTTTAGAGGCAACGATGGATAACGAGCTTGCAATTGCTAACGCAGAAATCTACATGGAGGAATATCAGACAATGCGAGATTTGATAGACTTTCCGGATAATTTTGATGAGAGATTAACGAAAATCGTTATGAACTTGACAATGCAATAAAATTCTATTATATTTATAGATTAAAAATATAGCCGATATGAAAACTTCTCTGTTAAGACTAATTGCCATTTTAGTGACTTCGATTCCCCTGATGGCTTCAGCTCAAACAAATATAAAGGGGGCATTCGACGCTCTCATTAACAATCCGAAAGCACGGATTACGAAGAGCCAGGCACTTCAAAAAGATCCTAAGACAAAAGTCAAGACAGGACAATGTGCTGTCTATGAATTCGTGCTGCCCTCCGGCCAGATGAATGTTATTAAAAATATTTTGAATGCTATTGAAAAAGATAGCCCGATGTCATATAGTTATATCGGTGGGAATGCCGGGAATAATGGAGGAAAAAATTCTCTTTTTTCAGGCATAGGCGGAGGCGAAGCCATTGTAATTGATGAGCCGGGCACAACATTTTCCTATGCTTTGTTTCTTGCCCCCGTTTCAGAAGATCCGAATGGAATATACCGTTATGCGTATGCAATAAACTATAGAGAACGAAATGGAAATATTGAAGGCAAATTGGTTGTCTCTTACGCTACTACTTTAAAATATCGGCAACAGGTGGCACAAGAGATACAAGGTGGCGCAGGCATACCCTATAATTTCACAAATGGGAATATAACCACTTCTTCAAATAACGAAAATGTCAATGGCAATTGGTTTAATGCTCTCATGTGGAATGTCTCCAATATGGATAAAGGCGATACAAAAAGACGTATTTTTTATGCTACGAAAGCATACAAAATCATAAGCGAGATGGATAAATATCAAAATGTGACAGAATTAGACAAAAATTCCGCCCGGGAAATTTTTAAGGTGCTGATTTCCAAAAAAGAAAATTCTGACCCTATTCTCAACACCCTCCTTCGCCAGTGTCTGAACGGCATTAAATGATAAGATAAGTAAGTGTTCGAAATTAATTTATACTATATGCCACTTTATTTTTGTGATAATTTCTTTGCGGAACGAAGGAAAATATATTCATATTTGACTGAGTGACAATAAGAAATTAGCCAAAAAGAAAAGGCAGAGAGTATAAAAGATAACATTATTGCTTACTATCGTTTAATTTTGAATACTTACTTAATACTTCTCATTCACATAGATCAATAACGGTTTTGACGGGCAGTATGATTCGCTGCTTTAATCTATTGATGAACTTGCGTTTTGAAAGAAAGTTTATTATATTTGCTAAACGCTATGTATTGAAACTTCTTTCAGCTCATAATACAATACTTCCTTTAATTTAAAAGGTCGGTAAAAGATTCTTGCAAGAGAACGGGGCGATGAAGGTTAGGATACATTGACGCTTCCGTATAAGATTAAGAGCCCATCTCATAAATTTGAGAGGGGCTCTAAGATAACCGTTATTTCTATCTATGATAATTCTGATTGCTGAATCGAAAACGATGCGGGATTGCGATATGCGCGTTTCAATGGAAACGTATGCCTCACATCGCCCCTTAAAACAGGAACTTGCCGACAAGGTGATGAATCGGCTTACACGCTTACCTATATCTGAAATTTCATCAGGTCTCAAATGCTCAATGCGTCAGGCTGCCAAACTGGTTACTTTAGCTTACGAATTTCCTAACAAAACACTCGGCATGCCCGCGATTGAGGCTTTTACCGGTGTCGTTTTCCGAGCCTTCGACTATCCTTCACTCACAGAAAATGAAAAAACCGATTCTAACAATAGAATCAGGATTATCTCCTCTCTTTACGGATGGTTAAGGCCGGAGGATATCGTGAAAAATTATCGTCTTGAGTTCAATGCCCCTTTGGCGCCCGATGGCAGAAGATTTTACGACTATTGGCGAAAAGATAATACGATTGCTCTTGTGCGTGAGTTAGAGAAAAATAATTCTTCCACGGTTCTGAATCTTATGCCTAACGATGCTGCCAAAACTATTGATTGGAAACTCGTAAAGGCTTTTGCAAAGGTATATAAAGTCGATTTCAAAGAACTCATTGATGGAGGAAGCTTCAAAACGCCCAAGCCGCATACCCTTAAAGCTCTCCGAGGAGAACTGCTCAGGGCTATTATCGCTCAAAACATCACTGATCCAAAAAGTCTTTTAACGTTATCTACCGATAATCTTTCTCCCCTCGGCACTCCGGACTACCCCGATCATATCAGCTTCTGCTGCTGACACAAATAAGGCCCCATCTCATAAAAAATGGGGATCGCTAGGGCGGCTTTGGGCGAGGGATTTACGCAAGCTGAAGAGGGAGCTTAGCGAGCTAAGTGACCGATGAAGCTTGGCGAAAAGCACCGTCCAAAGACGGACACTGCCACCAATTTCCATTCCAGCTGCCGTACATGCCCAAATTCTCAGAAAAGAGTGTATGCCGGATGCGTCCGACTGAGCATCGGATGCAAGTCGCGTCAATAAGATTCTGTGGTGAGGCGAAATACCGGAGTATGAAGAAAATCATCGCAAGCAATGTCATATTGCCTGCTGTGCAGATATATTTCTCATAGTTACGCATCAGCCTGCGGTATGACTCCAGCCATGAGATTGTGCGTTCCACGACCAATCGGCCATCTATGGGGACAAAACCGACGGATCCGTAGTTTGAATTGACGCATTCCAATGAGATGCCAGGCTCCTCAAGCGGCATGTCCTTGAATGCGCCGCGGTATCCCATGTCTGCCTTGATGACATTAATCTGCTTATAGTCAGGCAGGACACCGGCTATCAGTCGGTCCGCTCCCTTGGAATCATGCACATTGGCCGTGGTGATGTCCATACCGAGAGGATAGCCGTTCTCATCTACAGCGATGTGGAGCTTTATCCCCTTGACCCGCTTTCAGCCGTCTATCCCGCAGATGGCCTGAGTAAGCCCCGTGCGCACGCTCCGGCTGTCGTTGAGATTGGTATGGTAAAGCATTGCATTTAGGATTTAGCAACCTATTTTCACATTGAACCTTTAATGGAGAGTCAAAGTCTTAATTTTTTAGTAATAGTGTTGCAAATCCCGCGCCATGAAAAAAATTGTAGTGGAAATTACACAAAGTCTCCCAGGCTTGGTCGCTTTTTATCCTTTGGCTCAGTCACATAGCCCGCTATGCTCCTTCGCTCAAATGACAAAAATCGATCCAACCCTGGGACCCTAGCGACCCCCATTTTTTATGAGATGGGGCCTAAAAAATAAGGGAACGCAGATGTTTATTTATGCGTTCCCTTAGCTTTTATATTGACGGCCTTATCTGAAATATTCTTCAGAAACCGAAGTAATGGCATCCTCATCAGGAAGCCATTGACCCGGAACTTCCGGATTCATTTTGACAAGATCCATCACATCGTAATAATCTTTCGTATCGGATGATAGAGCTGCTACCATATCCATACCCTCCGGCTCGGCATCCTCAAAGCTGACAACTGTCACACTCCATGCCTCCGGATCTATTTCCAGCTGCGCATTGTCGTCGTATGCCTCCTCCGCTTCAAGGAAATCCTCGACAGCAAGAAGAATTTTATCATATAGTTCTTTCTGATTCATTTTCAAGAGCTCCATTAATCACGACCGCCACCGAAAATTCGGAGAAGATAGAGGAACAGGTTGATAAAATCAAGATAAAGATTCAGGGCACCCATCGTAGCGAGCTTATCAGCCATGGCAGGATCAAGATTGGCAGCAGCAAGACGTTTCACCTGCTGAGTATCGAAAGCAGTCAGACCGACAAAAATAATCACACCTACAATAGAGATGATCCACTGTAGACCGTTGCTGTGCAGGAAGATATTGACAACCGAAGCGATTATAAGACCGAAAAGAGCCATTATAAGATAAGTTCCTATCTTTGTAAGATCGCTCTTGGTGAAATATCCGTAGACAGACATAGCTCCGAACGTTCCGGCAGAGATAAAGAAAGTCGAAACAATCGTACCGATTTTATACACTATGAAAATTGATGCCAGCGTACATCCCATCAGCGCCGAGAATACTATAAACAGAGCCAGACATGTTCCGGTCGACATCTTTGTGATCCGGGCCGGAATCACAAAAGCCATAACCAGCATAGCGATAAGCATTCCCCAATAAACAAAACTGTTACCGAAAATAAGATGCATCGCTGCCTGACTACTTGCAACGCCGAGCGCACAGAATGCCGAAACGAGCAGACCGATAAACATGCGCACATAGACACGCTTCATTACTGAGTTGGACTGACGGGCCACTTCTCCTGCAGATCCGCCATAGAAGGGAGGCGGTGTCTGATTGAAATCATTATATGCCATAATACTATGTTTTTTTCAATTTAAATTTTTCATATTAGTTTACATTCTCTCAGGCATCTCGATGCCAAGCAATCCCATTGCCGCTTTCAGTGTACGTGCTACGGTATATGATATCAGCAAACGCAGATCGCGCACATCCTTGTTTTCTTCCCTTAGAATAGAATAATCATGATAGAACTGATTGTATTCCTTGGCAAGATCGTAGGAATAATTGGCAATCAGCGCCGGCGAATAGATTCTGCCCGCCTCTTTTACTACCGATGGGAAATCCGCAACTTTCTGAATCAACGTAGACTCCTTGGAGTTGGGGATTGCTGCCGGAGTAGCAGCCGGATTGAAATCTTCTGCTTTCCTTATTACAGAACGGATACGGGCGTAAGTATATTGGATAAAAGGACCGGTATTTCCATTAAAATCTATCGATTCTTTAGGATTGAAAAGCATATTCTTCTTCGGATCAACCTTTAGAAGGAAATATTTCAATGCTCCGAGTCCTACCATTCTTGCAATTTCCTTTGCCTCATCTTCAGGCATTTCTGCAAAGCGTTCGGCACCCATTTCTGCCGCAGAAGCAACCATTGTATCTACAAGATCATCCGCATCGACAACAGTTCCCTCCCGCGACTTCATTTTTCCTTCGGGGAGTTCCACCATACCGTATGAGAAATGTGTGAGATCCTTGCCCCACTTGAATCCAAGTTTATCAAGAAGGAGAGAGAGCACCTGGAAATGATAATTCTGTTCGTTGCCAACCACATAAATCATCTTGTCGATCGGGTAATCACGGAAACGCAATTTAGCTGTGCCGATATCCTGCGTCATATAGACCGATGTTCCGTCGGCTCGGAGAAGGAGCTTATGATCCAGGCCGTCTCCGGTTAAATCTGCCCAGACGGATCCATCCTCTTTGCGATACATTATTCCTTTCTCGATTCCGCCCAGCACGAGATCCTTACCCTCCAGATATGTGTCCGACTCATAATATATCTTGTCGAAGTCCACTCCGAGACGTTTATAAGTTACGTCAAATCCGGCATAAACCCATTCATTCATCATTTTCCACAAGGCACGAACTTCCGGATCACCTTGCTCCCACTTGCGCAACATCTCGCGAGCCTCAGCCATCAAAGGCGATTTTTTCTCTGCCTCTTCAGTTGAAATACCCTCTTCTTCGGCAATACGCTTTACTTCATCCTTGAAGTGCTTATCGAAAGCAACATAAAAATCGCCGATCAGGTGATCTCCTTTCTTGCCGGTCGATTCAGGTGTAGCTCCGTCGCCCCATTTTTTCCACGCAAGCATAGACTTACAGATATGAATGCCACGATCGTTCACAATATTGGTTTTCACAACCTTATGACCGTTGGCCTCAAGAATTCTTGATAGCGAATATCCGAGAAGATTATTTCTGACATGGCCCAAATGGAGCGGTTTGTTTGTATTGGGAGAAGAATATTCCACCATCACCAGATCAGAATTTTCGTCAGCACGGCGTAAACCCCATTCTGCATCCGCAGCGATTTCATGAAGCAGACTAAGCCAGTAATCCGGGCTCACGGAAAGATTCAGAAAGCCTTTAACCACATTGAAATCCTTAATAGGCAGGCGACCGGTTATAAATTCACCGATCTCTCGTGCGGTAGCCTCAGGCGACTTATGAGAAATTTTCAGAAGAGGGAAAACCACAACAGTTAAATCTCCCTCAAATTCTTTTTTCGTTGCAGAAGGCATCACGGTCTGCGGGTCGATTTCCGCACCGTAAAGCTCCTTGACTGCCTCAGCCACTCCATTGGCTATGATTGATTCAATTGTCATTCTTATGATAGCGATGTTTGATTTATAAGGATGTTTGATTCTTTTGTTTCAGGCGAGGCTGTTAAAATATAAAATTTTTAGCACAGCCTCTAAGGTTTGCTATAATGGGCAGATGGCCCATTACAGCACACCGCCCTATTGCAGACAAGACTCTATCTATCATAAACATTATGAGATGGAGTCTAAAAATTATGTCTGCCGGATATACGCGGCAGACACAACTATTTTTTATACAACCCGAGGAGGGAAGTATTTATTTTGCGAGGTCGGCAGCGGGTTTGAATTTAACCACCTTGCGGGCCGGGATCTGGATCTTCTCTTTTGTCTGAGGATTGATACCGGTGCGGGCTTCTTTTTCTACAACAGAGAATGTGCCGAAGCCGATAAGCTGAACTTTATCATCGTTGGCAAGAGCCTGTTCGATTGATTCAAGGCATGCATCGAGGGCGGCCTTTGCGGCTACTTTGTTGAGCTGAGCCTTTGCGGCAATCTCATTAACTAAATCTGTTTTGTTCATGATTTTTTTATTTTATTTATTTTGACAAGTGCGTCTTTTTGGGTTTCGGCCACAAATATACTATTTCCTTACTGATTATCAAACTTGTTAAGTGAATTTTTTATAAATTTATACTTAATTCTCTTTCTTTTCGCTTTTTTTAGCCTCTTTTTTGCTATTTTTGCGATATGTTTGACAGTTACAGATCAAGTGGCGGCTCAATTCCGCCGGCAACCAAAAATTTAATCATCATCAACGTCCTCATCTGGTTAGTGATGATGATTTTCCCCGGTTTCTCAAATCAGGGTATAATGCCTCATCTCGCGCTCCACTATGTCGGAGCAGACGATTTCAACCCGGTTCAGATTCTCACATACATGTTTCTGCATTCCACACAAGGGTTCTGGCATATACTTTTCAATATGTTTACTCTTTGGATGTTCGGCCGTGTGCTTGAGCGTGTCTGGGGTTCAAAACGCTTCCTGCTCTTCTATTTCGTATGCGGAATTGGCGCCGCGTTAGTCCAGGAAGGAGTCTGGGCCTTGACTTGGGAAAATGATTATATCAGGGCTATTGCGCCTATCAACGGCCTCACTTTTGATCATGCACGCGACCTTGTCTACCGCGCTATTGCCAACGGAGACGGAAATGTAATGGCAGGTATGGCCGCTTTCAAAAGTTCGATGGTGACGGTCGGTGCCTCCGGAGCTATCTTTGGCCTACTGCTCGGTTTCGCCTTTGTTTTTCCGAACATGCCCCTTTATCTCTTCTTTATCCCTATCCCCATCAAAGCCAAATATATGGTGATCGGATATGGTGTGCTCGAATTCTTTTTGGGAATTAGTTCATCCCAATCAACGGTAGCGCATTTCGCACACCTTGGTGGACTGCTTTTCGGTCTCATCCTATTGTTATACTGGAAAAAGAAGGGCTTGCTTAATGGCAATGGATTTTATTAAGCAGGGCGTGCTGAAGTCTTATTTCGGCTCGAAAATCCTCATTTTCCTGCTGGGGATTAATGTCATCATAGCCATTATCGCCGGACTGACAGCGCTTATGGGAGGGCCCAACGGGCTCTCTTCAATGGAAAATCTGCTCGCTCTCCCGGCATCTTTCAATGAATTCCTTGTGAAACCATGGACTATTCTCACCTACATGGTTACACAATTCTCCCTCCTGCATCTGTTATTCAACATGCTGTGGTTATATTGGTTCGGAAAGATGCTTGTATATGAAAGAAGCGAAAAAATGTTGCTCTTTACATATCTCGGAGGTGGTGTCTTTGCCGGATTATGCTATATGACAGCAGCCTCATTATCCGGAGCAATTCCGGGAGCCACTCTCAGCGGAGCCTCCGGAGCTGTTCTGGCTGTGATGACAGCTGTAGCAACTCTTCTTCCGTATATTTCAGTCCGTCTGTTTTTATTAGGAGAGATTAATATAAAATGGTTGGCTGCCGCCTGTGTTGTTTTATCTTTCATCGGAACCGGCGAAACGAATATCGACTCTGCCGCGGCTCATGCCGGGGGCGCATTATTCGGATTGATTTTCGCTTTTATAATTAAAAAAGGAAGAAATCCGCTGACCAATGGGATAAACCGATTTATTGAAAAGACCGGAAGCCAATTTAAGAAAACGATATCCCCTCCCCCCAAAAAAAATCCGAAAGCAACGGTTGAGGCAATGGCCGGTAAGTTATGTGATTCTGAACGCCTCGATATACTTCTTGACAAAATCAGGCAATCAGGCTATGCTTCACTTTCCGAGCGCGAAAAAAAAGAGCTAAACGCAATTTCCAATCGACTTTAAAATTTTCAACACTGCGGAATTATCAATACACAAATAAATTTATCATAAATCTGCATTGTATGTTAATGTGTTTTCAACATTTACTTAGAAATATCTAAATATATCTGATTATGTTTCTTCCGGTAGTAAAACCTGTTTTTAGAATAGTATTGAGGATCGCTTCTTTTATACTCTTTGCTCTGACTATACTTGCGGCTTACGGGGGACGAATCAATCCTAATTATCTAATGGAAACTTCGGCCCTCACCTTGCTACTGCCCTATCTGGCCATTCTTTCGATACTCGTCACTGTAGCATGGCTATGCGCCGGAAGATACTTCACGGCAGCAATCGGAGCGCTCGCACTGGCAGCCTCCTGGGGCCCCGTAACTACCGTAATGCCCTTTCACGGCTCGAAAGACCCGGCTCCCGGTTCAAAAACCTTTAAAGTTATGACATATAACATTCTGCATGGCGACGACCAGCAGAATCCCGACGTGCCGACAGGAAATCGTTCTTTTGAATATGTGATAGAATCAGGGGCTGATATCGTATGTCTGCAGGAACTCATCTATATAGACCGCGGAGAAATCCATAATTTCACTCCGGCGCTTAGCGACAGTCTTTTCAAAGCCTATCCCTACCATGCCGGCTCTAATGCACTCGATAATAAAGTGCTTTCCAAATATCCTATCCGGTTATTAAACCGTAAAACCTATACAGACGAGGCAGACGCCGACTATTTCCGTTATTCTTTTTATGAAGTCGATATTGACGGGCGCAAACTCACTCTTGTCAATATGCATTTCCGCTCTTTTATGCTTTCCAAGAATGAACGCAATGTTGTCAAAGATATAGCTTCTGTAAAAAATATGAAAAAAGGTGTAGATGAGATGAAAGGCTCAATCCGCCAGAAACTGCGCGACGGCTTTATCGAACGCGCTCATAACGTTGATGTGCTCCGACGCGCGCTTGACAAAATCAACGGCCCGCTAATCGTCTGTGGCGATCTGAACGATGTGCCTGAATCTTATGCATACCGTCTTCTTCGGGGCACGGATCTGAAAGATGCTTGTGCAGAAACTACTTTCGGCCCGATGATAACCTATAACCGTCACGCATTCTGGTTCCACCTCGATCAGATTCTCTATCGTGGCCCGCTGAAAGCACTTTCAGTCACAAAAGGCCGGCTGAAAAGTAGCGACCATTATCCTCTGACAGCAGAATTTGAATTTACCGACTGATATTGTCTTTACAATACTTATCCCATAGTATATAACCTATAAATATATAGATATGAATAAATTAATTTCATTGGCGATCGGAACGATCCTACTCGCCCCAGCAACGACCATTATGGCACAAGAACACGAAAATCCGTTTCTGAAGCCCTACACCACCAAGTATGGCATTCCTCCTTTTGAGCAGATCACGGTGGCCGATTTCATACCGGCGATAAAAGCCGGTATCGAAGAGCAAAATCAGAATCTTTTTGCTATCACAGCCAATCGTGCGCTCCCTGATTTCGACAATACCATCATGCCTCTTGAAAATCTTTCTCCTATTCTCGAAAGAGTGAAAGGCGTATTCTATCATTATCAGGATGCTCTCTCCACACCCGAATTTGCCGCTATTGCAGAAGAAGCAATCCCCCTTCTTAATGATGCTGCAAATAAGGTAAACCTTAACGAGCCTCTTTTCCGTAAAATAGAATCAGTCTATCAGATGCGCGATAAAATGGGCCTCGACCCTGTTCAGAAACGGCTTGTGGAAAAATACTACCGTGAATTTGCAGAGCAAGGCGCGGCGCTTTCTCCCGAA
Organism: uncultured Sangeribacter sp.; assembly: GCA_964581685.1. Taxonomy (GTDB): domain Bacteria; phylum Bacteroidota; class Bacteroidia; order Bacteroidales; family Muribaculaceae; genus Lepagella. The sequence goes on along the minus strand of CAZOPN010000017.1, from coordinate 22,821 downwards.
AAAAAAGAGCAGCTCATAAAGGTGAATGATGAGCTTTCAAAACTCTTCATTCAATACAATAAGAATCTTCTTGCGGCAACAAATCAGTTTATGGTTGTGGTTTATGATGAGGCAGATCTTGCCGGCCTACCAGAATCTTCAGTTGCGCAAGCTGCCGATGAGGCTGCAAAACGTGGCCTTGATGGTCTGTGGGTATTTACGCTCCACGCACCAAGCCGACTGCCGGTGCTGACCTACGCTGATAATCGCGGACTTCGCAAAGCAATATATGAAGGATACACAAATCTGGCTTCTTACGGTGACAACAGTAATCTCCCCGTGATTAAGGAAATTGTTAAGCTGCGTAATGAGAAGGCTAAAATAATGGGATTCGACAATTTCGCACAGATGATGACCTCACGTGTGATGGCCAAGACCCCGGAAGCTGCCTCCGAATTACTCCTGCAAGTGTTCGAACCGGCCGTGAAACGCAGCCATGAAGAAGTGAAGGATATGCAGGCATACGTGGATGCTCACGGCGGAAACTTCAAGATTGCTCCATGGGATTATTATTACTATGCAGGCAAGGTAAAGAAAGAGAAATTTGATATCAATGAAGCAGACGTTCGTCCATATTTCTCTCTTGAGAATGTGTTGAAAGGTCTTTTCGATACTACAGAGAAACTATATGGAATCAAAATGGTGCCGATGCCCGACGCACCGAAATATATGGATGAAGTTCAGGTATTCGATGTTGTAGATGCGAAGACCGGTGAACACGTGGCAGTATGGATGTGCGACTACTTCCCGCGCGAGACAAAACGCCAGGGTGCATGGATGGAACAGATGCAGAGTGCCGGCATATATGAGGATGGTCAGCAGCGTCGTCCGATAGTATATAATGTCGGTAACTTCTCACGTCCGGCAGGCGACACTCCGGCCCTTCTTACAATTGATGAAGTCGAAACCACTTTCCATGAGTTCGGCCACGCTCTTCAGGCAATTCTCTCACGCGCTCCTTACAAATCGCTTGCGGGCACTAACGTAGACCGCGATTATGTGGAAATGTGTTCACAGATAAATGAGCATTGGGCTTTCGCTCCGGAGGTGCTCAAGAGCTATGCCAAACATTACAAAACCGGCGAAACCATCCCTGATGAATTGATCGAGAAACTTTCCGCCTCTTCCAAATTCAATCAAGGATTCACCACAACCGAACTTGCCGGAGCCGCTCTTCTCGACCTTGAATACGGGCAGACTCCCGAAGTTGATGATGTGATGGTTTTCGAAAAGAAGGTTGCCGATAAGATCGGTATGCCGGAGGAGATCACATTCCGTTATCGTTCCCCCTACTTCAAACACATATTCGGGGATGATGGTTACGCTTCAGGTTATTATACCTATCTGTGGAGTCAGGTCCTTGAAGCCGATGCATGGGAACTTTTCGAGAAAAACGGAATTTTCGACAAGAAGACAGCTGCATCTTTCAAGAAGAATATTCTTGAATCGGGAGATACGGAAGATCCTCTCGTACTCTTCAAGCGATTCCGTGGTCATAATCCCGATCCAAAAGCTCTCCTTCGTCTTCGCGGTTTTGAATAATTATTAAGGAATAGTCTTTATATCAGGAGGCTGTGTCAATTATATTTTTTGACACAGCCTCCTCCCTCATGAAAGCCCCAGCATCCTTCGCCCGAGAAATTCTATTTCATTCCGCCAGTATTGCATGGGCGTAAAAAAAGGTCTGAAAGGTTTTTTATCTTTATTTACAAATAATCTTATCCCTCCCGGATTACATTTAAGCATGATTTCGGCATCCATCTCTCCGGGCTCTCCATCGAGATGAACATTTCCTACCTCTCGAATTATTTTAGCCTCACGGATGCTGAGTTTTTGTATTAGAGTATTATCCTCTATAAAGCCGGTGAAAAGATCGACCCCTGCAAAGACGCCGGTAAGGGGGGTGCCACGGTGGATCACGATCAGGTCGAGCACGCCATCACGTATTGACGCATACGGTGCGATAAAAGCATTGTTGCCATATTGGGAGGCATTGCAAGCCGCCACAGCAAAAGCTTCCACATCGAAACTTTGCCCATCCGCTTCGATATGATAAACCGAAGGCTTGAACCGCATAAGCTCTTTAAAAATGCTTCGCAGATAATTCATGGGTCCTCTCCCTTTGGAGGAAGCGAACTCCACACTGACCTCTGCATCAAACCCCATCCCGAACGTACAGAAAAAAGGTCGGTCATTTGCCGTTCCATAGTCACATTCCATTATGTCTCGGCGGTTGATTATATCGAGCGACTCCATAAGATCCATCGGCATTTCCAGATGGCGTGCAAGGCCGTTGCCGGAACCACAAGGAAGAATTCCTAATGCCGTATCGGTATTTATCAAAGAAGAGGCAGTCTCATTAACCGTACCGTCTCCGCCCGCTACAATAACGTATGGGATTCCGCACTTAACCGCCTCTCGGGCAAAAGAGCCGGCATCGCCGGCTTTCGTGGTCACACAAAGCGAAGGATAGAATCCATGTTCCTTAAGAGCGACCATCACATTTTCCGATAGTTCCTCCTTCTCAAAACCGCCCGAAATGGGATTAACTATTAATAATGTATCCGTCTTATACATTGAAGGCGTCTAAACCAATTTACGAAAGCTAAAATGAAGCTATTTATTTTTTCTTTTATCAACCTTTGCTGATCTTTCGGGCCGCTTTTACTCACTCACCGTTACCAATCCGTAGATTACAAACTCTTCGTGAGTCAAAATCGCCTCAAAAATCTCTCGCGAATACTTGATAAAAAATTAGTTTAAACGACTTCATTTTAAAAAAAACTCTGCAAAGAAAATAAAATAAATCTTTTTAGCCAAAAAAGAAAGTTTTCAATCTTCTTCAAATTTTGGCCTTTCTCTAAAATGAGGCCTTCTCTAAATGCTCACAGAAAATCACAGACTTTAGGCCGCGAACAAAGGCAATAATAGCATAACGCTAAGAAAATATCCTAAAAAATGTAAAAAACATTGATGTATCCTCTAAAAATGACGGGTATTTAGGTAAATTCTTTACAAAAGTATGTTATATAACAACTTTTTTAATTTGGAAATAATCTATACAGATTGTAACTTTGCAATCGCAAACGGAGATCAAAAATGGCCAATGTGAGTCAGATCGCCGTTCAACCAATTTGTGATAATCTAATAATGTCATGGAAGACAATCAAATAGATTTAGCATAATAGAAAGCATGCAAGCAACAGGGTAATTGATTATTATTTTGACCTTAATCGAAGTAGAAAAGGCTGCGACGTGAGTCGAGGCCTTTTCTCATTTTATAGGCTTCATCTTTACAGGCATAACCGCTCTGCCAAGATATTAAACATAACAATTCACCGCTTTACCACTCAATACGTCCAACATTAAAGCAATCAGGCGAATTTTATTTTTTACTTTTCTGATTTTTTATTATCTTTGCATGAATTTAACTACAAACTCGTCAATCTGCCTCGTTGAGGATATTATTGACTTAGTCTTACTAAAATTATTAACAGCTATTTAAAATGGCATCAAACAAAAATGATATTCAGCAGGAGAATTCAATCGACAAACTGAATTCCAACTTAACTTCTGCAAGCGAGAAAATTGCAAACAACAAAAAGATTATTTTCTGGGTAGTCGGCATAATCGCTGTTGTTGCCTGCTTCGTGTTAAGCTATCTTTTCATCTATCGCAACCCTCGTCTCAACAAGAGTTTTGAAGCCTTCAATCAGGTTGAAATCACTGCTGCCGGAAATGACTCTGTGGCAGCCGCCCAGTATAAGAAAGTTGCACAGGACTATTCAGGAACCGATGCCGGAAAGATGGCAGCCCTCGCAGCAGCAGAATCTTACTACAATCTTGGAAACTACAAGGAAGCTGTAGAATGTCTTGACAAATTCTCCACAAGCGAGCCGGTGCTTGAAGCAAATGCTCTTGTTCTTAAAGGAGACTGCTACGTAAACCTTAAAAAATATGATGATGCTTTAAGTTGCTATAAGAAAGCTCTTGATAAAGCAGACAAAAACGAGCAGATCGCTCCTCGCGTTCTTCTAAAACAAGCCAATGTTTATGATGAGCAGAAAAAATATGGTGATGCTCTCAGTTGCTACGAACAGATAAAGAAAAACTATCCCGAATTCAGATTTGGCAACGGCATGAATATTGATGCTTATATCGAACGCGCTAAAGCACGCTCAGCAAAATAAAAACGCGTTGGCTTCCCGGAAACCAATCCGGACTGAAAAGCTATAATACGTGGGATATAATTTCCGAATAATTTCCATAAAATAATAAAACATTCGCTTATTTTATGTAAAGAGCTTTTGCTTTCGAGCGAAAGCTCTTTTCTTTTCCAATATCATTTCAACGTTCAACCACTACCTTCATCTAAGACGGTGTGTCATAATGGGCAATCTGCTGTGTTGCTTTCGGAATTCGGCTTCGGTCACATACTTATGTATGCTCCCTTTGGCCTCATCCTCAGCGCCTTGCATCTTACCCATTCTTACACACCTTAAGAGGCCGAGCCAAAATTTTTAATTTTGACACAGCCTCTTAATCTTTCGCCCACTGCAAGATATATATATCTATTGCAACACACCCATCTCACACCAAAACAAAGCCTTACACGCATTCTTACATGCGCTAATTCAATACTTACCAATATCCTTACTAAAGGCATTAGCAACGATACATGCAAGCGAATTGCCAACAGTAATGCCGCATACACTATAAACGGTATACTATCGATATTTCCCCCCGAGCCGATAAAAAAGTCAGGACCGTCTCTCTTCACAGAGGAACGGCCCTTTTGTGCTTCGAATGCTGATATTAATCAAATTATCTACAAACCTAACATTTTCAAGAATCTATTTGTCTACGTGTGTTCTTCAAATTCTTTAACCTACTTGGATCACCATAGATAACCCTATCCTTTCCATTAAGTAAGTATTGAAAATCAACTGATATTAAAGTATTTTTAAATCTTAGAACAATAAAACTCGTTCTTTGTGAGCAATTCAGTCTTGTCTTTCCGTCGTATACGAAAGTATACTCCTTCATCACGCAACTAAATTCTTATAAAAATTACTTCCTTTTATCTGTTTTTAATTTTCTATATTTACTTATTTGGTTTATTTATATTCTTCAAAATTGAATCCTGACGCTATCAAGCATTAAATCTTGAAATCGAGTATCAGGCATTCAACAATGATGAAAAAAAGATAATCTTCATCAGCCTTATTATTTCGAAAGCAAAAATATCATAAGTAGAGAGAAGAAACAAAGAATATTCCGCCAATATAGGTGGAATATAGATAGATACAAATATATACCCCTATAAATCAATAATTTAAAAATACACAATATAGATTTAAAATAGATCTGATATAAGTATATAAAAGGATAAATGCATGCAAAATCAACAGAATTTTAACGATTGACGCATCTACAAAATAATAATAATCATAAAAAACAAATCATTTCCGAGAATGGATCTCAGCGATTGCCGTATCAAACGAATCTCTGTCGATAGCTTTATTACGAAGTCTGTTTCGATAGGAATAAACAGTATTGACAGAGTAGTTGAGCACTCTGGCAATTTTCTGACTGTCCAAGACACCAAGACTCATAAAGAAGCAGATGCGCAGTTCGGGAGTTAGAGAGGTTTTAATTGTTTTCGGATCCACTTGTTCTTCGGGTCTAAGCAAGGCATTAACCTTTTCAATAAAATCAGGATAAATATTAAGTAGAATCGGATCGATAATTTTAAATAAACCGGTATTTTCCTCTTCCGATAATTTGCCTGATTTCACAATTTTGAGAAGTTCGTTTGCTTGCCCGGAAGAGATTTTCCGATCCACGAGCTTTTGCAAAGACTCATACTTATCAGAATAATTAAAACAAAGTTCTATTATACTCCCTATATACTGGTCTTTCAATCGTGAGATTGCCGTGAGCTGAGCTTTATCGCGACGTCTTCGGCGAAGCTCGCGAAATATCGGGAAAAGCATCACCGTAAGCACGAGAAGAAGAAAAGAAACAATCACAATAGAAATAATAAGGCGCTTTCTGGCTGTATTAATCTCATTTCTATAAGCCTCATCAATTATAGGGATAAGTTTGGAGATCCGGGCAGCCCTTGTCCGAGCATTACCCGCATTTGCATCAACCATAGAGAGATTTATATACTTGAATGCCTCTGAGAATCTTCCCTGTGAATATAGCCAGCTTGCAAAGGCAGGCATTGCCAGACCTTCCCTGATATTACGTCGCACATCACTCTCAGCCGCCATTGCCAAAAATTCACCGCAGCGCACACTTTGCCCCTCGTTGCGGTAAGCCTTAGCCATCTGATAAGCACTCAGACTATACAATCTGTCGTACATATTCATTTTGGCCAGCAACTTATGCAGTCTGTCAATTGCTTCTACATTTCTTCCGGTTGCGACAAGTCGCTCGCATAATATAAATTCTCTTACCGGGTCTTCATCCGGTAAAAATCTCAAAAGACTATCATCACTCTCAACGTATTTACTACGATAATATTCACTAAACTGCGGCGACCCCTCCACATAATCATAAATCCCGGAATAGAGTCGTCGCCCGGTAAGCCAAAATCTTGACTTTTCCTCAAGAGGAACGTCTGAAGGCCTGATTGAATCAAAACGCCGTTCGGCAGCGGCAAAGAAACCACCGGCTGAAAGAGCATCAATAAGCGAAAGGTGACTTAAAAGCAATCGTCGGCTATCATTATATTTCTCGGCAAGCGATATTGCCCTTGTGGAATATTCCATAGCAGAGTCAGTCTGACTTTGCCTATAACGATTTGAAATAGTGATGAGGTAACACCATTTGATAGTGTCATGATCAGATATAGATGCAAGTTCCTCCTTTATCCGGTTAATCTCAGCCTCGTCCATCGCGCTGAAAATATCCGTGCTGTCACAAGCATTGTTAAGACTTTCCAATTGTTTGTATGGGATTACATCTCGGTCATGATGACAACTTATAAAAGCCGCTAACACACAACCGACTGCAATCAACCATAAAAGCGAGCGCATGGACTTATACGCAGACTTGAAGATAGACCTGTCCATTCATTAATATTTTTGCCGTATGTAGCCCGAAGAATTCTGCCTACATATCCAAACTATTCTTATTTATCGCTACAAATTTAAAGAAAAAAACCGTAATTTTGTAACTTGTATGGAAATAGAAAAATATCTTATTTCAACTTTTTCAAATGGCGTCAGAGCCGTATGCTGCCGAGCACCCGGCCTCGTATCATATACCGGGATTGCAATAAACGCGGGCAGCAGCTCTGAAGCTCCTGATAAACATGGACTTGCCCACTTTGTTGAGCATACTGTTTTCAAAGGTACGCGCCACCGGAGCTCATGGCATATATCAAACCGTATGGAAGTTGTGGGAGGCGAGTTGAACGCATATACCTCTAAGGAAGAGACCGTGATACACACCTCCGCACCGGCAGGATATGTGGACAGGGCTCTTGAACTTTTATCAGACCTTATTCTTAACGCCACGTTCCCGGAGCGGGAGATCGTTAAGGAAAAAGAGGTTATCATAGAGGAAATACATAGTTATCAGGACAGTCCGTCTGATTCTGTTTTTGATGAATTTGAAGAACTTATCTATGCCGGCTCACCGCTTGCTCACAATATTCTCGGTTCGCCCGAATCGGTGAGAGGTCTGCATTCATCAGATGCACTCGATTTTATTTCCGAAAATTATCGTGGCAAAAATTTGGTGGTTTACTGCTGTGCTCCCGGTAATCCGGCGAAAAACATGAAACTGGTGGAAAAATACTTCAGTACGATTCCGGCTCTTGAAAAGGAGGAGAATCGTGAGGCCGTGATTATACCTCCATGCTTCAATGAGGTTCGCAACAGAGCCACCCATCAGGCAAACACCATTGTTGGAGCACGCTTATTCGGACGACGCGACCCACGGCGTCATGCTCTATTTCTTCTGAACAACTATCTCGGCGGTCCATGCATGAATTCAAGACTGAATCAGGAAATCCGCGATCGCCGCGGATTGGTATATACTGTAGACAGCTATGTTTCACTCCTTCGGGAAACAGGACTTTTTACCGTCTATTTCGGATCAGATAAATCAACCGTTGATAAATGCATCGCCATAATCCGCAATGAGCTCGATCGTCTCGCCCAATCTCCCCTATCGGAGCGACGCTTCAAAGCGGCACGAGATCAATACTGCGGGCAACTCACCGTAAGCTCCGACCATCATGAAAGCAGGGCGATGAGTCTGGCAAAGAGTCTGATGTACTACGATGAGATCCATGATATAGCTTATACTGCGGAGCGCATCCGTGCTGTCACTGCTGAAGAGATGCGTCAGGCTGCAGAACTTATATTAACCTCCGGCCTGAGCCGGCTTTCTCTTTACTGAAATGAAAATCGGAAATCTCGACCTTGGGCCGCGCCCCGTCTCCCTGGCTCCGATGGAAGACGTTACGGATCCCTCTTTCCGCCTTATATGCCGGGAAATGGGAGCAGCAATGGTATATACGGAATTCGTTTCGGCCGAGGCACTCATACGCGACATCCAATCAACCACGCGAAAATTATCTATCAGAGACGAAGAGCGTCCGGTAGCCATACAGATCTATGGCCGCGATGAAGAAGCGATGGAAGAAGCCGCGAAAATTGTGGAACAGGCCGGACCCGACATCCTCGATATAAATTTCGGGTGTCCGGTAAAAAAAGTTGCGGGGAAAGGAGCCGGGGCCGGTATGTTACGCGATATCCCCAAAATGCTTCGCATAACAAAAAGAGTGGTGGATGCCGTGTCAATTCCCGTTACGGTCAAGACGCGCTTAGGCTGGGATTGTGAAAATAAGATTATCACTGAGCTCGCCCCGCAACTTCAGGACTGCGGAATCAAAGCCTTGACAGTACATGGCAGAACGCGCTCGCAGATGTATACCGGAAACGCCGACTGGTCGTTGATAGGGGCTCTTAAGCAAGATCCGCGGATCGAGATCCCGATAATAGGCAATGGAGATATAACCTCTCCGGAACAAGCACGTGACGCTTTCGACTCCTTTGGGGTCGATGCCGTAATGGTAGGACGCGGAGCTATTGGTGCTCCATGGATCTTCAAAGAAATAAGTGAATTTTTAAAAACCGGCTCTTTCACTCCTATAGCTGATTCAGAGAAACTGGACATCCTGAAGCGTCAGATTCGCGAAAGCATCGACCGAATCGACGAATACAGAGGTATATTGCATATACGCCGGCATCTTGCGGCCACTCCTCTTTTCAAAGGTCTCCCTAATTTCAGGGAAACAAGAATCCGTATGCTCCGTGCAGAAACAGAATCGGAACTGCTTGCTATCCTGGATGAAGCTGCCGATAGATTTTTAAACAACCGTTAAGACCAGATTAAAAATAGTATGAAAAATAAATATATCAATCGTCTTCTCCCCCTGGTGCTGACAATTATCTCTTTAGCATCTTCCGGTGTAAAAAGTTCAGCACAGGCTCAGAAGCCAATAAAATCCCATACATATACAATTGAGGTCGGGCAATTCGATCATATAAATCTGACTGACCGTGCCGACGTGATCTATCGTTGTGTTCCTGATTCGGCGGGACTCGCTGTATTTAGCTGCGAGGAAGAAATAAGTCACGCCTACATCCTGACGAATAACGACGGGAAACTGCGTATTCAGGTTGCGACAGAAGATGTGAATGACATAGACCTTCCGGTTCTTCATGTATACTCCGACTTTGTGACAAGCCTTGAAAACAGCAGCACCGGAACGCTTACGGCCAATATAGGAGCTACCGTTCCGTCTCTCTCCATAAAGTTGATAGGAAATGGAAAGATAATCTGCAATAATATCAATTCCACAAAAGTGGTGGCCCAGATAACTACCGGGAACGGAGAAATTATTCTTGATGGGAAATGTCGGAAAGCTGATTTTAAAATGCTCGGCACCGGTCTCATTCAGGCCGATAATCTTAAGGCAACCGACGTGAATTGCAAAATTCTCGGAAGTGGATCAATCGGCTGCAATGCTTCATCAAATCTTGATGTACGCGGAATCGGCTCCACGAAAATATATTATAAAGGAGAGCCTAAAATTAAGAAAGTGGGAGGAGGGAAGCTCTTTCCCCTTACGGCATCATCCGCTGAAAAATACAGCAATACATTAATGGAACATCAAGAGGATACTGACTCCGGAAATGAGGCGGATCAGGAAGATCCGGATGCCGACAACCTTGACGAATAGGCAAATATGAATAGCGATGATTCCGCAAGCTCATTGAAGCTAACCACGGCACGAACCCTAAAATGGAACACCATTGACCGGTTCGGTTCGCAAGCCCTCTATACCCTGACAGGTATAGTACTGGCCAATTTGCTTTCGATTGAAGACTTCGGTATTGTCAATGCGCTGCTGGTTTTTCAAGCATTCGCCATTCTTTTTGTAGACAGTGGTTTTGGAGCGGCATTGTTACAGAGAAAAGAACCGACACAGGCCGATTATTCCACAGTTTTCTGGTTCAATTTATTTGTCAGTCTTGCCGTTTACACAATCCTTTTCTTTTCGGCCCCCTTTATAGCCGATATGTTTGAACATACCGAAGAGATGATTCCCCTTTCCAGAGTGATGTTCCTTACTTTTATCATTAACGGATTAGCGATCGTCCAGACCAACCGGCTGATGAAGCAGATGAACGTCCGCATGATAGCAATCTCCAATCTTGCCGGGCTTATACTCTCCGGAATTACGGGTATAGTTCTCGCCGTGAAAGGATATGGGGCATGGGCTTTGGTGTGGCAATCGATAGTTCTTGCCTCTATCAAGACAATTATACTCTGGGCCACGGGCGGTTGGCATCCATCAGGAATATTCAGCATCGAATCAATGAGACATATCTGGAGGGTAGGCCTGAGCGTTTTCTCCTCGTCCGCGCTGAATACACTTTGTCAGAATCTCTATACTTTCATCATCGGTGCTTTCTATAGTCTCCGATCTCTCGGTATTTACGGACAAGCCGACAAATGGAGCAAGATGGGGAGTGCCTCAATATCGCAGATTCTCACTGCCTCGTTCGTACCGCTCCTGTCTAAAGTTCAGAACGACGGGGCTACATTCCGTCGATATGTAAGTAAGATTAATCGTTTTACGGCATTTATTCTTTTTCCGGTCATGCTCGGTCTGGCGGCCGTAGGTGCTCCTCTATTCCATACGTTCTTCGGGACAAAATGGGATGCAGCAATACCGCTTTTTCAGATTCTTATGATACGCGGAATCTTCATCGTTCTCATATCGCTCTACAGCAATTTTCTCCTATCGCTTGGATATGCAAAGAAACTTTTTTTCGTTGAATTCGTAAAAGATCTTCTCATCATTATTGCTATTCTATCCACAGTATGGTTCGACAGTCTCTCCATTATTGTCTGGGGACAATTTATCTCTGCACTGATAACATACATAGTAGTTTTGTGGATAGTGACAAAATCTACGGGAATCAGTCTGCGAACAATGTTGGCCGACTTGTTTCCTTCGTGCGGAATATCTGTTTTAGCAGTGATTGGGGCCATTATTCTCGGAGGGATAACAACCACACTATGTGGAAACTCCCTCAACATTCATATTTCGGCCCTTATAAAAATGCTTGTAATCCTCCTGTCAGGTCTGAGCTTTTATCTTTTCGCAGCCCATCTCCTGCGTCTTCCCGAACTTAACGAAGCCCTCTCCTACCTCCTGGGCCGTTTCCGTCGCCCTAAGGCACAATAACATATCTGAGATTATTTTAGGCCCCATCTTATAAAAAACAGGACATTAAATGTCTAAAAAAATTTTTAGAATTATTGAATTTTGAAGATTCATTTGGCTATATTTGCGCATAATTAAGACTTCGACCCATAAAGACACAGCCTATGAAATACAGATATTGCGGATGCAGCGGTCTGCAACTGCCGGAAATCTCACTGGGATTATGGCATAATTTTGGAGATACAACCCCTTTCGCCACACAGGAAGAAATTGTTTTACATGCTTTCGACCGGGGCATCACCCATATTGACCTTGCGAATAATTACGGGCCGCCGGCAGGAGCGGCCGAGGAAAACTTTGGACGAATGATGCGGCGCAGTCTCGGCAGGCATCGCGACGAGCTGGTGATTTCTTCCAAGGCAGGACACTATATGTGGCCCGGACCATACGGAGACATGACTTCCCGTAAAAACACCTTCGCAAGCCTTCATCAGAGCCTCAAACGAACAGGCCTCGAATATTTCGATATTTTTTACAGTCATAGATATTGTCCGGAGGTGCCACTGGAAGAAACAGTACAGGCACTCATCGATATCGTAAAACAGGGAAAAGCCCTCTATGTCGGACTTTCAAAATATCCTGCCGCAGTAGCCGCCCGGGCTGTCGCCATGATGGCAGAACAACACGTGCATTGCCTGATTTATCAAGACCGCTATAATATGATCTGCCGAAAACCGGAAGCTGAACATATCGACTTGTTCAAGGACAAAGGACTTGGTTTCATCGCCTTTTCTCCATTAGCTCAAGGTCTGCTTACCAATCGATATCTTAATGGGATTCCGGCCGATTCGCGTGTCAATAAGGAGGGAGGATTTCTTCATAAAGAGGATATAACGGAAGAATGGGTTGAAAAAGCTCGTGCACTCAATGAGATTGCCGCCTCACGCGGACAATCTCTGGCAGAAATGTCACTTTCATGGGTATTGGAGAAAGAATATGTCACATCAGTAATTGCCGGTGTAAGCTCCATAAAACAACTCGACGACAATCTCGCTGCAACTAATGCCCCGGCTTTTACATCAGATGAGCTTCAGGCAATCGACAGGATTCTGGGCGACAGAATTCAACGTTGATTCACGAAGCGTATGCAAAAAACGGTTTCGCCATTGCTTCCGGTGCGCAAAGAATACCGGCAGCGATGGCGTGCCAATATCTCCCCGACGAGTGTCAGGCCTATGCCTCGGCCATTACTCTTTGTTGAGAAGAAGGGTGTGAATATCTTCTGGGAAGTCTCGACATCAAGTCCCGAACCGTTATCGCTTACTTCGACAACCACAGTCCCCGACTTATCTCTCGACGTCTTCAACACGATGCGTCCTGCAAAATCGCTGTCACTCCCGATTTTCGTCGTTACGCTTTCGATAGAATTCTTCACTATATTTATTAAAGCCTGCTGCCACATCACCGGATCAACTTTTACCGACATCTCTCCGGGCGGGAAGTCTGTCTCAATAGCGATTCTCTCTCCGGCCATCATCCTCAGGAACGGAACAAGCTCCGAAATTTCCTTATTAATATCAACCGTAACAAGATTAGGGTCGGCAAGTTTGACAATTTCCGTATATGATTTGATGAATTCAGACAGAGAACGGCAACGGCTTTCGCCACTCTCCATCATCTGTCTCGTCTCATCATCGTCGGCTGTATCCGCAAGCATCTCCAGAAGAGAGATAACCCCTCCCATCGTATTATTCACTTCATGAGAAATAACCCGGATTACTTTCCCATAAGCGATTCGTTCAGCCTGCATAACTTCTTCCGTGAGACGCTCCACAAGAATAAAAGGGCGGATAAATCCTGATTCAATAAAACTCAGACGTGAGATGCGGTATATTCCTCTGTCCCCGAAACGGGCCGTTCCACATTCACCGGGCTCCAGATTCAGGGCATATTCCATTATTTCCGAATTAAAATCTTCCAGACGAAAGCCCCTGACAGATTCCTGGTCTCCCGATAGTCCGGTCAGTTCCATAAAAGCCGGATTCACCATCGTGCAACGACCGTCAAAATCAAACAAAGCCACCCCCATAGGCGAAACCTCTATAAGACGGTTCATGAATATCTCCTGCTCCGAGAGTCGCAGACGCTCATTTTTCAATTCCAGAACAAGGCCGTTAAACAGCTCCACTATTTTATCGGCATGAGTCTCCCCTACTTTCCTTAGCCGGCTTCCAAAATCCTGCGCGTTTAGCAGATCGAGACCGTTTTCTACAACATCAAGCGGTTTCGAAACCGCACGCCATAACATATAGATAAGTACCAACAAGACAACTGCTCCTATACCAATAAAAATGCGTGAGCTGTCGGAACGCAGAAAAGAAGCAATCCCTACACCGACAACAAGCAGAGACATTAATATCAGCAATTGGCTTCTCCGTAGTTTCATTTCCTAATACCATATTTTTCCATACGGCGATAAAGTGCCTGACGGGATATACCTAAATTCATAGCAGCCCTACTTAGATTGCCATTACAATTCTCTATCGCTGTAAGAATAGCATTTTTCTCTAATAATTCCAACCCTGCCTCACCACTCCTGTTCTCCGAGGAAATTAAAGTATTTCCCGAACCGGCCGATTCAAAATCCGACACCTCTATCCGCCCGTCGCGACATGTGATGAGGGCTCTCTCAACCATATTCTTAAGCTGACGAATATTCCCGGGGAAAGGGAAACGCACAAGCCACTCCATAGAATCGGGAGATATTTCGGGGACTGACATTTTCATCTTCTGCGAAGCTTCATGCAAAAAATGTCGCGTCAGCTCCGGTATATCTTCACGACGCTCGCGTAAAGATGGCAATCTTAGCGTTACAAGATTTATCCTGTAAAAAAGATCCTCTCTGAAAAGTTTCTGTGCTACCATTCTGTCAAGATCCGCATTAGTGGCGCTTACAACGCGAATATCAACCTTTCGAGGCCGGCTCTCGCCGAGACGTTCAAATGTATGTTCCTGCAACACCCGCAGAAGTTTAACCTGACAATTAAGGTCAAGATCGCCTATTTCGTCAAGAAAGATCGTACCTTTATCAGCAACTTCAAAGCGTCCCTTACGTTCAACTGCGGCTCCGGTAAAAGCACCTTTCGAATGACCAAACATTTCGCTTTCAAACAGCGACTGGGAAATCCCTCCCAGATTTACCATCACAAAAGGATTGGCACTTCGTCGGCTATTAGCATGAATCGCTTTGGCCACAAGTTCTTTCCCGGTGCCGTTCTCTCCTAAAATCAGCACCGGCGCCTCCGTGGCCGCCACACGCTCCACAGTGTCAAGCACATCAATCAGCATTTTATTACTTCCGATTATGCCACATCTATCGAACGCCCCGGCAGAAGAATTACTCTCCTTCGGGCTATGCAGATTAAGAGCTGTCTCGATTTTCTGGAGTAAGTCGCGGTTTGACCAGGGTTTGGTAAGAAAGTCGAAAGCTCCCCCTTTCATTCCGGCAACAGCCAGATTGATGCTTCCCCAGGCTGTGATAAGAATTACAGGGACTCCCGGCTGAAATATTCCGGCTTGCCGAAGAAGATGCAGACCTTCCTCTCCCGAGGTTGAAATAGAATAATTCATATCCATCAGGATTAGAGAGAAAGGTTTAGCACGCATCAGAGTTAGAGCCTCCTGCTGTCCGGATGCGCATTCCACGCGATATCCGGCACGCTTGAGCAACGCACTTAGCGAGAGGCGCACCGTTACGTCGTCATCTACAATCAATATAAGTTTCCCCTCGTTCATATTTAATCTACCGTTTGCACTGCAAATGTAATACAAATATAATATTTATCCATAAGTCTGAGACCTCTGACCTTCACCTTCTACTCGGAGCTGCCCTGTGCTTGTTTTGCTCCTTACTTCACAAGCCTCTCGAAATCAGCATCGATCGGACAATTATATGAAAAATCCCACAAAGTGATGCTCCGAATCCGATAGTAATAGTCCCAGAACTTATATAATTCATTAACATACTCACGTCGGGCTTCATCTTTTTTAACCCTTGAATCATTAAGGTCCAGGGTAGAGATCTTGCCGATAATGAATGTCTGCATATTCACGGCATACCGTTTAGACGCTATCTCATCGGCTCTACGGCTGATTTCAAGTTGCTTCCTTTGGTTGGAATAGCGCTCTACAAGGATAAAGAGATTCTGACGAAAATCAAGATTTTCTTTCTTAAGCTGACCCTCAACCATGTTTCGCCGACTTTCCGCAACCTTGACCCGACCCCGACGTTTTCCCCAGTCAAGAATCGGAATTTCAAAACCGATCTTCACGACCTGATTCGAACGGAGGGAATTATAGGAGCCTCCGAAATCATGATCTGCACCGGTATATCCCACCTGCGCATAAAGATCAATTTTTCTTAAATCTCCTTTTGCCTGCGCCACGTCATAGTCTGCCTCAAGACGCCGACGCAGCAGACTATGTGCATGTTTATTGTTGGCCATCGCTTTCTCCAACGCCTCCTGATACGAAATGTCTGCGAATGATAAGTCTTCCGGAATAACAGCCTCGATTTCTACGTTATCATCCATATCCAGAAATGATCGCAACCCGAACATACAGCTTCTCAATGTGCTTTCGCAATCAGTAAGCTCAGAGCTTGCATTCAGGCTGTTTAATTCCATTTGAAGCAAGTCATTGCCACTGATCATACCCATCTCCCGCTTCTCTTTGGCCACCTTATAGAGTAGTTCGGCATTCTCATAATTGCTGCGGGCTATCTTAAGGTTTTCATGAGCCATCAGCAACTGGAAATAATAAGAAATCGCGGATAGAGCCACCTCCTCGGTAGCACTCACAAAGGCAGCCTTCGCTTCAGCATATCTTACCGGCTCGATACGTCGCTGCCATTTCATATCATTTACTCCGAAAACAGGCTGTGTAAGTGTAATGGCCACTGGAATCGACATAAACCGATTATAAGTGTTTGCACCGAGCTGACGAAAAAGATCAAGTGAAGTTGTGACCGAAACTTTTCCTCCCGTAAGCCATATATTCTGCGACATGGAGACTTCCCCGTTAAGCTGTAGATAATTGTTACGAACGAAACTGTAAGACCCT
The DNA here is from genome assembly GCA_964581685.1 of uncultured Sangeribacter sp. Classification (GTDB taxonomy): domain Bacteria; phylum Bacteroidota; class Bacteroidia; order Bacteroidales; family Muribaculaceae; genus Lepagella. The sequence goes on along the minus strand of CAZOPN010000017.1, from coordinate 5,900 downwards.
GATTCGTTCATATAGGGAGAATATTGTTTATAGTAGGCGGGAGCAGTAGCAGTGAACGTAATTTCAGGCAACAGATCCGCTCTATAGGAACGCCATTGCCAATAAGCACTTTTAAGACTATTCAACGCCACTGCTCCATCCACACTATTACTGCGTGCCCGAAGAATCACCTCATCAAGAGTCAAGACTAACCTCTCCTCCCTCTCCTCCCTCTCCTCCTTCTCCTGAGCAATTGCCGATGCAGCAGTAAACCCAATCAACATCAATAGGGTTGCAATTCTAACAATCATATCGAGAAAAATTCATAAAATCATATATCGAAGTCGATTGAACTATTCACTCTTCAAGGCTTCCGCAGGCTTGATTTGCATAGCCAATTTTGCCGGAATCGAGATAGCTGTCACAATAATCAGAAGCATAAACAAGAAACTGAAGATTCCTCCGGCACTTATATCAACCGCATTTATATGATCTATGATATCCGAGCAATAAAGAATGATAACAATCCCGACAGCTAAAACAGCAGCGAGACACAACAACAGAATTCCCTCTGTAATGAAACGTCGGAAAATATCGCCGGACGTTGCCCCGTTCACTTTACGGATAGCGATCTCGCTCTCACGCCTGCGCACACGATAGCGGAACGTTCCGGATAGACCAAGGAAAACCATAATCAACAGACATATAGACCCTCCGGCCTTAAGGCGCAAGGACATAAGATTCCTCCTATGCATCGAATCCCTCTGCGCTTCGAGAGAGTATGGTTGGTTAAGATATATATTTCTACTGCGCGATAACAAATTATCGTTTGAGTAATCATTAAAGAAAGCCTCTTCACAACCCGGTTTAATTCTAACTACGAGACTCCACGGCCTGTCACCTTCTCCGGAAGCTACCTTCGCTTCATCGATTCCCCTTATGGCAGTGCCGTATTCCGGGCGGTCAAAACGAGAATTACGTATAGGCTTTATTAATATATTGGCAACCATACGCTTCGTGGAATCGCCGGTAAGACCGAAGATCTGCTTCCCGAGAAACTTTTTAATATCGCGTCGGCTATCAAATTCCGGATTGCTGCCAAGCAAAACTTTCCCCCTTCCGAGGGCGTCCTTCATATCCTGCCGGGAGAAACCATTGGTGCTCTCGAGACGCAAGACATCGACTAAATCCGGACTTATGAACTTACTATTTACATACAACGGGATAGTGTCGCCGTCATTTATGTCTATATGCCTCCCCTGGAAAGATCCTTCGTATGGCATCCCGTTGATGGAAAAACCGGCAGCCTCGACGTTCGGATTATTCCGCATTCGCTGAAGCAGCACAATCATATCCTCCCTGTTCTTTTGCGTCTCCTCTTCTCCGAAATCAATGAAATCGGGACTTCGCCAGTCGATATTTTTAAAAAACATAAAATAGACATTACGGATATCAGCTCCCTGCGAATATCTGTAATTATTATATTCCACATAAAACTGCACGCAGAAGAACCAAAGAGCCAACATGACTATTAAAAGCTCGAGCAAAAGCCATACATTCTCCCGCCATTCGTTTTTTATCTGTTTTAATAAATCTCTTTTCATAAATAAGTAAGCTTCCAAGTAAGTTTTGAAAATTTATCTACCTGATTGTCTCCTCGTTTCCTGAAATGGCTTCCGCCGGATTGACAGATGCTGCTTTCCAGACCGGGATTCCGGATGAAAAGAGATTCAGGAAAAAACAAAATAGAATAGCGAACCCGAAGGCCTTCCAGGAAAAAATCAAGTCGAACGTCGGGTTGCCTGATATATGATAATCCCACCATATCGGTGCCCACCCCGTATTTACGAAAAGATTTGTAAACAGACCTACGGCGATCATACAGAATATGAAGCCGAGAGCTCCTCCAAGAAGCGTAATGAAAAAATTCTCTGCAAGCAACTCTCCGACCACTCGCAGTCTCGTTGCCCCGAAAGCACGGCGTACACCAATCTCCGATATGCGTCGATGCAGTCGGCTGCGCGACATACCGCTGAGATTTATAGCCGGAATAAGGAGAAGTACGGTATAAATCAGCCATCTTATCCTACGCGACGAAGACGTGTCGGGCGTATCTCTATAGGGGTTTGCCTTCAAAGCCTCATATTCTTCAATATTATAGGGAGATTCATGCCATTTCAATTCCCAATGCCTTTTTTTGATCTCTCCATTTGCCATATCATAACGTGCCTTGACCTGAGCCTTGATCGATTCATCACTTACACCCGGCTTCTTCATCAGTGCAACCCAACACTGACCCATATATTCTGTCATCCAATCCTCATCTCCCCTTGATGTTCCATATTCCATAGGTATATACACATCGCCATAGGCGAACTGAAATAATGGACTGACGTCTTGAATCACTCCCGTCACTTTATATGGCAGCTGCGCAATATTGAATTCACGTCCCACTACGTCCGTAGTGCCGAAAAGCATCCTTGCAGTTCGTTCCGACAGAACCGCAACCTTCATCTTGGCGTCATTCTCCTCTTTTGTGTATGGTTTTCCTGCGATAAATTTGAAATCGAACACATCCCAGTATCTGTCGTCGGCAGTACGAAGGTCCATTTCCCTGATAGGATGTCCGGGGGCGGAGATATCAGCAATGTTTGAACTGAAAAAGGCCATCTTTTCAATTCCGTCAAGATCACCATAAAGATTCTCAGCCCATTTTTTTGAAAGGCCGGCACTCACTCCTCCTCCGTTATCTCCCACAAAATCAATACCCATCCCTATGAGGAGCGACTTTCGGCAGCTCTCAGGTCTAACCTCCGAATATGGAATATCCGTGACAATAAAGACCGCCATGACAATAAAGATTGCCAAGGCCGTGCCGACGATGGATAGCCATATTGCCAACGACTGTTCTTTGAATTCTGCCAATATCTGTTTTAAATAGTTCATTTTTGAATTGAGTCGTTTAAACTAATAAATGAAGTCATTTTAAACGTCGGTTATAAATCTTTCTATTCTATCCGGTGCCCGTCGAAGAAGCGGATGATTCGATCGGTGGCTCGGGCCTGCGTCTCGTTATGAGTTACCATCACTATGGTACGCCCGTCTCTATTGTTTAACTCATGAAGCACCTCCATCACCTCTGCACCCATTTTCGAATCCAGATTTCCGGTCGGCTCGTCGGCAAGAATTATCTCCGGATTGCCCACTATTGCCCTTGCAATGGCAACACGCTGACACTGACCTCCTGATAACTGAGCCGGAAAATGATGAAGTCTGTGAGTGAGATCAAGCCGGGCAAGCACTTCCTTTACTTTCTTTTTTCTTTCGGAAACCGATATATCATTACGATATATGAGAGGAAGAGCCACATTGTCGGCTACATCAAGCGAGGGAATAAGATGAAAACTTTGGAAAATAAAACCTAAATTACGGTTTCTGAATTCCGACAGAACGCGGTCGCCGGAATGTGCGAGACTGCGGCCCATAAGCTCAACCTTTCCGGCAGAGGGAGTGTCAAGGAGTCCGATAATATTCAGCAATGTTGATTTGCCACATCCCGACGGCCCCATAACACTTACAAATTCACCCTTTTCTATTTTAAGATTAACATGTTCGAGAGCTATCGTTTCAATTTCTCTTGTGCGGTAGACTTTCTCTACATCTTCAAGTTGAATTATTGCCATATTTTGTTCAATTTTCAATTTTTATTTGGAATTTTATTAAATGGGGCCGACGTGAGGTCGAAGATTCATTTCCTTTTACGGACTTTCAACCCGGAATATTGGGAGAAATCGCTCATATCGTTTATGGCCACCTTTTCTCCCTGCTTCAAACCGGATTTTACTTCCACCCATTCGAAATTACACCCCCCTAACATTATCTCTCGCTTTTCAAGCTCTCCGGAAGAGTTAAAAACAAACATCCGATATCTTCCCGGACCTTTATAATATTGTCCGTTCTGTATTCTCAGCACATCCGGAAGCAAATCATAAACCACACTCACGGTTGCCCTTAATCCGGAACCCAACAGAGGGTCGCTCTCATTATCGGGCTTTACAGTAAAGGTCACAACACCATTTGAAGATTCGGGCCTTACCTGAGTCACAGTTCCGAAGAGTCTATGGTTCCCTATCCTTATTATCGCCTTGCCGCCGGGTGAGAGTTTGTCACGCTCTCCTTCCGGCATATCGGCTGTGATCTTGAATTTTGTCAGATCAGCAAGAACAACCAGTTTCTCTCCTGTTCCGATACTGCTCCCAATTGCTGAATTAATAAAAGTTACCGTGGCCGCAATCGGAGATACAATCTGTGCATCTTCAAGTGTATGCCGCAATAATTCCAGATTTGTGGCTGTAATCCCTTCGTCAAGTTCTTTCGATCTGTTTGCGGCCGCCTGCGCCTGCCTTTCATTCTCAAGTTCTTTTTTAAGCTGCGCCAGCTCGATAAGCCCGGTTCGATAAGCCAGTTCAGCCTGTCGCACACGTTCCCCCGTGCCGCTTCCCAGGCTATCAAGACGGCGCTCATTGTCAGCTTCTGCATTCAAGGCTCCCACCGACATTTCTTTTGCCTCAATCTTCATTTCAAGATTAGTCAGGAAAGTATGACTGTTCAAGGCTGCCTGACGGGTGGAGTTGCGCTTCATGCCGAGTTCATCCGATAGATTTCTGACATCTTTCTCAACCGACCTTAAATCAAGTCTCATAAGAGGTGTTCCGGCTTCCACAACATCACCTTCCCTACAATAGACCTCCATTATCCTTGTAGAAACCGGAGAAACCACCGTCTCCTCATAGGCCGGTATGATCTTACCGGAAGCATCGGTTGTGGCTTCGATATCCCCTTTGCTGACTTCGCTTATAATAAGGGTCTCCTCCGAAATTGATTTTTCAAAAAACCTTAGCAAAACAAGAATGAGGACAAGCGTGACGACAACAGGCACGCAGACCTTCATCAATCGTTTATATTTAATCTGTTTCTTTTCTTGTGAAGTGAGTGGTCTATCCATAATCGGCTATTACCTATGATAAATCAGTGCTAATACTCAGCATAATGTTCGCCAAAAACATAACTCGCTGAGTATTAGTATTACTTATATTACTCTTACTGTCCGAAAGCGGACAATCCCCCTTATCAGCGGACACCTCCTCGGACGATGGCACGGACGATGGCACGGACGACGGCACGGACGACGGCGCGGACGCAACCAATATCTACGACAGAGACAGCGATCCACCACACTCCGTCATTATTCCCAATATCTGAAAATCAGAGACGCACCCATCATTAGGACACGCCCCTGATACTTCAACATCTAAGATTGGATTATTTTATCACAGCCGTTCCACGCCAATAACGTGTTTTAGTTCTTTCCAAGAGATTTGAACATCTTGGAGATACAACGTTTCTTCTGCTCCATGTTGGGATGAACGTAGAGGTTGAGAGTGGTGGAGATATCGGAATGGCCTAAAAGGACACTGACCGTTTTATAATCGCAATTGCTCTCAATACAACGGGTAGCAAATGAATGTCGCAGTCCGTGGAACTTGATAGGAGGGATATTGAGCGATTTCATCAGTCGCTTGTAATAGGAGCGATATGAACGCGGCTCGATTGGTTTAGTGTCGTTGGAAATAACATAGAAGCCGGCGTTCACCACTTTCATCAGCGGTTTGATAAGTGACAGAGCCTCTGCACTGAGAGGAATTTCGCGAACGAGGTTACCTGACTTCAATAAAAATTATTTAAACGATAGAAAATCCATTTATATTAGCAGATTACTATTGTGCATGTCGGAATAAATCACTAAATTTACACAATTCGCAAATTGCAAATAATGGGAAAGTATATAAATCGTCTAAAAGTTGTTCTTGCTGAGCAGCGAAAAACCAATCTATGGCTTGCGCGGGAGCTTGGTAAAGACC
>CAZOPN010000016.1:0-38000 GCA_964581685.1 uncultured Sangeribacter sp. | reverse complement strand
GAGAGAGGAAGAGCAGTATGGTAAACTTCGGTTTCCTACTGCTCTTTTTTCGTTCACTTTTAACGTGATTTATAATTAAAGCTGAACAAACTCCCCTAAAATAAACATTTAACTTTGCATACCCACTATCCATGAACCTCCATATTATAAACGGGCCGAATCTTAACCGTCTTGGGAAAAGAGACACTACAATATACGGTGCTGAAACGTTTCAGGACACCCTACACGATCTGGCAACCCGCTTTCCCGAGCACAAATTCGACTATTTCCAATCGAATTCCGAAGGAGCCATTATCGACAGGATACAGCATATAATTGAAACGGAGTCTAATCCGGCAATTATAATCAATCCCGGAGCATACGCTCATTACTCTTATGCCATCGCGGATTGCCTGGCAGATGCCGCAGCAACAGCCAATATAGTCGAGGTGCATATCTCAAACATTCATGCCCGTGAGAATTTCAGGCAACATTCCGTTACAGCGGCTGCCGCAAACGCCGTAATATGCGGAGCCGGAAGAGAAGGTTACGCTCTGGCTGCATCGTTTCTCATCAGCAAATCCGAAAAAATTTAAACAAAAAAATGGAGGCATTGATTGAAGACTATATCCATAAGCATATAGACAAGGAGCCGGATGAACTCAATGAAATCGACCGGCAGACCAACATAAGGCTAATAAACGGACGGATGTGTTCAGGCCATCTTCAGGGAAGGATACTTAAAATGCTTGTTGCAATGTGTCGCCCTAAAAGAGTTCTTGAACTGGGCACCTTTACCGGCTATTCAGCGCTCTGCATAGCCGAAGCCCTCGAAGAGGACGCACATCTTGACACAATCGAGATTGATGATGAACTTGAAGATTTCATTCGCAACAATCTGGCCTCATCTCATCATGGCAAGAAAGTGACGCTGCATATCGGAGCCGCCCTTGAGATCGTGGAGACTCTCGGCGACCGACCATTTGATTTCATTTTCATAGACGCCGACAAACGTCAGTATCCGCAGTATTACACGTCTCTTCTTCCTCGGCTTCGTCCGGGTGGAATCATGATAGCCGACAACACACTCTGGGACGGGCATGTAGTTGAGGCCACACCCCACAACGACCGTCAGACAGAAGGAATAAAGGCTTTCAACGATATGGTGGCAAACGACCCGTCGGTAGAGAAAGTTATACTTCCCGTGCGCGATGGCCTAACCATTATAAGAAAAAAATTGTTGTAATAGTAGACAACATTCTCCCGGTGGTCATTTCCGAGTTTGCGGAAAGACGCGCCCTGGAGATAAAATTAAATATTATGGAAGGAAAACGTCAAGCAAAAATAGCAAGGCTCATCCAAAAGGAGCTTAGCGAGATATTCCGCCGCCAGACAGCGGCAATGGGTAACGTATTGGTTTCGGTGAGCGCCGTCAGGGTTTCTCCCGACTTAAGCATAGCGAAAGCCTATCTGAGCATCTTCCCCCCTGAAAAGAGCGGAGAGATTCTTGAGAACATAAAAAGACAATCAAAAACTGTTCGTTACGAACTGGCTCAAGCCGTGAAATCCGTACTTCGCAAATGTCCGGATCTGCAATTCTATCTCGACGATTCGCTCGATTATATTGAGAATATAGATAGACTTCTGTCCTCCACGCCGTCAGAGCCTGATACCGACAAATGAGTCGTCGGCCAATTTCGGCGCGCATAGCTGCCCGATATCTTAAATCACGCAATTCCTACAGCGCTGTCAGGGCCATATCCATAGTTTCCGTATGCGGTATGGCTGTGGCAACGGCTGCTATTGTGTGCGTCCTTTCTGTTTTCAATGGTTTTAGAGAGGTTATCTCCGGGCGACTCGACTCTGTCATTCCCGACGTGGAAATTTCTCCGGCCAAAGGCAAGGTCTTCACCGATGCGGAGGAGCTGGCAACAGATATAAGCAAATTGCCCGAAGTGGAGATGGCACTGCCTGTGCTCGCCGACAATGCTTTACTTATCTATGATACGCAAGAGCTTCCCATTTTCATCAAAGGTGTGAAAAAGCCTGAGTACGCCACGATCGTAGATCTTCAGAAATTAAATTTAAGCATCGACGCTTCCAAAACAGATCATACCGCAGCAACCTATGCAGACATTTCCGTAGGAATTGCCGCCTCAACCGGAGCGACAACCGGCAGCAACCTTCTCATTTTCGCCCCCCGACGCGAAGGGAGAGTCAATATGGCAAATCCGGCCGCTTCATTCCTTACAGATTCAGTGGAAGTTGCCTCGATAATTCAGACCGGCCGAACCGAATACGATGAGAATCTCATGATTGTTGATCTTGAAACTGCTCGCAATCTACTGCAATATGACACAGAGGCATCGGCGATTGAGGTGAAAGGAAAGACCGGAGTCTCTCCCGAGAAACTCTCCGCTCTTATTTCGGAGAAATTGGGTCGCGAGTATGTGGTGAAAGATCGCATGCGACAACAAGAAATAAATTTCCGGATGGTCTCCATTGAAAAGTGGATCACATTCCTTCTTCTCTTCTTCATACTCATCATTGCCTCATTCAATGTGCTATCCTCACTCTCCATGCTTGTGCTTGAAAAGCAGAAATCAATGGCCACACTCAGAGCGCTCGGTCTTTCCCGTAAAAAAACCGGACGCATCTTCTTCTGGCAAAGCCTCTATATATGCGGAATCGGAGGATTTGCAGGTATCCTGATCGGAATTGCGCTCTGCCTCATCCAACAACAATTTGGAATTATAAAACTACAAGGCAATCCGTCAGACCTTATCGTACCCGCATATCCTGTGAAACTTGAATTCCAGGACATCATCATTACACTCCTTCCGATTATTGCAATCGGAGTTATAACTGCGCTCATAACTTCCGCATTCGCTTCGAGCCGTTCACGTTGATTTGTCTAAAAAAAGGCAATCATTGCTTCAAATCCCGTCATATTTCTTTGACAAATCAACTTTTTTTATTAATTTTGCACAAATTACCAACAATTTGCAACATGGACAAAATTGACAGTCTCGATAAAAAAATCCTGAATATCATAATGCAGAACGCTCGAATTCCCTCGAAAGATGTGGCTGTACAATGTGGCGTCTCGCGTGCCGCAATCCACCAGAGAATCCAGCGTCTTATCGACATGAAAGTGATAACCGGCTCAGGATATAATGTTAATCCCAAATCTTTAGGATTCAATACCTGCACATATATCGGCGTCAAGCTTGAGAAAGGATCCATGTATCGGGAAGTAGCAAAAGAACTTGAAAAGATTCCCGAAGTAGTTGAATGTCATTTCACAACCGGACCCTATTCCATTCTTATTAAGGTCTATGCGCAAGACAACCAGCATCTGATGGAACTTCTCAACGACCGCATTCAGCATATCCTCGGTGTGACTGAAACTGAAACTCTCATATCGCTCGAACAGAGTCTTAACCGACAGATTCATATCAATGTAGCCGATTAAGTTTTTTCAATAAAATGAAAAAGAAATATTTATACTCTATACTGGCCGTGGCATTTCTTGCTCTGACGGCCTTTGTTTTTTTCTTCCCCGATGATATCGAAGGGAGAGTGCTTCAACAGCACGACATGATGCAGGGTATAGCAAACGGAGAAGAAGGACGCGCCTTTCATGAAGCAACCGGCGAGACCACTCGCTGGACTGATTCTCTTTTCGGAGGAATGCCGAATTTCCAGATCGCACCTTCCTACCCCGCAAACGGATTGCTCGATTGGATCGGAAAAGTGTTCATGCTCGGTCTCCCCTCTCCTGCAAATCTTCTTTTCGGAATGATGTTCGGTTTCTTCATCATGTGTATGTGCATGAAGATGAAATGGTATAATGCCCTTTTCGCATCTGTGGCATGGGGATTCTCCTCTTACTTCATCATCATTATCGGAGCAGGACATATATGGAAATTCGTAACACTCGCCTATATACCCCCAACTATCGGAGGCATCGCCTTATGTTACCGGGGTAGATATCTTGCCGGGACTGCACTTGCTGCACTCTTCGGAGCGCTTCAGCTGCAAAGCAATCACCCGCAGATGTCTTATTATTTCTTATTCGTTATTCTGGCGCTGATTCTCGCTTGGCTTTACTCAGCCATACGCAATAAAAAGACACTGCAATGGGTAACGGCAACAGGATGTATAATGATTGCTGCCATATTAGCTGTAGCTGCCAATTCTGCCAGTCTTTATAATTCTTACGAATATTCTAAAGAAACGGTAAGAGGACGTGCTACAGACCTCACTCCTCCTCCCGGTACGGAAACCGGAGGTATGAGCCGGAGCGCAATTACTCAATGGAGCTATGGAATCGACGAAACATGGACTCTGCTTGTGCCCAATGTAAAAGGGGGCGCGACCATCAAGCCTGTGGAAGGTCAAAGCACTCTTCTCTCTCTTGCGGCCACTGATAAAGCCGATGAGCTTAGTCTCTCGCCCGAGGAGCGACAGTTCCTGGGCCAATTTCCGCAATATTTCGGCGATCAACCGATGACTAACGGCCCCGTATATGTCGGAGCGTTTGTCCTGCTTTTGGCAATTCTTGCCCTGTTCGTGTCGCAGTCTCCGATGACCTGGGCTCTTTTCTCTGTATCTCTACTGGCATTGTTGCTCTCTTGGGGTCATAACTTCGAGGCCTTCACAAATTTCTTTATCGATAATTTTCCGGCATACAATAAATTCCGGGCCGTTTCGAGTATTCTCGTAATAATAGAATTTACAGTTCCGCTGCTCGCGGCTATCTGTCTTAAAAAGATTTTTGATACAAAAGATTTCTTCGGCAGATATAAATGGGTAATGGCAACCATTTTCGGACTTGGAATTGCAATTTGCTTTATCGGCTGGATCTCCCCCTCCATATTTGGAGAGCCATTCAGCGTTGCCGAGTCAGAACAGCTTGCAGAAATGGGAGTTTTCTCCAATCCTGCCTACTATAATATTATGGCGGCTGTAAGAGATACCCGACTCTCGCTTGTAAGCGTAGATTGCCTGCGTTCTCTGATTTTCATTATAATCGGCTGTCTGATTCTTTACCTATATTTCAAGGGTGCTATAAGAAATAAAGCTGTTGTCACCTGCTGCATCACCGCGCTGGTGCTGATTGACCTTTTCAATGTGGGAAAAAGATATGTCAATTCCGAGAACTTCACATCTCCCGCCTCAACAGATATAACCTTCCGTAAGTCGGCAGCCGACGAAGCGATTCTCAAGGATAAATCAAACTATCGAGTACTCGACGTAGGAGGTATGGGAGATTCCCGCTCCTCTTATTTCCATAAGACCATCGGCGGTTATCACGCAGCAAAACTTACACGCTACAATGATCTGCTCGAAAAACAGATTTATAAGGGAAATCCCGGTGTACTGAACATGCTGAATGCCAAGTACGTATTAAATGGCGATACGTATCAGCAAAATCCCGATGCCCTCGGCAACGCTTGGTTCGTGGAGAAAATGGACTATGTAGCTGATGCTGATGCAGAAATGGCAGCTCTTGATTCGTTGGATACAAGGAACTTCGGAGTTGCCGACCGTAAATTCGAACCGATTCTCGGGAAAGCTTCCGCTCCTCAGCAGGGCGACACCATCTACGAAACTTCTTACGCTCCCAACCGGCTCACATACAAGAGCCGGTCGGCAAAGGGAGGGGTGGCTATCTTCAGCGAAATCTACTTCCCTTGGGGCTGGACAGCCACTATAGATGGCAAAGAGGCTCCGATAGGGCGTGCTAATTACGTGCTTCGTTCGCTACGCGTTCCCGCAGGAGAACATGAGATCACTTTCGTGTTCGATCCGCAGTCACTGCGTGTGACCAACGGCATCTCCATAACGGGAGTAATACTGATCTATATTCTCTGTCTCGCTGCGCTCGGCACCGCAGTCTATACCATTGTAAGAAAGAAAAAAGATGTTCAGCTATAGGCGGTGGCGACATTCCAAAGGCTATGGGGTGCATTCTCCGTTCGCCTACGATATCGTGAAGCGCGTGCTTTATCCGGGGCGACGTTACGCATGGTATGGATATGAAATGATAGAGGAGACGATTGAGACAGGAAATCATATCCCCAATATACGAAAAGATGCGCGGCGCCTTTTGCGACTCGCATCTTTTCTCAACATTCGTTCGGCATTTCTTCCCGACGGTTCGCATCCCGCTTTACGGATAGCCCTTCAGGCTGCCGACTCACATGTGACCGTTCTCTCGGATCCTGCAAAAGTTTCGGAATGCCGTCTCATTCTCTCCTCCGCCCGGCATATACCTTTAGAGAAATTATGCTCCGGTCTCACCGGCGACAACAACATCGTGCTTATCTCAAACACTCCGGAGGGATGGAAAGAAAAAATGTTCGAAGCTCTTCCCCAAGGCCTGATGATGTACGATTCAAAATCTACTCTTATTATAAACCGTCCGGGAATGAATAAAATCGCATATTCGATAAAGCTGTGACAAATGATTCTCCATTTTCGCGTAGAGCCGTGCCCGGAGCGCGCCCTCTTAAAGACAGGGAAAAGCTTTGCGCCGATTTTTCCACATATCTCACTCTCGAACGCGGACTTTCACAAAATACAGCCGCCGGTTATCTCACCGATGTAGACCATCTTTTTGATTATGCCGATGAGGAATCCCGGCAGATTTCAGAAATTTCCGAAGCTGATATTCACGACCTGTTATGTCGCCTTCACGATATTGGAATTCATGCCCGGTCGCAGGCTCGTTTTATCTCCGGAATCCGCTCGTTTTTCAAATTCCTTCTCCTTGAGGGATATATCGGTCTCGACCCATGTGAACTCATCGAGGCTCCAAAGCTCGGTCATACTCTGCCGGACGTTCTGACAGTTGAGGAAATAGATGCCATGGTAGCCTCTCTTCCTCCCGATAAAGAAGAGACTCTACGCAACCATGCCATAATTGAAACTCTATACGGGAGTGGCCTGCGTGTATCTGAGTTGGTCGACCTCCGTATGTCGCGTATAAATGCGGAAGATGGCTATATGATTGTGGAAGGGAAAGGAAGCAAACAGAGAATGGTCCCGATTTCGCCTGAAGCCATTTCCCTTATTTCCGATTATCTTCCACAGCGGCAAAGGCTGGATATAAAGCCGGGAAATGAAGATATCCTCTTTCTTAACCGTCGGGGAAGAGCACTGACAAGGGTTATGGTTTTCTACATCATACGCGATGCGGCCGAAGCAGCCGGAATAAAGAAAAAAGTTTCTCCTCACACCTTGCGACATTCTTTTGCCACTCATCTTCTTGAAGGAGGAGCCAATCTCAGGGCCATTCAGGAAATGCTTGGACATGAATCAATAGCCACAACAGAAATATACGTTCATCTCGACCGTTCGCGTCTCCGATCGGAACTTCTCCTCCATCATCCCCACTACCGCAACAAGCCGACACGGCCCTGATATAAAATTTGAGGCTGCATCAAAAAAAATTTTTGACACAGCCTCAACCTCCAAAATTATAACTCAAAACTTATTATTCTGCGGAGAAAGCAAAACTGATATGACGGTCGTAGCTTTCACCGGCCTTAAGAAGCTGAGAAGGGAATTGCGGTTTATTCGGAGCATCAGGGAATCCCTGCATTTCGATAGCGACTCCATCATAGTCCTCATAACTTCTTCCCGAACGATTCTCAGGAGAGCCGGCAAGCCAGTTGCCGGTATAGATCTGCACACCCGACTGATCGGTAGAGACAACGAGTTTACGTCCGCTCTTATTGTCGCGAAGTTCAACGGCTTCCTCAATATTCTCTCCGGGTGTCCATGCATCAAGCACCCAGCAATGGTCGTACCCCTTGCCGATTTTCAAAGCTTCGAAATCTTCCTTTATATCCTTGCCAATCGTCTTCCACTCACGGAAATCCATGGGCGTACCGTCCACAGGAGCCAACTCGCCGGTCGGGATCTGCGTCTCGTCAGTAGGCAACCATTTTTCAGCCTTGATCTTCATTTCATGATCGAAGATGGATCCACAATCGGCACCCTCGAGATTCCAATAAGCATGATTGGTCATATTGATCACGGTATCCTTATCGGTCTCGGCATGGAAGTCGAGAGTCAGCACGTTGCTGTCGCTCCAGCGGTAAGTAGCGGTAACGGTAAGATTTCCCGGATAATGCTCCTCACCATCCTTTGCCTTGTAAGTGAACCGGACACCATCTTCCAGCTCCTCAGCGTCCCAAATCTGATTCTGGAAGCCTTCCGGACCACCATGAAGCGCATTGGGACCATTGTTGATGGCGAGCTGATACGTCACTCCGTCTACCTCTAAATGGCCTTTGGCGATGCGGTTGGCATAACGGCCGGGGCATTTTCCAAGACAAGGCCCGTCTGCTATATAATCGGCAGGATCAAGATAGGAAAGAGCTACATTCTCAAGCTTACCTTCACGGTCAGGAACGGTTACAGAGACTATCCCCGCACCGAGGGTCGAGAGTTCTACAGAAGCTCCCGACGCATTCTCGATACGAAAGACAGTTATTTCTCCCTTTGGAGAAGGATATTTCTTACTTGTGATTTTCATTATTCCTCAACTTTGCGAGCACCGTCAGAGATGATAACGTCGTAAACCATCGGTTCATGGCCATACTTGTCGTTGAATTTCTCTTTGGCGATCTTGATGAAGTCATCATGGAGTTCATCTTTCACGAGGTTGATCGTACAACCGCCGAATCCACCACCCATGATACGAGAACCGGTAACGCCAAGAACGCGAGCTATCTCATTCAGATAATCGAGCTCTTCGCAGCTAACCTCATAATCTTTCGAAAGACCTTCGTGAGTCTCATACATCTTCTTACCGACAGTGGCATAGTCGCCGGCCACGAGAGCATCGCAGACATCAAGCACACGCTGTTTCTCTTCAATTACATATTTTGCACGGAAATAGTCTTCAGCTGTGATAAGTCCCTTCACTGCATTCAGATTTTCCATAGTCGCATCGCGGAGGCTATCAACGCCAAGCACTTTGGCTACGCGCTCGCAAGATTCGCGACGTTTGTTATAAGGAGAATCCTTAAGCTCATGTTTAACTCGCGAATCGATAAGAACGAGTTTGTAGCCCTCAGGATTCCAGGGGAAATACTCATATTCCATCGAACGGCAGTCGAGACGCATCAGATTGCCTTTCTTGCCGAATACGGAAGCGAACTGGTCCATAATACCGCAGTTCACGCCGCAATAGTTGTGCTCTGTAGACTGGCCGATTTTAGCAAGTTCGAATTTATCAATCTTATTATTATTGAAAAGATCGTTAAGTGCGAATGCAAAGCAGCTTTCGAGAGCGGCTGAAGAGCTCAGACCTGCACCTAAAGGTACATTTCCGGCAAATACTGCATCGAAACCTTTCACTTCGCCACCACGCTTCTGAATCTCACGGCAGATACCGAAGATGTAACGTGCCCAACCCTGTTCGGGCGCATCCTCTTCTTTTAAACCGAATTCTGCATATTCCTGAATGTCGATAGAGTAGACACGAACTTTATCAAGACCGTTAGGCTTGATCTCAGCCATAATCACTTTGTCGATAGCTCCCGGGAATACGAAACCGGCATTATAGTCGGTGTGTTCGCCAATAAGGTTGATTCTTCCGGCAGAGGCATAAAGAGTTCCTGCTTCGCCAAATCTTTCTTTGAAGATTTTCTGGATCTTAGATTTCATGGATTCCATGTCGTTACAATATTAAGTTGTTAATTTTTATATTGGTCTATTTATATTTCAATTTTCTAAAGCATACTAAACATTCAAAAATGAATATTCAATACTGAAGTCTATTTGGCATCAAGTGTCAGTTTCGCACTTTTCAAGCCCGGGGCTTTTGCCTCAAAAGTGATCACACCCGGCTCGTTGCCCGCCTGCACGATAGCTGTGGCAGCCCCGGCAAAGAGATCCATCTCCGGAAGATGGAATAGACGCAGACTCGTTGGGTCTCCATTAGCCGTTGCACGGAATTTACCGGCTCCCTTCACGCTGAACTTTACAGCCCGGGTATCATCCGGGACAATGTTACCATCCTTATCCGCAACTTGCACGGTAATGTATGCCAGATCCTCCCCATCGGCCGAAAGAGTTTTACGGTTGGAGGTAAGCACGAGATGATCCGGTTTGCCGGCCGTACGGATAATCTTCTCGCCGGCCACTGTCCCGTTTTCATTATAAGCTACAACCTTGACTTCTCCGGGTTCGTAGACAGTCTCATTCCACATCAGACGATAACGATTCATATTTGAAGAATCGTTTTTCTCCCGCATCCCCTGACTCTTGCCGTTGATAAAGAGCTCGGCCTTAGGAGAATCTGTATATACAAACACCGGAGTTATCTCCCCTTCGCGGCCTTTCCAGTTCCAGTGAGGAAGGATATGAAGAGTCTTGTCGGTTTCATTCCATTTAGAGCGATAGAGATAATAACGATCTTTGGGGATAGAAGCCAGATCTACAATTCCGAAATAGCTGCTGTGAGAAGGCCAGGCGTCCGTATCGTAGGGTGAGGGTTCGCCAAGATAGTCAAAACCTGTCCAGACAAACTGACCCATATCGTAAGGCAGATCATCCTCAGCCGCGAAATCATCATCAGGAATATTACTCCACGAACAATATTCCACATCATATCCGCTGCTCTGATTGCCGGGATGAATCTTATCATATCCCACTTCAACAGGAAAGAAATATTGCCCGCGGGAAGAAACGGTCGATGTCGTCTCGCTTCCAAGAATAAGATTTTGCGGCAGTTTCGGAAGTGCCTCCTCATAGAGATGAACGCGATAGTTGAAGCCGGGGACATCAAGAGCGGCGGCAAAGCCATTTTCTGTAACAGCCTTCACCTGATCCATTCCGCACGTTACGGGACGTGTCGGATCCTCTCTATGAACAATATCCTGCAGAAAAGCCAACTCGGAAATTCCGTCAGGCCCCCACTGGCTCGGCACCTCATTTCCGATCGACCACATCACGACAGACGGGTTGTTACGATAATGCTTCACCATATTCACGACATCTTTCTCAGCCCATTCATTGAAGAGTGTGCCATAACCGTTCTTACTCTTCGGGCGAAAACCCCAGTCATCGAAAGGCTCCACCATAAGCATGAGGCCAAGCTCATCGCAAAGTTCCACAAGTTCGGGAGCCGGCATATTGTGAGAGGTCCTCACGGCATCCGCTCCCATCTCTTTCATCATTTCAAGCTGATGACGTATGGCAGATTTATTCACTGCGGCGCCGAGTGGACCAAGATCATGATGCAGACAAACTCCCTTGAATTTTCGCTGTTCGCCATTCAGAAAGAATCCGACACCATTACGCACCTCGACGTCTCGAATGCCGAAACGGGTCGTATACCGGTCAAGCACGCGCCCATGAGAGGTAACGGTGGTTTCGGCTGTATAGAGCGCCGGCGACTCCGGAGACCATAGCTCAGGATCGCGCACAACGAAATTCTGCGACAACACCTGACCCGGATAAAGCTTGTATGAATGGGAATCGGTGGTGATCTCGCGCCCGGCCACGTCACGTATAACGGTGGTCAATCCGATTTCCTCACCCCGGGCTCCCCCCTCTATTTCGGTTTTGAGATTAACCGTAGCGTATTCGCGGCTTACGTAGGGAGTGGTGATATATGTGCCCCAGACAGGAATATGAATACGCGCACGATCTATGAGATGAACGTTACGGTAAAGTCCTGCTCCGGGATACCAACGCGAAGACTGAGGCATATTCTCAAGACTAACCTCAAGATGATTTATCCCCGGACGGACAACTCCGTCAAGATTTACTGAAAAACTATTATAGCCGTATGGCCAGTAAGCCACCTTCTTCCCGTTTACCATGACATTCGCATGGCTCATAGCCCCATCAAAAAGAAGAGCTATGGAACGATCTGTGGTATCAGCAATTTCGAATGTCGTCTTGTAATAACCTTTTCCAACGTATGGCAGGCCTCCGGTGCGACCCGTTTTCCATGTCTCCTCCGTCTCACCATTCTGTTCCACAGCAACTTTCTGGAGGTCATAGCTCCGATCGAAAGGGCCATAGATAGCCCAGTCGTGGGGAATTGTTACCATCTCCCACTTTGTGGAATCACGCGAAAATTCCCAGTTTTTTAATGTCACCGAAGTTCTTTCCGAGGCAGCCTCAACAGCCGGAACCGTCAGGAATGCCGCTGCAAGCGACAGAAGAATCGAATTTTTCATGCGGTTGAATCGGGGTTATATCAATGCCGGTCTTTCTTTACAGCCGGCCATCTCTGCTATTTCTTACAAATTTACACTTTTTCTAATAAAAAAACAAATCGGAAATCTAATTCCGATCTGTTTCCTATCTTTAGGCAGCGAATCATAAAATTTTTACCTCCAGGGACGGTTTTGAGCAGACGATTTTTGCAAGTCAAGGAGGGAGCAATCTCCCGATTGTGACCGACGCGACTTGGCAAAAAGCGGCGCTCAAAACCGGACTAAGGTAATTATTATGCTTTCCCGACTCCGTTTACGGATTTTCTTATATTTATGGACACAAGAATCCTGAGCACCTCACTCAGATTGGTTCTTTCATTCCACGCCCGGAAATGATAATAGACAGTAGTGGCAGGAGGATATCCAGGTGGAAGTCGTTTCCATTGGCATCCTGTGACGGCCACGTAGGAGATGGCTTCAAGAATATCAAAAGGATTATGCTTGCGAAGTGGCCTGCGCAAGGGTTCGAATATGGCTCTTGGCAATAGCTTCTGAGTCTCTGTCAGAATGGGGAGATACAATAAAGTCTTTTTTATTTAAGTGTTATTCAATTCTGAGACCCGGGATGGTTAGGAAAAGTTAAGGAAATTAAAAAAAGAGATATCCTTATTCTTCTTTATGGAAAGTGATTGAATACCTTATGGCCGCAGGCTTGGACGCTTTTTGCACTTGACTTTCAGTCACAACCGAAAGGTTGCTCCTTTCAGTCAAGCACAAAAATCGTCTCAAGCCTGCATCCCCTGGAGGCAAAAATTTTATGATTCGCTGCCTTAGAATTATTATTCACTGTCTTTTTCTATCCCCTCATTATCTTCTCCGGCCTAAGTATCCCTCCGCAACGCCTCCATTATTTTCTGCTCCGGATAGAACTGCATTATATTAGAACTGTCGATCGCGGCCGCATCTAAAATAAAGCTGTCAAAACTCTTCAGCAGATCGGCCAAGGCCGTCAGTGAATTCTGCGTCTGCTGGTTATATAACGTTCCGCTCATCGAACCGTTCTCGAGTTTTCCCTGCAAAGCACCGTTCACACCGGAGATATCTTCCATCATACGCAATTGAATATCGAGAAGTTCGGTTATACCGATGTTGGTCGCATTCGAACTTACCTGTTGCGGCAATGGCACACCCGGTTTGGGGCGGAATACTATCACCCCGTTGAATCTGCTCCACTCATCGGCAATATCTCGCATATCGGCTCCTTCCGGCAGCGCTCCCTCCGGAAAGAGGAGCACTCCCTTCGCCGAAGCTCTCAGAATCCAGTCATACATCGAGATCAGCCGATTTGTGAATTTCTGCTGATCTATAATATCGCTCACGAAAGAATGTATCTCTCCATCAATAAATGGATAAGCTTTTATGACAAAAGGATGCCCTCCGTGAGAATATGGAGAGAGGCCGCGTCGCAGCACGTGCCCTGCCGGCGAAAGATAACTGTAACGCCATTCCTCACTTATCACCCAGGTCATACCGATAAGTTTTTCATTTGAATCGCCATATTTCATGCGTCGGCTGCTGTTTTCTTTCTCGACATCTCTTTTCTTGGACGCCTCTATCTTATAAAGTCGGCCCGTGAGACGATCGTGACAAACGAAATATTCACGATATTCGCGTGTCCAAATTTCCAGAACCCGACAACGGCAGTCGGCAGGATATATCTTGCGAAGCGCGAGAGCAATTTCCTCGGATTCTCCGAATGCTGCAAGAAGCGCATCGAAATTCATCTCGTGAATTTCCCCGACAAGAGAAAGGTCGTCACCACGAAAGTCGCGGGCTTCTGTATCGGAGAAGAAATTATCAGGAGAGACAAAATCAGTCCAACAGTCGGTAAGACGGCCCTTCCTTCCATACCATTTTCTATGGACGGCCAAACCGCTTATCAGGAACTCCTCCATAGTTCGGGCATAAAGTTCCTCAAGGCGGTTTATTCGGGCGTTACGTTCCAACAGTTTCTGTAGGGCTTCCTCTTCCACCCTCCCTCGAATATCTTCGGCAACAGCCTTCGGGAGTTCCCAACGGTTACGAAATACGCCCAGGACATTACGCACCAAGCGCCGTATCAGGTTATTCTTGAGAGGCACATTGCCCTGACTTCTGATATAATCCTCCTCTCTCATCATTGTGCCATCCACATAGATGGAGTCTCCCCACTGATCGCCGTATGTGAAGCGTTTGTTACGTTCCCGGTCGCGCCGGAATGCGGCCAGAGCCGCATAAGCCCGTTCGGCACGGACCAACAACTCGAGATCCATCTCGAAAAGTTTATTTTCCATGTTTCCTCTTTTTAATTTTCCGGCAAAAATAAAGGAGAGAAGCAACCGGCAAGGATTATTTATTAACTTTATATAAGGCAGCGAATCATAAAATATTTGCCTCCGGGGACCGTTTTGAGCGCCGCAGGAGAGAAATATTTTACGATTCGCTGCCTAAAAGCGCACACACTTTTCAGTATTGAGAAAATTTTCAGTAAATTTGCAATTTGTAAAGAAAGCGACATGGATATGGAAACGGAAAATTCCGAAGGAGTTCGCACCTACGTGCTCAAATATGAAGAAATAATAAAGGTTGTTCCTCCTCTCAAGGGACACCGCAAACTTGTGGAGGCCATGATGGAATGGATTGGCCTCAACAAGGCTAATGCCATTCATGCCAAATATTGCCATTCCACCGGCATCAAATTTGCCGACAAACTCATAAACGAGGAATTCAAGGTTAAAACCCGCATCGATAACGAAGATGTTTTGAAACGCTTCGCCGAAGGGCCATTCATAACCATAAGCAATCATCCTTTCGGAGCACTCGACGGCATTCTTTTGCTCGACCTTGTAGGCAAATACAGAGCGGATTTTAAGGTAATGGTAAACCTTATTCTGAGTAATATCGCCGCAATGAGTCCCGCTTTCATTGCCGTACACCCGCAGAAGACGGACGATCCGGAGAAAAAGGCCATAACGATGCATGGTATCCGGGAGGCGATGAAACACGTGAAGCAGGGCCATCCCTTAGGACTTTTTCCGGCCGGAGCGGTCTCAAAAATCAACCGTACGCTTCATATTCGCGACCGGCAATGGCAGCCCTCCATTATCCGCCTCATTTCCCAGTTGGATGTGCCTGTTATTCCCATATACTTTCACGGCCACAACTCCGCGTTCTTCAATATCCTCGGGCTTATCGACTGGCGTCTCCGCACGCTCCGTCTTCCGACGGAACTTTATAATATGGCCAATAAAGAGATCCATATTTCATTTGGCGAACCGATAATGCCCGAAACTCTCTCTCAATTCACCGATCTTGACAAGCTCGGCAAATTTTTGCGGGAGAAAACCTACGAACTTTCTAAACTTCCTTAGATCATCATTCCGTAAATGAATACGCAAGAGATATCGGCCGAGGTGACCCGTGCCAAACAGAGATTCTCAATCATCGGCAATGCGCCGGCATTGCTGAATGCCATTGAAAGGGCGATCCGTGTCGCGCCTATCGATCTGTCAGTACTCGTGACCGGAGAGAGTGGCTCGGGAAAAGAGGTTTTCCCTAAAATCATACACCAGTACGGCTCCCGAAAACATAAGAAATACATCGCCGTAAACTGCGGGGCAATTCCGGAAGGGACAATAGACAGCGAACTGTTCGGCCATGAAAAGGGTTCTTTCACCGGCGCAATCTCAGCCCGAAAAGGTTATTTCGAGGAGGCAGATGGCGGAACAATCTTTCTGGATGAAGTGGCCGAACTTCCACTCACCACCCAAGCTCGACTGCTGCGTGTGCTCGAAACGGGCGAATTTCTGAAAGTCGGATCTTCAACCGTGCAGAAAACAAATATCAGGGTAGTGGCTGCTACAAATGTCGACTTGCTGGAAGCCGTAAAAAAAGGAAAATTCCGTGAAGATCTCTACTATCGTCTATCGACAATCAGAATAGAAGTGCCCCCGCTTCACGATCGTGGCGATGATATTGCTCTTCTGGCTCGCAAATTCAGCTCAGACTTCTCCGAAAAATACATGACCGAACCCATCACCTTCTCACCTCAGGCTATTCACGCCATGAGGCTTTACCGCTGGCCGGGAAACGTTAGACAGCTCAAGAATGTGGTGGAACAGCTGGCGCTCTTTGATGCCGGTGAAGAGATTTCAAGAGAAAAGATGCTCGATGCCCTCCCTATCGACCGGTCAGGACTTTCCACACCCGTCCAATCGACAAAACGTCCCGACTACGACACTGAAAGGGAAATGCTCTGGCAACTGATCCTTTCCATGCAGACCGAAATCGCCAATATTAAGGCCCGGCTCGGCAAAGATGCCGATGCCCGGTTTGATTCAAAAGTGACTTCGCTGATAAAATATCCGGTAGAAGATCTGTTACAGACTTCACCGGCCCCAAAATCGCTTGAAGAATCAGAGAAAGAGACCATCGCCTCGGCTATCGCCCGTAACGGCGGCAATAAAAAGAAAGCGGCTGAAGAACTCGACATATCATTGAGATCACTATATCGGAAAATCCACGATCTTGGAATTGAAGTTACTGAAAACGATGATTAACGAATGAAGTTGAAAACTCTGATATATTGCGTATTGCTGATAGCTGCCCTTACGTTGATGTCGGGCTGCTACATCACCTACACCTTTAAAGGTTCTCCGATAAACTACGATGTCTACAAGACTATCAATATATCCAACTTCCCTATTCGTGCCGCTCTGGTGTACCCTCCCCTGCAGCAGACTTTCGAAAACGAATTGCTTAATTACGTGTCGCAACAGACAAAGCTTACAGAAGTAGACGGCCCTGCCGATATCGACTTATCAGGAGAAATCACCGGCTATTCTCTCTCGCCTCAGGCTGTAGGCACAAATGCATACGCCACAGAGACACGACTCACAATCACTGTCAAAGTAAAATATGTTGATAACAAGAACGAAGCTAATAATATCGACCAGAGTTTCTCGGCCTATCGTCAGTTCTCATCCGATCTGATGCTCACCGACGTGCAGGACGAACTCTGTCAGCAAATTAGTGAAGAACTTGTAACACTGATTTTTAACGCCACGCTTGGCAACTGGTAAATCCTCTCCCGTTATGAATCTCTCATTCACCCCGGCTCAGGCCGACGAACTTTTCAGAAAATATCCGTATTTTGTCGTTCCCGCTGTAAAGGCTCTCCGGAAAGCCGCCGGCGAAGAACGAAAAGAATTATGCCGCCGCATCGCCGCTGCCGTAGGCGACCGCGCCGCTCTTAGAGCTGTTTTAGGTATCGATCCTGAGGAATTTGCCGCATTTTATCCCGACATGGATAAGACTCGCCTTTCTACAGAAGCAACCATCGATTCCTTCCTCGACCGTTTTGCTCCCGATGCTGCCAAAGCCGCTAAGGAGGCAGACATGCAGGAGGCCATTCCTATCGCCCCTCCGGCAGTTTACGACATAACGGATCTGGAAGATACCGAGCCCGTCGACAATGGTGACCTTAATACCCTTGAAGACGACACCTCAAAGATGCTTTCCGGATTTCTGGAGAAAGTTCCTCCGAAAACACCGACACGAAAAACGGAATCCGATTCAGCGCGTAAGCCGGAGCCGAAACCGGTCGCAACATCTTCCTCACTTTCCGAATCTCTTGCCAAAGTGATGATTAAAAACGGCAACTATCAGAAAGCCCTTGAAATTATTACCGAATTAAGTTTGAATAATCCGAAAAAAAGTATTTACTTTGCAGACCAAATACGGTTTCTCAAGAAACTGATTCTTAACCAATCGAGACAATCGAAGTGAGAACAGCTTTTCGGGCAACCTTTTAACCGTAACTAAATTTTTAAACGATGTATATCTTTATCAGCATTTTAATTGTAATCGCGTGCCTCCTTCTCATTGGCGCCGTGCTTATCCAGAAATCAAAAGGTGGCGGTCTTGCCTCCGACTATGCAAGCGGAAACCAGTATCTCGGTTATCGTAAAACTACCGACTTCATCGAGAAAGCTACATGGTCGCTTGCCATATTCATCTGCGTTCTCAGCATCTGTGGTTCTTTTGCCATCAAGACTCCGGTGAACGTTTCTGCCATTCAGACTACAGCTCCGGCCGCTACACAGGCTCCGGCTGCCGCTCCTGTAAATGCACCGGCAACTCCCGCTGCCGCTCCTGCCCAGACTCCGGCAAAATAAGCTGCGTAAACGCACAAAACATATCGGAGGCCGTGTCAATTCACCTTGACACGGCCTCAATTAACATTTTTGTGGAATGACGTCACCGACTCACGAAACAGATGATAAAAAGATTAGCCATATTTCTCCTTTTTGCTGCCGGAACACAAATCCTCAGCTATGCCGAATCTCCTCTTCAGAACTCACCCCGGTTTGAACAGCCGGCCGACCCCACAGAGGAAACCCGACAGCTCGATGATGTAGTGGTGACGGCAACCTCGGCACGTCAGAGACTTGCCGAAATAAATCTCGGTGTCGAAAAACTCGAACTGGCTACTCTGGCAAAAGTGCCAATGCTTTTTGGAGAGAATGATATCCTCAAGTCTATCACGCTTATGCCGGGTGTGCAAGGAGAAGGAGACGGAGGTGGCGGTTTTCAGGTGAGAGGAGGAACTGCATCACAAAATCTTGTGCTTCTTGACGGGATCACATTGTACAATCCATCGCATGTGATGGGAATTTTCTCCACTTTCAACGATAAGGCGCTTGGAAAAGCTACTCTTCATAAAGGAATATTTCCGGTTGAATATGGTGGGGCCACGGCATCCGTTCTTGCCACATCCCTCCTCCCCGGCGATATGAATAAATATCATGCTTCGGCCACAATAGGCATTCTTGCCGCTAAAATAATGGCGCAAGGCCCTATCGTAAAAGAGCGCCTGTCTTTTGCTCTGTCGGCACGCCGATCATACGCTGACGCATTTCTGCAAATGGTGCCTAAATATCGTGGCACAATTATGAATTTTTATGACATAACGGCACGCCTGCGTTTTATCCCCAAACAAGGAGATATCCTGGATGTATCATTCATAACAAGTCGCGACAATATGGCCCTTAAACGTCTTATGGGCCTTTATTGGGGCAATCTCGGCGCATCTATCAATTGGCTGACACGCGCCACTGAGAATCTTACATTCACAACGACGGCCTCCTATACCGACTATTCGCCTAAAATGACCATGCTCATGCTTGATATGGATCAAACCATGAAGCAATATGTGAAAGACGTTGCGCTGAACGAAAAAATGGAACTTTCAATAGGCGACGGGCATCTCATTGAGGCCGGATTGCGCTCTGAATTACTCAAAGTGAAATCTGCCGAAATGCAGGTGATGCAGAATCGTGAAAAGGAGATTCGATCCGGATGGATTAATGCGGTTTGGCTCAATTATGAAAAGGAATTTGCCGGACGTGTGGCGCTATCTGCCGGAATAAGACTAAACCTTTTCTCCGCCATCTCCGCCCAGAGATTCCATGAGTTTACCTCAGCTTCCGAAATGAGGCCTGACTTCAGCAAAAGAAACTATTTCTGCGCAGAACCTCGTATCAATCTTAAATATAATCTTTCTCCTACTCATAATCTTCGGTTCGGGTGGGGAGAAACCTCACAATATCTCCATGCCATCCGGTCGGGAGCAACCAGTTTTCCTTTCGATCGCTATGCCCTATCTTCAGCAACCGTAAAACCGGAAAAAGCCATGCAGTTTGGAGCCGGATATGGAGGGATGACGTCTGACGGCACATTCGACTGGAGTGTGGAAGGATACTACAAGAAGATAGATAATGTTTACGATTATGCCGACGGCTTCACGGCTTTCTCACGTATTAATCTTGAAAGTATAATTCTTGGCGGGAAAGGAAGAAGTATGGGTGCGGAATTTATGTTCCGTAAGAATACGGGAGCTCTGACGGGGTGGATAGCCTATACTCTTTCAAAGACTGAAACACGGATTCCCGGTATTAACGGAGGCCGATGGTATGATGCTTCAAACGACCGACGCCATGATTTTTCCATTACCGCCATTTATACCCTCGATAAAAGATGGACATTCTCCGGGACATGGATCTTTTCATCCGGCCAACCTCTGACAGCTCCCGACCTTAAATATGAACTTGACGGCATCACATATTATTACTACTCGCAACGTAACGGTTACCGCACTCCTCCTGTCCATCGCCTTGACCTTTCTGCTGTTTATACCCGTCAGGGCAGACGCGTGACAACGCAATGGGCTTTCGGAATATTCAACACCTATTGCCGTTATAATCCATATATCATCTATTTCGAAGATGATCCGGAGAAACCCTCCGGCACACGCGCCGTGCAACGCTCCCTTTTCGGTCTTGTTCCCTCAGTTTCATTTACAGTCCGGTTTTAATTATGAAAAAGATTTTTGGTATCCTCACTGCAATCCTTCTGCTCCTTTCTCTTGTCGGATGCGAGAAAGAACTGGAGATTAAATATAAGGAAATAGATCCGATTCCTGTTATTGAGGGCACACTTTCGCAATCGGGAGCATACGTAAGACTTACCATGACGACCCCTATGGGCGAGCCTATGAATCTTACACCCCTCAAGGATGCGACAGTATTAATCACTGATCTCACTGACAACACCTCAGAGCAACTTACCTTGAATAACGACGGAAATTATATCGGAACTATGGTCGGCATTTCCGGGCATCGTTATGAACTCAATGTAAGTCGCAACGGAGAAAGCTATTCCATGCAATGCCTTATGCCGGAGCCAACCGAGTTGATTGCGCTGACTTTCAACTGGATTCACATGCCTTATGATGATGTGGCCGTCCTGAAGGTTTCCTTCACTGATAGCTCGGCGACAGCAGGAGAATATTTTTGGGTGAGGGTCTACCGTAACGGAGAAGCCTACAAATGGAATCTTGCCTCCGACCGTCAGGTCACAGCGGGAATAATCAACGATATCTTCATGACCTCACGAAAAGACCTTGACGAAGAGGATGAGGCCGATGCCCTGCGCGAAGGCGATATCGTAAGTGTGAAAGTTACGCCCATCAGCCGGGAGATGTATGATTATCTGGAAGCCGTCTCCTCCGACAGCAACGGACCCCGACTTTTTTCAGGCGATTTCTGTCTCGGCTTCTTCCTGGCAGCTCCCATAGCTGAAGGCTCAGTCGAATTTCATCCCGACCTCATCCCCGAATACTGATTATAAAACCCTCCGATCAAACCAAACTTGTTGAGAGACCAAGCCTACTCCGATCTTTGATAACCAACCGAACAAATGGGCATATATTAATATTATTTAATTCTTATCTTCTTTATTGAATTATAAATCCTAATTTCAAAATTAATTTTATTTCACCAAAATTTGATTAATCCAAAAGTTTTATTTAACTTGCAAAAGTATTTCTAATTATAAGTATTTATAGCAAAAATATATCAAATATTCATTTTAATAATAAATATTCAAATAATATACGCAATGAAAACAATTTTAAAACTCGTTTGCTTATGTGTCACCCTAATTGTGACATCTTGTTCCGGAGATCTCGAAAATATTTCTGATATTAACAGCCAAATTTATAATGGTCAGGCAGGAATGATTTCAGCAAGAATGTCCAAAAGTCTGGAAAAAGCTAATAAAATGACAGACAAAGTCTCTAAAAAAAGAACTCGTGAAGTGGCTGAAATAGAATATTTTGGTGCACAGACCCGATCCAACAACAATTCAAACGCCGGATACTACATTGTAAACTACAAGGATGGAGGATTCACTATAATTTCTGCAGATGCAGATTCTGAGAATCCGGAGGTATTAGCTTTCTCTGACAAGGGAAGTATCCATCTTAGAGATACAATAGAAAATAAGGGATTGAGCTGGTATATAAATGATTATTTAACATTTGCTGAAGCAAATGGTTTTACTACACCTATTTTACCTCCAGCACAGCCTTTTGAATATGCATATGTCGCACCCATTCTCCCGGAAAACCTCTCTCTCTTTAACCAATCAACTCCGTGGAATAAATACTGTCCCTCTATAGATGGCACCCATTGTTTGGTCGGATGTGCTCCTTTAGCTGCAGGCACATTAATGGGATATTATGAATGGCCTAAATCTTATAATGGATATTCTTTTGATTGGGCATCCATGAAAACAAATAATATGCATGATTCTTGGGCAAAACTATTTTATTTTATTGGTTTACCTGGTAATATGAATGTATCTTACGGCGTTAAGGGAACAGGTGCAAGTAAAGCAACCTATGTTTCAACCTTCAACAATATGGGATATCCCAATGCGAAACTGGTAGATTTTAATATTACTGAAATTCTTTATCCTCAGTTTATGAAAAAACAGCCTGTAATGGCGAGAGGGACAAGAGGGACAAGCGGTCATGCTTGGGTTATGGATGGTATTTACGCTCAAAAAAATACAGGATCAGAACCAACTAACTCTGAAAATACCGAATACTCTTTTTACACACACTGTGTATGGGGCTGGGGAGGTAATAATAATGGATATTTTTTGATTTCCGAAAATACAGTTACCGTAGGAGACCGCACTTACAAAGGATTACAAGTTGTTTATGACTTCACACATTAAAAGATTTTATATATGAAAAAATTTTATTCTTATATGATTTTGGCTGCAATGCCTATTTTAGGAACTGCATGTTCTACTAAGGACGAGCCCAAAGCAGGTGATGATGAAATGACGATCATCGTTCCTGAAATTACCGGAGAAACTCCATATAAAACTATTTCATTAGGGAACAATGCACAGACTAAAGTTGGCAATAATAATCAATTCGCCATTGATCTTTTCAAAGCTGCAACTGCCGAGGATGCCAATAATAACGTCTGTATAGCCCCAATCACATCAATTACCGGGCTTGCCATGTTGGCGACAGGCGACAATAATGCAGCCCGTGATGAAATACTCACCAAACTCGGATATACCGCTGATGAGAAAGGTCTGAACGATTTGAAAGAGTTTTGCCGCATCATGAATCAGGAATTGCCCGTGCTTGACAAGGAAACCGCGTGTCGTCCCGCCAACTCGCTTTGGCTTAATAAAGGATTAAAGGTCTTGCCGAATTATTCTTCTTCAATTCGGGATATCTTCAGTGCAGAAGTGTTTTCTACAAATCTTTATTCCGAAGAAGGGAAAGACCTCATAAATAAGTGGTGTGAAATAAAAACCACAGGACTCATACCTAACTTCCTGGAAGAACCCTTTAATACAGACGTTGCTTTGATTAGCGCTCTATATTTTAATGGGACCTGGACAGAACCTTTTGATAAAGATGCCTCTTATGAGGGAATTTTCGATAATATCAAGGGTTATGGCAATGTGGTTTACATGGAGAAAAACTTCAAAGATGCAAGCTATTACTCGGATAGCAAATTGGAGGCCCTATCGCTACCCTATGGCAATGGTAATTTCAGAATGACATTCGTGCTTCCTAAAAAGGCAGTCGCATTCAATGAAACTGCTAAAGCATTTTCTGCTACCGATTATGACAATATTGCACGATTTTCAACGAAAAAAGAGAAAATTGTGACCATACCAAGATTTGAAGCCCACACAAAATCCAATCATTTGGAGATATATAAGAATTTAGGATTCAAAAAGATTTTTTCACCCGGTATAACCGGCATCCTTGAGAATTCCACCCCCTTGTCAGTATCAAAAATTTTGCATGAAACCATAATAAAGGTAACTGAAGATGGTACAGAAGCAGCCGGCGTAAACGGAATTGGAATGGATATTGCAGCCTCTGGTGATGAACAATTGACAGATCTCTTCTTTACACTTGATCGACCTTTCTTTTACATCATAGAAGAAGCCTCTACCAATACTATTCTCTTTATTGGCCAGATAGTTAAATTATAAAATTTCTTAATAAAATAATTTGAGGGATGTGGCTTGACTTTACGTCTTCCACATCCCTCAAATTATTTTTTAACCTTAAACTTACCTTTGACCCCAAAGGAGTTTGCTGCGCAAAAGGTCGGAAAAACTTGATTCGGGCCGGCGCAAAAGCATCACGGAGAATGGCGCACGCGTGATCCTTATGTTGTCGTCTCCTCCACAACGCATCATGAAAGACCGGCCGTCGAGACTCACACGCGCATATTCTGTCCGGGAATAGGCAGAGAGCACAATATCAGAGGCCCCACCGACCACCAGCGGACGCATCGTCAGCGAATGAGGAGCAATCGGTGACAACACAAGACACCCGAGTGTGGGCTGCAGAATAGGCCCCCCGACTGAAAGATTATAGGCTGTGCTCCCGGTGGGCGTTGAAACCACAAGACCGTCACTGAGATAATCTGCAAGGAAATGCCCGTCGATCTCTGCATGGACCGCCACCATCGATGCTGTCTCAGCCTTAAGCACCGCTACTTCATTTAGAGCGTAGGGCCAGAACCCGTCGGGAACTCCCTCTCCCTTCACTTCCAGCAGAGCACGACGCTCAATGCATCCCATACCGCCGGCAATCGTAGAAAGCAGTTCTTCCGTCTCATCCAGAGAATAACTTGCAAGAAAGCCAAGATGGCCCGTATTGATACCGAGAATCGGAATCTCACGGTTGGCTACCCATTGTGCGGCACGCAAAAACGTGCCGTCGCCACCTATGCTTATAACGCATTCGGCATCTTCCGGAAATTCATCAGTAATCACAACACCCGGAGCGAACGTCACCCCGTTTTCAGTAAGATAGGCTGCAAAGCGACTATGTATTGAAACTCTGAACTCACGCGAAGCGAGAATCACGAAAAATTTCTGCAAATCATGAAGGTTTCCCTCCTGATGACGATTTCCGAAGATTGCTATATTATTCATAATAGCCCGATTACTGTTTGAATCCCGATTTCCGGTTTAAATTGGATAATGTATCAGACGTTCAGGAGCGCCTGCAGACCGAGAAGGCGGTCAAAAGCGGTCCGGGCATCCTGATAATCGCTACCATGTGCCTCCACCACATTATAGCCGTAGCGTTCGAGACTATGGACAGTTGCCGTAGGATCGGCGCGTCTTACACGGAGGGTCGCCTTTATCATTCCCTCATCCGAGGGTACGGTCCATAAATCTACAAGATGAGCATCCGAATCCTCCACGGCATGAGCAAGCCGCGAAGCGCTGTAATCGGCAGGTACACATTCCACAGTGATTACACTGCAGTCATCGCGGGCCGCAATCATCCTCCCAAACCCCTCAAGCAAGGAAGTCTGGTCGACAATGCCGATCCGCTCGCCATCCTCCACCACACCGAGAAGACGGTCGGGAGTGTCGAGCAGCCTCGGAAGAGCCTCCGTGAGAGGCATCGAACCATCAACCCATTTTGTCGGGCTGACAGCCAAGGAACTCAAAACCGGTGATATTGCTTCTTTTATTGTCATAAGTCTTCCTCCATTAATATTTTTTTAATGCCTGACGCCTTCGGATTGCTTTTTTTTTCTAATTTTGCATTTTGTTCAGACATCCGGCCTTTGCAGGTAGCTTTATACTTTCTAAACACCATTCAGGCCGTTTAGGTCACAAAGTTACAAATTTCGTGCCGATTTTCAATAAAGGATGTCTGAGGGGAACTAAACTTTCTGAAATGACAAGACTAAGCGTTAATATAAATAAGGTTGCCACACTCCGCAACGCGCGTGGCGAAGGAATCCCGGATGTTGTGCAATTCGCCATCGACTGCGAGAAATTCGGAGCCGGAGGCATCACCGTCCATCCGCGTCCCGATGAGCGTCATATTACGCGCCGCGACGTCAGCGATCTGAGGAAAGTGGTAACTACGGAATTCAATATCGAAGGTTATCCATCCGATGAATTCATGAGTCTCGTGCTGAAGACCGGTCCCGAGCAAGTCACACTTGTTCCGGACGCTCCCGATGCGCTCACTTCGAGTGCAGGTTGGGACGTAAAGGCAAATGCAGAATTTCTTGCCCCGGTGCTGACCCGACTCCATAACGCCGGGATACGCACGTCGCTCTTCATAGCTGCCGATCCGGCTCAAGTAAAGGCCGCTGCCGCTATAGGCGCCGACCGTGTCGAGCTCTATACAAAACCTTATGCCGACAATTTTCCGAAAGACCCACAGGCAGCAATCGCACCTTTTGTGGCCGCTTCGCTCGAAGCACGCCATCGTGGCATTGGACTCAATGCCGGGCACGACCTGAACCTCGACAACCTGCGCTTTTTCAAACAGTCGCTACCATTGCTTGACGAAGTAAGCATCGGACATGCTCTTATTTCGGATGCCTTGTATCTTGGAATCCGCGATACAATCAAACAATACAAAGCTTGTCTTGTTTGAAAAAGGCTTTTAGCAGATTTAGCCTCAGCAAGTTTTCAATCTGCGGCCATCTGCTCCGGCACGACATGTCGCCCTGTGCAAATTGATTTTCAAATTACCGATAGAAACTCCGCAAACCGAACACTGAAAACTAAACACAATATAAAATGACACAGACATCCTTATCCTTCTGGTCGCTGATGATGGATGGCGGATACATAATGATTCCGCTTGCCGTACTCCTGATCGTGGCCATATATATTTTCACGGAACGATGCATTGTTATAAACCGTGCCTCTCGCGAAGACAATACTTTCATGGATCGTATTCGCGACTACGTTCACGAGGGAGATATCGCCTCTGCCACCAATCTATGTAAAAAAACAGATACGCCTTATTCACGTCTTATCCTTAAAGGCCTTACACGCATCGGACGCCCCATGAACGATGTGCTCGTGGCTATCGAAAACACCGGCAACCTGGAAGTTGCGAAACTCGGCAAAGGTTTCCCTTGGCTCTCCACGACTGCTGCCGGAGCTCCGATGCTCGGATTTCTCGGAACGGTTGTCGGAATGATTCAGGCGTTTTTCTCGCTCGCTTCAGCCGGAACATCTGCAAACATCACCGTTCTCTCAAGCGGAATATATCAGGCACTCGTCACGACCGTAGCCGGTCTTATCGTCGGAATTGTCGCGCTGTTCGCCTATAACTATCTCGTTGCCCGCGTGAACCGTGTTATGAACAGCATGGAAGCAAAAACCATGGAATTCATGGATCTGCTTAACGAACCGGCTGCCTGATTTTTTACTGACAATAAAAGCCCCTGCCCATGGCTCTGAAAAAAAATTATCAGTCGCTCGAAACATTCTCCATGTCTTCGATGACCGACGTAATCTTTCTTCTACTCATATTCTTCATGGTCACCTCGACCATAATGTTTCCCACTGCCATAGATGTCAATCTGCCGCAAAGCTCGGAACAGACCTCTCTGAAACCCGTAACTGAAGTATATATCGATGCGGAAGACAATTTCTATATAGTGGAAGACCGTAACGACTCCACAAATACCCTTTCGTCGCCGCGTCAGGTCACGGCCGATGAGCTTGCTTCGGTTCTGATCGCAATCCAGCAGAAAGATTCGCTCCGCTCCGTGGCCCTCTATGCCGACAGTATTGTCAATTATGGCAAAGTTGTCGGGCTACTCGACATGGCGGCTCGTCAGAACCTTAAGATGGTACTCGCCACAAAAGCGCGGTCTGTCGAAAATCAGTAATCCACATCCAAACCATTAACTCTAATGACCCCCAGGGAGAAAAAAGATAAATCAATTGCCGCAGCGATAACTTTCGGTGTGGTGCTTCTGATATTGCTTGTTCTCTTCATAGGCGGTATGGAATATCAACGTGCCCAACTGGCACAACAATCGCAACCGGAGCTAATGCTTCCTGAAGAGGAAGAGCAATTCCTTGAGCCGCAAATCCTACGCGATCTCGGTGAGAAAGATGCCGTGAACCATGATTCTCCGGCACCTGCTTTCAAGGGTGAGCCGGAAAAAGCCGAAACCGACAACAACAAACTCGTTGTGCCGGGAAAGAATCCCAAACCTGCCCCCCCGACGGAGAAACTCGTGAGCACTACTAAAGAGAACGATATAAAAACTACCGAACCCAAAGCTACTGATGAAGAGAAACAGCAAGTCACCTCTAAGATAACCAACAGCTTTTCCGGGCGCAACGGCGCAACGGACGGAACGTCAGGCTCGTCGGGGGCAGGAGGAACCGGAACGGGAATTGCCGGCACGGCAAGCGGACGCTCTTTCATAGGATGCCCCACACCCAACGTATCCCTACGGAATAAGACAGTTGTCAAGGTGTCAGTTGTGATCGATGCCGACGGGAAAGTAATTTCTGCTTCTGCTTCGGGGGCTGCCTCCGCAGAGATCAGACGAGCCTGCGAACAAGCTGCCCGTGGTGCGCGCTGGAGCGCAAAGAAAGGAGCTTCCGAAACCCGAGGAACAATCACCTTCACCATCTATCCTAAATAATCCCCCTTCAATCTCTCAGTTAAGACCCCGTTTCAAAAAAATGGCGGCCGCACGGGTCGCAGCCTTGAGGCAATTTTCGTTCTGCAGGCGAGGGAGCATAGCGAGCTATGTGACTGAGCCAAAGGACGAAAAGCGGCCAAGGATGCGAGTCCGGTCGTAACTTTCTCCCCAGTGAGGGCAGAATATCGCGAGGCTGTCGTTCGTTAAGGTATCGACATGTTTCAGACTCCATTGCTGTCTGATCTGCAAATAAATGTAACCGAATCTTAACCTGCGTTCCCCTTTGTTCCATCACGTAAACATAAGCGAGAATCAACGTCTGCTTCTGAAAAGTATCTTTCCCCGGCTGGCCCGAAAGCATCCCAGGCATTGTCAGTTCGAAATTCTGTAGGGCATTTATTACCTTGTCTACAGCGGCTGGGCCAGTCTCCTTCACCTTCGGTGACCTTCATCGACAGCCAGAGCGTGCGTCTGGGGCTTCCACACTCTGAAGCCGGAGTAGACGGCGGCAAGCGGGTCAAGGGAATAAAGCGCCAGCTGGCCGTAGACAAAAACGGCTTTCCGTTGGGAGTCGAGATCACCAGGGCCAATGTCCATGACTCGAAAGGGGCCGACAGACTGATTTCCAGTGTCCTGTCTCTTTTCCCCGGCATAGAGGTCATCAAGGCCGACCTGGGATATCGGGGTGCCTTCAGGGAGATGCCTCCTTTTATCCCGGTCAAAGGTCGGGACGGTCCGTCATTTCGCCGAGGTTTAAAGCCGGATCGAAAAAGGCCTCCGAAGGCAAAACAAGTTACCCTTGTCCGTCTCCGGCCGGTGCTTTTCGCCAAGCTTCATCGGTCGCGATGCCCGCATCGCTCCGTCTTCAGCTTGCGAAAATCCCTCGACCGGAGCCGCCCGTGCGACTGCCATTTTTTTGAAACGGGGTCTAAATCCAATCTCTCAATAAATTCAGAAAACGCCCGAAGGATGCTCCTCCGGGCGTTTAATGGTTTTATAGCTATTGTTTTTAAGAGATAGTTCTTATTCTTTAACCGGTCCTCTTATACGAATTTTGAGAAATCGGCCTGAAGCATATCCCCTTTCTCCTGAAGGGCATGATGCAGAGCAAAGGCAGCCTTAAGAGTGTGAGGAGTATGGCCTCCCTTCGATAGTTTCAGATAATCCCACATGAGTTCTTTATACATCGGATGAACGCAGTTCTCGATGATTGTTTCCGCACGCTGCATCGGATCCTTGCCACGAAGATCGGCTACACCCTGCTCGGTAGCAAGTATCTTGACTGAGTGCTCGCTATGATCAACGTGTGAAACCATCGGAACGATTGTCGAGATCTTTCCTCCCTTCTGAATCGAAGGACAAGAGAAGATCGAAAGATATGCGTTACGGCTGAAGTCGGCAGAACCACCGATACCGTTCATCATCTTCGTACCGAGCACATGAGTTGAATTGACGTTTCCGAAAATATCAGCCTCAAGTGCTGTATTCATGGCGATCAGGCCGAGACGGCGAACAACTTCCGGATGATTCGAAATCTCTCCGGGGCGCATCAATACCTTATCGCGGAAGAAATCGATATTCTCCATGAAATGAAGCATCGCATCGTCGGAGAAGGTCAGAGCACATGTTGAGGCAAACTTACATTTACCCTCTTCCATAAGCGTCATGACAGCATCCTGAATCACTTCAGTGTACATCTCAAACCGGGGAATCTCCGGATTTTCGCCAAGTCCGTAAAGCACGGCATTAGCTACATTGCCCACACCCGACTGGATGGGAAGGAATTCCTTGGGTATTTTGCCCGTACGGAGTTGATCCACAAGGAAATGACATATATTGTCGCCGATACGCTGTGTAAGCTCGTCGGGAGCAGTGAAAGGCTTGATGCTTTCTGATGCATTGGACGGAACGACTCCGATAATCTTGCTCGGATCGATTTTCAGAACAGTACTTCCGATACGGTCGGAAGGTTTGTAGATCGGAATTTCACGACGGTGAGGAGGATCAAGTGGAATATAGTTGTCGTGGAATCCGCGGAAAGAGTTATGATAATATGAGGAGTATTCGATGATAACTTTCTTAGCCATCTGGGCGATGGTCGGTGTCATACCGAGACCGGCACCAAGAATAACCTCTCCGTTCGGACTCATTTCAGTAGCCTCGATTATGGCAACGTCAATATCGCCATAGAAGCCATAGCGCAGATCTTGCGAGAGATGACTCAAATGCAAATCAAAATAATTGATTCCATTTCCATTAAGAGAATTACGGGTATCCTTATGGCTCTGATAGGGCGTACGCATCGCAATTGCATCGGCACGCGAAAGCTCTCCATCGACATGGTCGTTGGTGGAGGCACCTGTAAATACATTTATCTTAAACGGAAGGCCCTGCTCGTGAAGCTCACGGGCACGCTTGGCAAGAGCTACGGTAACCACTTTGGGCGTTCCTGATGCGGTAAAACCGGAAAAGCCCACATTATCTCCATTCTTGATATACGCGGCGGCTTCTTCTGCCGTTATAAATGGTATACTCATCGTTTCAACTGTTTTTACTGGTATTCTAAGGTTGGTTTTATCTCTTTCTTTAGTCCGTAAATCGGAACATTTTAGTACTTTTGCACAAAAGTAATAAAAATATGCAGAACTTAATAAAAAAGCAGACATTTTTTATTCCTGAGAACAATAAAAATTGCACAACATCAAAAAAAGTGCGCATTGAGACCTATGGTTGCCAGATGAACGTGGCTGATTCGGAAGTTGTCGCCGCCATGCTCGGCATGGCCGGATACGAACCCACGGAGAATGATTCGGAGGCGGCGGCTGTCGTGCTCAACACATGCTCGATACGTGCTAATGCCGAACAGAAGATATTTTCACGAATAGCATATTGGAATTCCATGCGCCGAAAAACAGGGCATCAGATAATCATTGCCGTGGTGGGTTGCATGGCCGAGAGGATGAAGCAGGAATTGATCGACAATCACGGTGTGGATATCGTAGCCGGTCCGGATGCTTATCTCGATCTTCCCCAACTCGTGGCTTCGGCAGAGGCCGGCCACCCTGCAATCAATATCGAACTTTCTACAACAGAGACCTATCGCGATGTCGTTCCGCGCAGAATCGGTGGCGCCACGGTGAGCGGTTTTATCTCTATTATGAGGGGTTGCAACAATTTCTGCTCATACTGTATTGTGCCTTATACCCGAGGTCGGGAACGTTCACGCGAACCGGAGAGCATCCTTCGTGAGCTTGCCGATCTGCGGCGTAAAGGCTATAAGGAAGCTACCCTGCTGGGGCAGAATGTAAACAGTTATTCCTTTACCGCTGAAGATGGCACAACTGTCGATTTCCCACAATTGCTGGCGATGGTGGCGGAGGCGGCCCCCGATATGAGGATACGCTTCACTACATCGCATCCCAAAGACATGAGCGATAAGACACTTGAGACAATTGCCGCATACGACAATCTGGCGCGTCATATCCATCTCCCCGTTCAGAGCGGAAGCAACAGCGTGCTTAAGGATATGAACCGTAAATATACTCGGGAATGGTATCTTGACAGAGTGGCTGCCATACGCCGGATTCTCCCCGATGCAGGATTATCTACCGATATGTTCACCGGTTTTCATAACGAATCGGAAGATGATTTCGAGCAGACACTCTCTCTGATGCGCGAAGCCGGTTTTGATTCTGCCTTCATGTTCAAATATTCGGAGCGTCCGGGCACGCTCGCTTCCCGGCAGATGCCTGATAACGTTCCGGAAGAGGTAAAGATAGATCGTCTCAACCGTATGATCGCACTCCAGAATGAACTCTCACTCGAAAGCAATCTGAAAGATATCGGAAAAGAATTCGAAGTGCTTGTGGAAGGACATTCCAAACGCGATAAAGAGGAACTTTTCGGAAGGACATCCCAGAATAAGGTTGTGGTGTTCCCAAAAGGGAATTACAAACCGGGCGACTTTGTGAAAGTTAGAATTCTTTCCGCTTCA
Organism: uncultured Sangeribacter sp.; assembly: GCA_964581685.1. Lineage (GTDB taxonomy): Bacteria > Bacteroidota > Bacteroidia > Bacteroidales > Muribaculaceae > Lepagella. The sequence continues at coordinate 5,469 of CAZOPN010000016.1, read as the reverse complement.
TCGGCCACACTACGAGGCACCACTGAACTTTGAATACTGAAAACTGATCTTAAGAACCCCGTTCATTAAACGGACCTATATTTCCGGGAGCGGACGTAGCCATTCGTCGTTCCCGGATTCTTTTTCCTCCGACACGGGAGGAGGTGCCATCTTGGGGGGCGTCATGTCTATGTGTGAAATCTCTTTCAATCGCGACCTGAGCCGCGCGATACGCTCCTCGTAACCCTTTTTCATCTCTTCCACCCGCTCCACCGTCAAGGCTAATTCCTTGATCTGGGTTTCCGTGTCCTTCCGGTCGTCGAGTTCTCTATTTACTTCGCGCAAACGTGCCGAAAGAGTTTTGACCCTTATCTCAAGTTGGTCTTTATCCTCAGCCAGTTTTCTATTAGAGGCAGCCAGACTCGTATTCGCGGCATCGAGACGTACATTCTCCATTCTCTGAGCTTCCAGCAGACTTTCGGCAGCTTGAAGACGAATAGAGAGGTCGGAAGTGGCAGCTCCCATTTCAGCAAGCTTATTGCGCCAGCGACGAGGATGAAAAATCAATTGAAGGATACCGGGAAGTTCCGGATTCTCATTATCAGGAACTGTCATGATGGTTTGATAACTATTCCGGTCGATTTCCGACCATTAATAGCAATTGTGAGAGGCTTGTCAAACTGCACCACGCGCAGGCTTTCGCTTTCATATATTGCCGGCATTTCATCAAGATATGATGTATCGTGATAGCCTTTTCCTCCGGAAGCATCTACCGTAAGATACCCTACGCCGAAAGAGGTAAGGTTCTGGAAGAAATGTGTGCCTTGCGAAGGCTCGATGCGATAGCCCGGAAGCGCGGATTCAACTATTACCCTTGCACCGGCAATCTGGGGCCATTTCACGGGGATTCCCAAGGCCGGGTCAGAACTGCCCCAACGTCCGGGTCCGATCAGCAGATATGGCTCTCCCTCCGCGACAAACCGTGCGTTCAGGGCCTCCACTTCATCAGCGGTCGACCTGTTTCGCGAGGAGTCGAAGCTGTCCGGTCTCACATATACAACCGTCCTGATATTATCCATCATGCCGTGGCCAAGAGCGGTGTCACTGCGGATGATGAGATTATCATCGGGAACATCCATGATATGGTCGTCAAGCATCTCCTTCTTGTCTACAATGGGGCGTATCTGAAGCCAGTAGACAGTCCCCTTTCTTCCATCTTTATCCGGAACTGCATTGATATTTCCGGCAAACTCTATTTCGACCGGACGCCCCATCTCATACTGCCCGACAGTCAGCATGAATTCAGCGATCGGAGCCAAGGGAAATTTATCATGCTTCAGCACGTTAGCGAACGTAACGAGTTTACGTCCCCGGCCCAGTTCATTATCACGGATTATACGGTCCTCAACATCGAATGTCGAAACAAGATATTTGAGAGCCCCTGCCTTGAAAGCATCAGCTACAGGGATCTTTACAATATTGAAACTATCATCTACCTTGAATTCCTCAGATCCTTTTCCGGCAGGGAGTCCGTAAAGACAGGTCTGCGTGTCGCGCAAAGCGAGTTCCAGAGTTGAGGTCTGAAGCACTTTGTCAGGATGCTTGGGAGAGAGACGCAGAGCCATTCCCCCATCCACAATATATTTGCCGAGTCCGGCGGCAAGTTCCACAACTCCCTCCTCGGCTTTTTCATCGTTAAGGGGATAATAATTCAGGGAGCGGCCTACACCTGAAAAACTCGGATAGTAAAACCCGCCATGATCGTTTCCGGCCACTTCCTGAAGGATGACCGCCATCTTTTCCTGATCGATCACATTGCTCGTTGCGTTCATATAGGCCTTCGAATCAGAAAAGAAGACCGATGCGTAGACAGCTTTTACGGCATTACATAGCATTCGCATCCTCTCCTCCTCATCTTCCAGATAAGGAATCATATATGTGGAATAAACCCCTGCGAAAGGCTGATAATGCGAATCTTCAAGCAGCGAAGAGCTTCTTACGGCCAACGGACGGCGCACTACATTGAAAAAAGCCTTCAGGTCGCCGATCACCTCCTCCGGGAGTTTAGCTTCAAGAAAGCGCTTCAAGATCTCTTCATCAGGCGCATCGGAGAGAGCTATTTTATAGAGTGCGTTCACATCCATGAACTCATCGAAGATGTCGGTACAGACTACGACAGTATGAGGAATCGTGATCTGCACCCCGTCGAAATCGTCACAGACAGGATTGCGTTTTATTATCTGGTCGATGAATGCGAGACCACGACCCTTCCCCCCCATGGAACCCTGGCCGATTCGGGCGAAGTTACTGTATTTGTCGTAAGCATCCTTATTAAAATTGGCCACGATACCGCGATTTTTCATGCGGCGGTATTTCACCACTGTCTCTGAAATGAGTTTTCTGACACGAGGAGCCTCTTCAAGAGAAGTAAACACAAAACCTTTGAGCACATCGGCTATCGGAAATAGCGCGCGGGAATAAAGCCACCGGGAAATACTGTTTGTGCTTGAGTAGTAATACAACACGTCGTCGGGTATGAGATCGACAGCTTTCTGAAACTCCTTAAGGTTTCGGATACGCATTAAAACATTTCCCTTTGCCGGATCTTTCACCACAAAATCGCCGAAACCGAAAAGACGCGTCACAGCTTCCCTCAGATCAAGCGGAAGCGTCTTGGAATTTTTGTCAAGGAAAGTATAGCCCTTACGCTCGGCCGGCAAGCGGTTGGCACTCTCCTGACTTTCCATAATCACGGGAGTGTGAGGATAACGCGAGTGCACGAATTCAGCCAGCTTCATCCCCGCTTCAGGATCTTTCTCACCATTTACCGGGAAACGTGCGTCGGTGATTATGCCGAGAATATTTTCCCCATACTTTTCAATTATCCTTACAGCCTCTTCATAGTCGCGGGCCAGAAGCACTTTGGAGCGTCCACGCATTCGCAGCATCTGTTCATGCTCATTGAGTGCTTCGGTGGAGAAACGCAACGACTGTTTGAGAAGGAACTTGAAAAGATGCGGAAGAATCGAAGAATAGAAGCGGATGGAGTCTTCCACAAGAAGAATAGCCTGAACGCCGACCTCATTTATATCGTTTTCAGCATTCATCTTGTCTTCAATAAGCTTGATGATAGCTAAAATAAGATCAACGTTGCCAAGCCATGAAAAAACATAATCCACCCCCCTGAGATCTTCGTTGGCAATTTTCCTGCGCACCTCCTTGGAGAAGGGCGTCAGCACCACAAATGGAATGTCGGGATAAAGGCGGTCGATTTCCACTGCCTCGCGGAATGTCTCGCTGATTTCCACTCCGGGCATTGCAATGATAAGGTCATAATTCTTTGATGCCAATTCCTCGCGGGCCTCGGCATAGTTGGCCGCCTTCGTAAAACGCGGGGGCGACGAAAGATTAAGCGACACATATTCTGAATAGACCTGCTCCTCGACACGCCCGTCTTCCTCAAGCATGAAGGCATCGTAAGGTGTGGCTATCAGCAGCACATTGAAGATGCGCTTCTGCATCAGGTTCTGAAAAGCCGTGTCTTTAAGATAGAGACGGCTAAGCATATTGTCGTCAAATCTCTTCATGGCTTCGTGAAGGATCTAATCATGAATTGGAGGCATGTTCGGCCAAAAAGGCATCCACTGCCTCAGGCATCGAGCGGAAGCGAGGAGTCGGGGCCTCAATATCAAGACGTAATCCCGCATCTCGTACAGCCTTTGCCGCTACCTGTCCGAAAGCTCCAATATATATCTTCTCCTTTTCCTGATCGAATTCCGGAAAGTTCTTTTTCAGCGACTCTATTCCGGCCGGACTGAAGAAGAGAAGCAAATCATAATCGAGTGTCTCGTCCGGACGAAAATCATTGCTGACCGTGCGGTACATGACAGCTCTCGTTACATCAAGATTGCGTTTTTCAAGAATAGAAAGGTCTTCCTGATGAATATCGGAGATGGGAAACAGGAATTTCTCCTTTCCGTTTTTTTCAAGAGCTGTGAGCAATTGCTCATCGTTAAGCTTACCTGTCTTTCCGAAAGATATTTTGCGCTTCCGGTAGACAATATATTTCTGAAGATAAAGCGCCACGGTTTCCGTAGTGCAGAAATAACGCATCGTGTCGGGAATCTTTACACGCATCTCCTCACACATTCTGAAAAAATGATCGGCAGCCGTGCGGGAGGTAAGAATTACGGCTGTGAAATCAGCCAGATTGATCTTCTGCTGACGGAACTCTTTTGAGGTAAGACCCTCTACTTTTATAAACGGACGAAACACCATCTCTACGCCATACTTGGTGCTTAGATCAAAATAAGGCGATTTCTCCGTGGCAGGTTTGGGCTGCGAGACAAGTATTTTCTTAATATCCATAGCCTATATTATACAAATAGCTGATTTAAAGCACTTTAGAACAAATAATCAGAGCCGAGGCATAACATAGTATTAACGGCACTATTTCTAAACTGCAAAGGTAGTATAAAAAAAGCAACCATGAGGAGATATGAGTAAAAAAAATCCGGAATCCTTTAAAAATAAATATTATTTTTCCTATTATGAATACGCTTGCCGCAATTATGAGCAGAGTTGCCAGCCATTGAGGATAAAACAGTGATAGGAGTGCCAGTGGAAACAATGCCATGACCTCCAGGCCCTGACTGGCTGCCGATCCTTTTACCCAGAGCTTCGCCCTGGCAGTATCGGAAAAAACAACCCCCACAACATAATAGGCAACCATCATCACAATCTGATAAATGGCGGCAACCCCGCAGCAGAGGCCGATACCGGGAGCCGGACGGTCCGGAATGCTGAAACTATATTCAGCAGGAAGCGAGCCACACGTATATAGCACGGTCTGCCAGATAAATATGCCTGCACAAGCTATCCACATTAGATTGAGCAGAAACAAAAACATCGTCTCACGCACGGTATTGTCGAAAGCATTGTTTCGAGTACGCACTTCCGTAAGATCCGAGAGCAATGCACTCATATAACGCGGATTATTCCTGAATTTCAAGGCTACGGCACAGAAAAGAAGTGCCAAGGCCAGATAAATCCATGACATTCCTGTATCGGAAGCACCCTGTTTTACGGCCGGTTCAGACTCCATGGGGCGGGTAAGCACTATACCATAATGCTTTGCGGTTGTCACCGTGTCCGGACCGATAAGAATCTGCAAAGAATCGCGCTCGAAATTCTCTCCGGCAGCTACCGCGCCATTTATGGAGGGAGACTGCCACGCTTGCGACTTCTTACGGGTGCCGGCAGCCTTGGCAGCAAGTATAACCTCCTTTGCAGGTTCAGGCTGATCAGAGACAGGACGCACGATGCCATCTTCCGAATGCCATCTCCCACCGTTATATGTTATACTGTCGTTTGCCATATACCGCCTCGTTAATTCCTATATCCTCACTTAGAGCCCATCTCATAAAAATTTGAGAGCCCCTGGGGTCGCTGGGTTGGAGCGATTTTTGACTTTTGAGCGATTGAGCATAG
>CAZOPN010000015.1:0-38081 GCA_964581685.1 uncultured Sangeribacter sp. | reverse complement strand
TTTTCGGCTTTTGGCTCAATCACATAGCCCGCTATGCTCAATCGCTCAAAAGCCCAAAATCGCTCCAACCCAGCGCCCCCAGGGGCTCTCAAATTTATGAGATGGGCTCTAAGATAAAGGCGCCCCCAAGGATATGAATAAATTTCATCGCTTCTTTCAATAAACTCGGTTCTTCTGATAAATTCGCTCCTTTAACAGATCCGTTTTGCAATAGATCTGAGGCCCCATTTTTTATGAGATGGGGCCTGAATGCTACGCTTGAATTTATTGTCTTGTGCCGTCGGAGATTGCTCTCTGTTTGCGTTCTGCGAGAAAAAAGAGATGAGAAGGTTGAGCTGAGATAGGCCGGGGTAGGGGAGAAAGAATGATCTTTTAAGGATGTTTAATATAAAAAATCGTTCAGTAGTCTAAAAAATGATTAAATTTGCAGATTAAATACCATATCCGACAAAGAAAATGGGAAAAACCATAGCAATAGCCAATCAGAAGGGGGGAGTTGGGAAAACCACTACCGCTTTTAATCTCGGGGCTTGTCTGAGCAAGCTGGGCAAGAAAGTGCTTTTGGTCGATGCGGATCCGCAGGCCAATACCACTTCCGGCATCGGTATGCAGCCCGAACCCGGCGATGCCACAATCTATGAATGTCTGGTCGATGGGTATCCGGCTGCTGATGCCGTGATGCAGACTTCGATGGATAATCTTGATATAATTTGCTCCAATATCAATCTTGTGGGAGCTGAGGTTGAGTTAATGAACCGTCGCGACCGCGAGCGCCAGCTTCAGAGACTGCTTGATCCGATAAAAGATAATTACGACTATATATTAATCGACTGCAGCCCCTCGCTTGGGATAATCACGGTAAACGCCTTGACTGCCGCCGATTCGGTGCTCATCCCGGTGCAGGCCGAATATTTTGCTCTTGAGGGTATCGCACAGCTTCTGAACACAGTGCGCATCATCAAGAGTCGTCTGCGTCCGCAACTTGAAATAGAGGGTTTCCTGCTGACCATGTATGATGCCCGTTTACGTCTGGCTAACCAGATTTTTGAGGAGTTGCACGGCCATTTCGGCGATATGGTCTTCACAACCGTTATTCCTCGAAACATTCGTCTTTCCGAATCGCCAAGTCATGGTATGCCTGTGATTCTTTATGATCCCGACAGCCGGGGTGCTATCGCCTATACTCAGCTTGCCAAAGAGCTGGAGACTCGTAACCGTAAAAAGAAAGTTAGCAAGTGACAATACCAAAGAAAAGAAATGCACTCGGAAAAGGTCTCGACTCCCTGATTTCAATGGGCGATCTCCGCACGGAGGGCTCATCGTCGATTTCCGAGATAGATATAGACCGTATCGAACCGAATCCGGACCAACCTCGACGCACATTCGACGAGGAGAGTCTTGAAGAACTGGCCACTTCCATTCGTGAGCTCGGAGTGGTGCAGCCTCTGACGCTCAGAGTCGGGACTGATGGAAATTATCAGATTATTGCCGGCGAACGTCGCTGGCGTGCAGCGCGAAAAGCGGGCCTTTTTTCTGTGCCGGCTTACGTGCGAACAGTCAGCGATTCGGAGATGACGGAGATGGCCCTGATTGAGAATATTCAACGCGAGGACCTGAACGCCATAGAGGTGGCTCTTGGTTTCAAAAAGCTGATTGAGCTTTATAATCTTACTCAGGAGCGCCTTTCGGAGCGTCTCGGTAAGAAACGTGCCACGATTGCAAATCATCTTCGTCTGCTTCGTCTGCCGGCTGAGATTCAGCTTGGCCTTCGCGACCGCAAACTCGATATGGGGCATGCAAGAGCTATTCTGGCTATCGAAGACCCCAAGAATCAACTTAAGGTCTATAAGAGAATTCTCAAGGAGGGGCTTTCCGTGCGTGCCGTAGAACAGCTCGGCCGCGAACTCGCAGAATCTGCCGATTCTCCTGCCCGGAGCAAGACGACGCAGCCACGGAGTCATGACTATGATTTCTTTGCACGCGATCTGGCTCAGATTTTCCCCGTGCCTGTAAAATTCGCAACTACACGCGAGGGAAAAGGGTCGATAACCCTGAAATTTTCTTCTGACGACGAATTGCAGAAGCTTGTTGAAATTTTTGAGCGCCTCAAACAGCAGTAATGACAAGAGGAAACAAAAAGAGAGAAGACGGCATGAGGCTGTCGGTTTATGAAAGGACGCTTCTTCTGGCGCTCTCTCTTCTTTTTATGTTTCCTTTTGATTATGTGGCTGTGGCTCAACGAACTGCTGTCCCTCAATATGAGCGTGAATCGTTAGCTCAAGATTCGACTGTCTTTGTCGATGCCGGAGTTGCTATTCCTGTAGAGGAGAATGATTCGATTGCTCCTACGGTGGTCCAGGCTGACGATTATCCATACGGGCTTGACGGCCAGAAGCCATTCAATCCCTCTCCGCAACGCGCTGTTTGGATGTCGGCACTTTTCCCGGGGCTCGGGCAGATCTATAACCGCCGTTATTGGAAACTTCCGATTGTTGTAGGCGGATTCATGGGTCTTGGCTATGCCACTAATTGGAATAACAATCAATATCAGGACTATGTCCAGGCTTACCGCGATATCCTAGACAACGACCCATCGACAAAGAGTTACATGGATTTCTTTGCCCCGACTGTCAAGGAAGAAGATCTTGACAAGGCATGGTTGCAGCAGACGCTTAAGAGCCGTAAGGATTATTTCAGACGCAATCGCGATCTTTGCATTATTTGCCTTGTGGCCCTTTACCTTGTCTGCATGGTGGATGCTTACGTTGATGCGTCAATGGCACATTTCGATATCTCTCCAAATCTTTCGATGGATCTTTCGCCGACAATGCTTATCGAACCCGGCAGGCGACGCCCGGCGTTGGGCCTGAACTGGGCTTTTAATTTTTAATCTCTTTCCTAACATTTTTATGCGTATGTTCAGACGTTTTATAACCTTGATATTCACGGCATCTGTGGCCTTGACAGCCTCTGCCGACAAAAAAACGCAGAATGTTCTCGATCTTAGAGAGAGCATTACCGACAGCAATATCATTTTCCCGGAATCTTTCGAGACCAATACAACAAAAATGCTCGAAGGCTGGTACATGCAGAATTATACGGCTACCGATGATCGTTACAAAACGGATCGCGATGTGACGGTGTCGGACGATGTATTGAGGGATCGTCTTGCAAAGCTCCCTACGGTAATAGAGATGCCCTATAATCAGATAGTGAGGAGCTATATAGAACGCTATACGCAGAGAGGACGTAGTCAGGTTGCTGCAATCCTCGGGTTGGGCAACTATTATCTCCCAATTTTTGAACAGGCCCTTGAGGAAGCCGGCCTTCCTCTCGAACTAAAATATCTTCCTATAATTGAATCAGGACTTGACCCCAATGCAGTGTCAAGGCATGGGGCTACCGGACTATGGCAGTTCATGCTGAATACGGCTCGCGGTCTCGGCATGGAAGTGAATTCACTTGTGGATGAGCGCCGTGATCCATACGTATCATCAAAGAAGGCAGCCCGTTATCTAAAAGATCTTTATGCCACTTATAAAGATTGGTCGCTGGCTATTGCTGCCTATAATTGTGGCCCCGGATCGGTAAACAAGGCTATACGTCGTGCCGGAGGAGACCCGTCGAAACATGACTTCTGGTCGATATACAATTATCTCTCGCCTGAGACAAGAGGATATGTCCCGATGTTTATTGCCGCCAATTATGTGATGAATTACTATCCTCAACATAACATAAGCCCGGTGCTTCCTACAAAGCCTCTGGTTATTGATACTGTAATGGTCGGATCGCGTGTTCATTTCGATCAGATATCGAAAGTGCTTGCTATTCCGGTTGATGAGCTTCGGGTTCTGAATCCGCAGTTCCGTTCGGATGTGATTCCCGGTTCGGCAGAACGTCCATACACCTTGGCTCTCCCTTCGCAGCAGATCCATGCTTATCTTATGAGTGAGAATGATATCCGCGAATATGAGAAGGAAAAATATCAGCGTCGCCTCACAGCACAGCCCGGCGATAAGCCCTCAGCTGCCGTGGCTGCCCAGATTGAGTCAGAGCCTTCTGTCGATGAGTCTGAGAGTGTGATCGGTGCTTCCGGTGATGCGGATAGAATGGCCGCCAATAATGGTAAAGCACATACTATTACACATAAAGTGGAGCCGGGAGAATCTTTGGCTGAGGTTGCAAAAAAATATGATGTCACCCCGGAGCAGATAAAAAATTGGAACAATCTCCGTCGTAATGCTTTGCGGACAGGACAACTCCTGCGGATCACTACCACTGTCGGTGGGGAGGATATGGCGGAAAATACTTCACCGCGCAGCTCGCAGTGGCAGGAAACGAGTGTAGATAATAGTGAGCATACCACATCTTCTGCAAAATCTTCTGCCAAGGCAAGTACAAAACAGCAACCTGCAAAAACAAAGAATACGACTCCGGCAACATCCTCCCATAAAATTAAGAGTGGGGAAAGTCTCAGTTCGATATCAAGAAAATATGGTGTGAGTATTGAAGAGCTCAAACGGGCAAACGGCATGAAGAATGATAATCTTCGTGCAGGGGAGACGCTTACGATTCCGGCTAAGGGAAGTGGCTCGGCAGCCAAGACATCCAGAAGTAGTGGCGCGAAGAAATCAACAGCAAAATCAGGCACTTCCAAGAAACGTTCCAAAAGACGTCGCTGATAAGAGATTTGTTCCCGATTAACCTTAATTTTAAAATATTAAATCGTCTCGAAAGTGTCCTGATGCTTTCGAGACGATTTTTAATTCCATCTCCGGAAAAGTTTTAATTTTTAATGCGGATTATGGCTTGAAGGTGATAGTTTCGATTATGGGTAATCGGTGGTCTTTTCTGACGGAATTAGGGTTAGGTCATTTATTCAGGTTTACTCCCGTTGGCCTCATTCTTATTAACCTTAGAGGTCGTATCAAATTTTAATTTGATACGACCTCTTTAATAGGGATTAAAGTGTAAGTTATAAGTTGGATTATTTACGACGGAAAAGCATTACAATTCCGTCACCCATGTTGATGGACAGAGTATTACCGGCAATCGTTACATTTCTGTTCCATTGTGCGTATCCATCTCCGAAAGGCCCGTCCATATATCTGTCACCGGAAGTGTATATTACTGACAGGCGGTATGAACCATCACTTGTAGTTGTTAGCGACCAGTCAAAGTTCATCTGCTCGGATACCGAAGCTTTTGTGCCATATTCATTGATGATGTATCCTGTGTTGTTACCATTGAATACAAGAGTGTATTCATCATACTCGGATCCGGCATTATCAGAATAGAACCATGTTCCAATAATTGGGCTGCCTGACGAAGGTTCATCTTTACTATCCTTACTGCACGATGACGTGAAAGCGAAGAACATCATGCTCAGAAGCAAGCAGACGCTTAAATTGGCTAATTTTTTCATATTATTTTAGAGGAGCGTTGGATTTAAACATACCCGGATAATGTCGCTCCATTTCATCATCGGATATTCCATTGCTCTCCTAATGGTTGTATAAAAAAAGAAAGGGTGAGAGTCTGTACTTGTTACTCGTCCCGCTGTTTGAGGCTCTGACAATGCCCGGTTAGTAGAACGAGCAACATTCAGAGGCCTCACGCAAATATGTAAAACAATATACTCATAGACTTATTCATTTTTAATGAATAAGAATTCGAGCACGTTCATTACATATCCACAAGCCATCTGCTGTTGCTTCATTCTTGACTAACCATAGAAATTTGTCAGATTCCAAACAGCCAAGAAAGAGCGTTAAGCAAACGCCTTCATATTATGTCCGCATCCCGCCCACTATCCCATATCGGGTCTCTGAGGGCGATATGCTGTGCAAAGTTATATATTATTTCTGATAAATTCAAATGCAAGTTTGGTAAATGTTAGTTGTATTGTCAGTTAGGTAGCTTTTAATCATATAACCCATGAGTATTACAACCAAAAATACAAAAATATGGAGTTATGAAGAAGCTTTTGTTTTATTTTACTTTCATAATGCTGTTTCTCGGTTTTATTGGATGTAATAGGGAGTCGTAATATATGTTAATATCCATTGATGTTAATAAAGCAAAGACCAATTATTCTAATAAAGTACATGGAAAGTATATTCTTATAGCTTTCTCATCCAAATGTGGAGAAATTATTTCATAAAAGGATTTAAAGCAGGACAGAGGCCTGCTACTGGAGAAACAATCAAAGAAATGATTTGCGATATCGAGTTGGAATAACTCAGCATATTACGGGATGTTTATGAAATAGACAAGTAAGCCGGGCACGTAACGTAAGCCGGTGACAATTAAATTATAGATTGGAGTGGATTTTAATAAGAAACTTCATTCCATCTTCGTATTCCTTTTCAGTCATCCCTTCACGTGCTTTTCGGATGGCTGTATTTATGGCCGCGGCTATTTTGTCGCGGTTTTTAATGGCTTTCTCAGTCAGGAATATTCCATTTTTTGAGCCGGAAATCGCTTTGCGACGTATAAATCCATTCCCTTCCAAGGAATTGAGAGATCGGCTTATCCCGGCTCTGTCTTTTCCTACGCTTCTCGCTATATCGCTTTGACTCTGCCCATCTTTAATAAAGAGCTTTTGAATTATTACAAACTGTGCGTGATTTAAAGGTAATCCAAGTTTATGGAGTGATCTGTTGAGTTCTGCAACGAGCGATGTAAATGCAAAATCCAGATAAACTCCTAATAAATCATATTCTACTTCTCTCATTTTAGTTCTCTTTTGAGAAATTCAACAAAATTAACCGGTTTCCTTTTAAGAATGGAAGTGGCAACGAAATCGCATCCACAGAAGTCTCCTTCATTATAATGATGAAACATTCGAAGTAATGTTTCTATTGAGTATAATGAAGCGTTTCTATCCTGCATAGACTTTCTGAATTCATCATCAGAGATATAACGTAAAGCAACTTCTTTATTTAATTCTCCCTCTATATCTGAAATCATTGCGGAGACTGAAAGATTCTCCGGCCCGCAAAGTTCCAGTGTGGCGTAGTCATATTGGCTCTCTAAGGCAATTTGAGCCACACACTGCCCGAAATCTTCAGCATCAATCAAATTGATACGATTTGTCGTCTCTGTACCGGTGAAGAATTTTTGAACAAATAAGCTCTTTTCTGTCAATGCCTTTTTAGCATTGAGAATATTCTGCATAAATGGAGCAGGTTGAACTATGGTGTAGTTTAATCCGGAACCGATGAGAGCTCTTTCGACCTCGAGTTTACGGCGATGATGTGGCAACGCCGGTTCATTCGAGTGAAGAACTGACTGATAGATAAATCTATTCACCCCCGCTTTTTTAGCTACTGTAATTGCCATTTTACCAATCTCGGCCTCATCTTCTCTGGCTGTAGGACAAATATAATAAATCGCATCAATACCATCCATTGCTGAAAAAAGATCTTTTTCGGAGGCTACATCCCCGACAAAAGTTTCTTTAGCTCCCAGCAGGAGCATTTCTTTTGTCTTTATTGAAGCATGGGCCATCGCACGTATATAAATATTTTTTGATGCCATAGCTTTTACAATAGCTCTACCGGTCAGTCCCGTTGAAGCTGTCACTAATACTTTCATAAGGTTTATAAATTTAATGTTGATATATCAACAATATTTTATCTTTTGTTGTTTAATTACTGAATGAAATTTAACCAAAACCAAATATGAAGATAATAGCATTGGAGGAACACATGGTCAGCAAGACCATCGGAGCTGCTGTGGCAAAGACAATTCAGGAAGCATATCCTTATGCGCAAGAGTTTCTACATCCTGCACCGGCGGATGCTCCGAGCACTCCTGACCTGTTTGAATTAGGAGAAAAGCGGATTGCCGAACTCGACAAGGCCGGAATAGATATGGAAGTAGTTTCATACACTAATCCGACTCAATGGCTAAATGGAGATGAGGCCGTTACCCTTGCAAAGGAAGCTAATGATGCCCTATATCAGAATATAAAGGCATATCCTGAGCGTTTCAGAGCATTTGCTACCCTTCCGTGGAATAACCCTGTGGCTGCAGCCGACGAGCTTAAACGCACTGTAAATGAGTTGGGGTTTGTCGGCACGCTTATATCAGGGCGTCCTCAGACTGCCAATGTGTTTCTTGATGATAAGATGTACGAGCCGATATGGGATACTCTCACCGAACTTGATCTCCCCGTATATATTCACCCTAACTATACTTCCATAGATGCCTGCAATGCTTATTATTCGGGATTGAATGCTCAACTTGATACAATACTGAGTGCATACGGTTATGGTTGGCACTATGAAGCAGGGATCCAGATAATTAGAATGATTCTTGCAGGGGTATTCGAAAAATATCCGACATTGAAAGTCCTTTCAGGTCATTGGGGAGAGATGGTGCCGTATTTCCTGTCGCGTCTTGACCAGATGTTTAAGCCGGAAGTTACCGGGTTATCAGATACGATCACTAATATTTACAAAAAACACGTTTGGATCTCACCAAGTGGAGTATACGATTCGGATGCCCTTATTTTCTGTGTTCAAAAACTCGGTATCGACCGACTTGTATTCTCGGCCGACTGGCCATACGTTCCTATGACAGATGCGCGCGCTTTTGTAGAAAACGCTCCATTGTCTGAAACCGACAAAGAAAAATTCAGTTACCTTACCGCCGAGGGACTTCTCAAAATATCCTGAAAAGATTGATTGTAATCTTAGGAAATGAGAAATATATTGTATAGTATGAAAGATGATAATGAATAAAAAGGAGGGCCCGAACACATATTTATATAGTGATCGAGCCCAACTTTTTATATTAATATATTTCTCAATCGAAATGAATTTATCAGGCGGAAGAATTTCCGACACTTAAAAAAGCATTTTTTTCTCTTCTTTCTGCGGATTAATGACAGCATCCTTCGCTGCCACATTCGTGGTCGCCACATGAGCCATCGCCGCATGAGCCGCCACAACCGCCGCAGCATCCTCCGCCGGCTGGTTTGAGCTCTTCCGGGGTGGCATCACGTACTTTTTCGATCTTGCCCCAAACGCTTGTAATACATCACATATCCTCCGTGTTCCCAATGAAGTATCATTAGCTTGCGCGAGCGACCCACAAAGATATAGACATCCCCGTTGGTCGGATCAAGTCCGACCTGACGCACTTGACCGCTCAGGCAATTTGCTCCCATACGCATATCGGCCGGATGCTGTGACATGACGATCCGATTATTTTCATTCAAATTAAACATGGCGTTATTGATTACGAACTTCGTAATCAATAACGCCATGGAAAAAGGCGGCTTATTTCGGATGTTTGCGCTTGGAGTTTTGGCTTGGAGCTGCTTTGGATTTTTGTCAGGGAGTTAGTGGCGAATCAACACCTTGCGGCTCTTATTGTCGGTTTTCTCAATGTAAAGACCAGGATTAAGATTTTTTCCGATTACTTTACAACCATCTACTGTGTAGAATTCAGATGCTTCATCATTCGATTCAACCTCTGTCTGAGTGATTGCTGACGTGCCGTCGACAACTCTGATATTATCAAGCAGGAGATCGAAACCACCGGCAGAATAGCCGTGGAAACCAATGGCGACTTTATTTTTTCCTGCGTATTGTTTCAATGGAACCGTACATTCTGTCCAGCGAGTGTTGGCGTCGTGCTGCATGAAGGTTGCATTCTCAACCGGAATAAACTCTCCGCTATCGGCAGAAACCTCGATAACCATTTTGTCGTCAAACGTGAGGTCTTGATCGCTCATATCGAGATAGTAGAAATGAAATTTCAGTTCCGGATTTAGAGCCTTTGAAAAATCAAGCAGAGGAGTGGCGATACGTGCCTGAGCCCCATCTACGGCCCTGAAGCCGATAAAGACGAGCATTCCGCCATCGTTATATGGCCCGGAACCTGGGAATGTACTTACATAGTTAAGTTCCCATTCGCCTCCCAGTGCTATGCTCTGCATGATCCAGGGGGAAGTTGTTAGCGCACAGTCTTTGAATGTCTCGGTGAATGGAAGTTGATATGCCGGTCCGGTATAGCATCCCGACGCTGCAGAAGTTCGTCCTTCTCCCGCCTCAGATACGGCTACTACATAATAGTATGGATATAGCTGGCGAGTAAGGTCAAGAGTATTATCGGTAAATGTAGTTGCCGTTATTCCTTCTCCGACGGTTTCGCTTGTTCCGTTTATATCCCGTATGATATTATATTTGAGTTTTGCAGGATTGATGTCCAGCCCGTTGAGTCCTTTCTCAGGTGCATTCCACGTAATAACGGGATATCCTGAAACATCCGTTATTACAGCTATGTCAGAGGGTGCCTCGGGATAATCCTCTCCACAGAAAGTGGAGATATAGACAGGTAGAGATTGGCCAACGCTGTTTTCAGCAATGATTCTATATACATTGAAACCGGGTGTTGGGTTGGGGTCAGTCCATGTCAGATCCGCGCCCGGCTCCGGATTCTCAAAACTATACAGAGGCTCTTGGGCAGACCCTTTGAAAATGCTGATAGTAGAGATCTCTGCTTTGGTTTCTCCATCGGCATTCTTTTCGGGAGCCCGGAATGATATGGCGACAGATGTCCCATCTGCGGAAGGCATTATTGAAGCATCCGAGACTTGCCCCGGAACATCGGGTTCGGGAGCCTGCGGAATATCGAAGAGGGAAACGAAGGACTGGTTGTCGGGGAATGCTGCCATGAATCCCCCCTTACCCGTGGTGATATCGATGCTATATAGAGCCGATGCATTGTCGGAATTGGTCGTGGCCCAATATAGAGTTCCGTTCACAGAGCTGAATGCCGCTGTCTGGAAAAAAGAGTAACTTCCGGACTGGTCAGTAAGCATTTTTACTCCGGTAGAACCTATTTTCATAGCTGCTCCGGTTAGTTTGTTCACCGTATACAACACCCCTTCGCGGGTCTCCGTGTCGAGAGCGATTCCATAGAGAGTTCCCGAAGTATCGGCAGAAAGAGTATAAAAAGGAAGTGTTGGAGCAACAATATCAGCCTCTCCCGTAGCCGGATCGATTGATACCAAGACATCGCTGAGCGCGGAGATACCATATATTTTTCCGGTCGTGATATCATACGTCATATCCATGCATATTCCCACGGCATAATTCTGAGGCAAAGTTGCGGTAATCTGTTTTTTCTCCACATCGACAATATTCCAGTTCACAGCCGTAATATTGCCTGAGCTGTTTGTGGAATAGTCCATAAACATGAATTTATCGTCAGCGTATGTTCCGCTGCAACCGTCCATCTCCGTAAGAGTCATCACGGAGGCAGGATTCGGAGAATAGCCGGCTCTGAATTTCTTCAGGTCGGGTTTTGCCGGAGCCTCGACATCCGAATAAAGCATCACCCCATAGAAGTCGGGGCGTGCCGGAGCTTTTCGTGGATCATCTTTATTTATGGTTATGTCAGTCCTGAACGCAGCTTCGTTTAGCGGTGCGCGAGAAGCCCCCGGCTTGAGGATTCCCGTTACCCCGGCATTCAGAGCCGGGGCAACGAGTAATGCAGTAATTATAATAGGAATTGACTTCATATTGTCAGATCATGAGTTTGTAAATCTTATCTCCTATCTTAAGCAGATAGATTCCCGATCCGGGAGCAGTAAGAACAGCATCTCCCTCGGAAGAATCCACTATCTTTCCGTCGGCAGAGAAGAGAGTTACGGCAGTCCCCTCTGTCCCTTTTACGATAACGGAATATCCATTCACCCGGATTGTAATTCCTGTGGCAGATATTTCAGAAACTTCTGTTGAAACCTGAATCTGTGAAGCCTCGCTTTTTGCGGCTTCTCCCTGAGGATAGACGGCTGCTACCTTATATTCATTCATTGCGCGAGCCATAGGAACGTGGCGGAATTCGCATTCGGTTACAGGGGCATCATTGAGTTTCTCATCGTTACAGTAAATATTGTATCCAAGCAGACCGGCATCGTCGGCAGAAGGTGCTGCCATCTGATATGTCACGTCATCGACCATCAGGGCATATCCATCGCCAGAGACATGGCGCAGAGCAAAGAAGCGAGCACCTTGCGGAACTTTGTAATTAAGTTCTGTCCATGATGTAGGCACGCTGTAGCTGACATCTCCATCCTCAGGGCAAGGCATGAAATCATCTGCATCATAGGGATCGGAAACCGTTGTGTAGAAACCCTGAATAGCTTCTTTATAAGTGTCGCTGAAAGAGCGGGCAAAGAAGCGAATGGTCTGGGCGTTTCCGCTCAAGGCCGGGAATACGAGCCAGTCGTTGGCGGTAGAGGCTTCTGAAGAACTCTCTGCCGGAGCAATAGGCTGGGGGGCGATCGCATACTGCTGACCGGAATGGGGAGCCCACATATCGAGTTCCTCAGGGTCTATATTGGTAAGGGCCGGGGCAAAAATCTGGAAAGCGATGCGATCCCCACTGTTGGGATATGTAACGCCTGCCGCACTGCCGATTCCAAATGTAGGACGAGCATCCAGATCGTATGTCGTGAAATTGCCGAATTCATTGATCACGAATGGAGTATAGCTTTCGAAACCATCCTCTTCCACCAGACTTTCAGCCGGAACGTGGTCAGCCTTATTCCATTTAACTACGACAGCTCCGTTTTCTTGAGATACAGAAAGCTGTTTTACACCGGGGAGCAGCGGAGCGGTGAGAGCCGTCGTCACATCATCAGAAGTATTATTATCAGAAATCTGGTCTTTAGCGTACACGATACGGGCTGAGAAAGCAGCGGAGTTGCCGGCCTCATCCGTTTCGGGAGAATATATAAGCGAGATAATGGCGATCTTGCCGGGGAGAACATTCACTCCTGCATACTCAGCTACTTTTTCCCCATCCTTAAGGAGTTCTACGGAGTATTCATCAGTGGCGGTCCCACCATTATTCTTGACCGAGAGCGAGAAATGCCCCTGTTCTCCGGCACGGAGACGTTTCGGCCCGGCGAGAGCTACAACCTCAAGATCGTATGCCGTACGTTCGATAATTCTGATATTGTCGATATAGATGGGTCCGCCTCCGAAGCCGGCTCCGAGAAGCGCCACCTGCACACGATCCTTTCCGGCAACGGCATATAGCGGCACTTCGCAGAGTGTCCAGTTATTTTCCTTGCCGTAACGATAGAAAGTTGCATCAGTAACGGTCTGGAAATCGGAATTTCCATAGGCTGTCTCTACACTAACGTAGTCATTGCGGCGTCCGTTGTTGGTTGCCGGGTCAGTGGTATAGTATGTCTCGTGGAACATCCAGAAAGTGAGCACCGGATTGATCATCTCCGACATGTCTATAGAGGGAGAGATCAGACGACCTTTTGCACCCTCCGACATCTTGCCGACGGCGTTGGAGTTAAATTTTATGAAACCTTTATCAGTGTCCTGCGATGCTATTACGATATCATATCCTTCCGGCTCATCTTCGGTCACACCATCGGTTACGACAGCTTGTTCGATGATTTCCCATTGTGGCTGATAGTTGGCATCTTCAAAATTGAAGACTACTTCCTGTCGCCACGGAGTGTTGGCATAAGCCTTGTTAGAGAATGATTCTGCAAAGGGGAGGCTGAGCTGCGGACCGTAATTGAGCACACGGCTTTCTGCCGGAGCGCCGAGGCCGGCGCTGCTTTTTGCCGTGACCTGATAGGAGATATTCTTCTGGGTATCGTTGCCTATAGCCTCGTCCACAAATGAAAGTGCGGAGACATTTCCAAGCGAAGAAAGTTCGCCATCTTCAATTCTTGATATGCTATATGTGAGAGCGGATGTATCAAGGTAACCCTCATGCTGTCCCTGTGCCGGTGCGACCCATGAAATAGCGGGCTTACCCTCAGCATTGACAGAGGCAGAAAGTTCGCTGACCGCAACCGGTGTATCGACACCAATCCAGAGTTCTGCAGTAGAAGCCGGACCTTCCCCGCTGTCGTTGGCAGCCTTAGCTACATACCATGTTTCGCCGGGATAGGCATTCGTATCAGTATAGCTGCCGGTAGCACCGGGTGCAATAGCCTCCGAGGTATAGAAAGGAGTTTCCTCATCCTCGCGATAGAGATTCACTGTGACATCTCCGGAAAGTGGATTGCCATCGGCATCATTCTCGGGAAGTGTGAAGCTGATGGTTGCGCTTTCCGCGCCATCGGCACCGGGAGTGACAGAGAACGCGGAGAGTGCACCGGGAGCGGAAGCTTTCTGCAGAGCCTGAATAGCAAATTTGTGGAGAGTTATCTTTCCATAGGCAGAGCTGTCGTAGGCAGCGGTGATTTCAAAACCGATATAATAAGTTCCGTTTTCAGTCGGAGTAAAGATTGCTGTATAGAGGTCGCTTTTGTTAGTCGTGCCTCCTGTTTCGGGAGGATACTGAGCAATGAGGAAGGCATCGGGCTGAGCCTCTGAATTTGAAGTCATCAACCGGATATCTACAGGAATATTTTTTGCAGAGCTTACATATCCGCAGAGTGTATAGGTGATCTCATACTGCCGTCCGGCTTCGAGTTCGAAAGCGGGAGAGATGGCCCAGTCGTCGGAGCCTTCCGTCACACCGGAAGTAAGATTATAACAGAAATTACCGGAATTAGCCCAAGCCCATTTCTTGGCTCCGAAGTTATCGCCGTCGCCATTGGCATCAAGTGTTGTCCATGTAGTGTAATTGGATTGTGTGAATGTGATTTCATAGGGGAGAGACTCCTGCGCACACAGTGTGGGAGGATCGACCGCATATATGGCGAGAGCGGTCAAAAGAGCATACTTGAAAAATTTAATCATATCTGAAAGTATTATTGGTGATTTCTAATTTTTTTCTATTTATCGTATCAGTATCAATCTTTTACAATTATCTTTCTTACTTCCTTGCCACGACGCATTATGTAAATACCGTGAGAAGGAACGCCGGATAGACGAAAACCATCGACTGTGAAATACTCGGTTATGACGGAATCGGAATCAGATTCTATTTCTTCGATTCCTGTGGCCGGACCTTCGCTGCCGGAAGCTGTCGTGATAAAACGAGGCTCCGAGACGGATGAGGCCAGACCCTTTGCCATCGCAGTGAAAGCATATTCTTTTGAGGGCTGAAGCCCTTCAAAGCGGAAACGGGTGACGCCCTCTGCGGTCTGAGCTTTCTTATCGGGGAGGGGAGTCATTACAATCTTCTCGACATCCTGAACCAGAGAGAGCTGTTCGATCACCACCGGTTTTCGTCGGGCCGTGTTCAGACTTATCACCATCGACTCCGCAGTAGCCGGGATGGTGACGGTATAGCCGGAAGTCGTAATTGTCGGCACGTATGAATCGACTTCCGTATCTCCGCACTTTATCGTGAGAGCTGCCGAATTTGCCGAATTCTCCTGACGCGCCCTTATGTTGAGTGTGGCTCCATCGGGTATCGCTATAGCCGGGAGGAGAAGTGCCGACGCCTGTGTGCCGCCGAGTGTAAGGCTATTCTGTTTGAATTCGGCACTACCGGTCGTTTCCCAGCCTTCGGGAAGTTTCGAAAGCGTTTCATTTATTGTGGTGACATCCTTGAGATGCTCACGGCTCACTTCCGAAAGTTCGATTTCATATCCTAAAGATGCTTCATCAAGAGGATTCCAGACGGCGGTGAATGAATTTTCGGTGATATCTTCCGGGTCGCATGCCGTGATCTTCAGATTTTTTTGCAGTGCTCCCATAAAACTGAAATAGATGTTTCCATCTCTCTCGATAATATCAGTTACAGGTTTGGCTGTGGCCTTCCCTGTCCAGCTTCTCATCGAGGGAGAAGTCTCATCGTTAAAAGTTGTAATCATCTGGCGTCCCGGGAAAGGAGTATCGGCCGTTGATTTTGTTCCGCTGTTGCCGGATGCCTTTTCAATTTCGAGGCATTGATGAGCTGCATTTACGTTCACGGCGTTATAGTCGAGACTCCATGCGTCGGCACATGATATGCTTAGATTCTGATTGCCGAAGGTCGCGTTTATCTGAGCATCCGGACGACGGTCTACGTGCCATATCAACATCCCGTGATAAGGGAGGAAACGGTCGTAAGAACCGGCTGTCTGCTGGCGGTTCTCAAGAATGAAGAATTCATCGGGATTATCTGTCGATATACGCAAGAATCGGGCGCTCTGTTGCAGAGGCGGCAATGTTACATACTGTGGCAACGCTATTTCAATCGGGTCTGCCCATCCGAGTTGCCAACGTTCCATGCCCGTATACCCGGCGGGAACGGCTCCGCAGTTTCTTGTCTCGGGGAGATATGATCCGGAAGCCATTATATCCCATTTATCAGGGTGATTGCCACTCCCGTCTATAGAATAATTTACGTCATAGGTGTCAGGGAGTCCGAGAATATGCCCGTATTCATGGCAGAAGGTTCCGATTGCAGCCGTATCAGTTCCGGAAGAACCGTAAAGTTCGGCGCAGCAACCATAACTGTTGAGAATCTTGCCATCGAAAGTACGGTCGGCCGGATCAATGCCAAGATCATCAATGAAAGCGGCATGAGGCCATATCCAGTCAGCTTTATTCCCGGCGAAATTCTCTCCGAAGCCGGCATAGAAGAAATAGACGTTGTCGATTTTTCCATCGTTGTTGAGATCATATTGGGAGAAATCAATCTCATTATCAAGTTTGGTGCATATCTCCATCGCCAGTTCGTGTGCCCTCATGTCGTCTCCGTTTTCATCATTGGCTCCATAATATGCGGCCGGCCGGTCGGCACGTACCGGTCCGTAGACGTCAAACCGAGGGGAGAACTGTCCCTGTGACTGAGTCCTAAAATAGTCGGCAGCACTTCCGATATGTTCACGCCGGTCGAAGCCGGGAAGATTGAGCATTTCATTGAACTCTCGCTTCACCTCCTCGGCCACTCCTTGTTGCGTTACGAATCTGATATCGGAGAATTCAACAAGAATCACGATCGACCGAACCTCTCCCTTTGTAGGGAAGCTATGCGTCTGGGCACGCTGCCCTTTTTTCCGGATCTTTCGGGCACGACGGTAGTGCAGTCTGCCGATTGCAGTTTCTGCAGCTTCCGGCGTCCTTACCCAGAATCCTCGGGAGTCGGTCATCATCGGATTCCCATCGCTGTCGAGCGTGATGTGCCCATATTCATCTCCGATCAGTCGCAGTTCGATCTTAGAGCCGTCGGGCTGTTCTACCATAATAGGTTTGGGGAAAGCGGGCACAGCAAGAATTTCTGATACCGGAAAGGTCAGCAACGATGTGAATATGATTAGTGAAGAAAAAAGCTGTAAAAATTTTTTCATATCTATAGACTGATTTGAGTTCGAGCTAATAGATTCAAAAGAAGTAGATTTGATAGCAAAATAAACTAAAATAAAACATAAACCTCCTTAATGTAGATTAAGAAGTAAATTTTGATAGAAATTTTTAACTATTGATATGTTTGTATTATGTAAGATTTATTAATTTAGGGTAATTATCCGGCAGTAAGCTGTGAGGATGTCAGAAAAAGATGATAGGGTTATGGAAAAATTGAAGAAACTTCTCCGGATGGAGGCCAAACAAGAGATATCTGATGAATTGCTTGACCGTCTGCTTGCACTCGGAACGGAAATATCATTGAATACGTACGAACCGCTCATCGAGTCGGGGAAGATTAATCCAGACGTCTTTATTATAAAGAGCGGATTGGTCAGAGGTACGTATGAAAAGGTGAATTCAGAGATTACGGGAGGTTTCGCATTACCCGGTTCAATGCTTTTTTCCTGGCATAGCTTTTATGCGGGCAAACCCTCTTTCTATCGGATGGAGGCATGTTGCCCGACGCAGGTGTTACGTGTACGCAAGGCTGATTTTGATAATTTGATTGATGAGTCGCACGAATTTTGCAAATGGGTGATGAGTGCCAACCAGAATCAATGTTATTACAATGAGTTTAAAAACAGGCTCTTTAAAGGGGATGCCAAAAGCAGGCTTAAACAGCTGTATGAGCGTTGGTCGGATATAGAACCCACTCTGCCTACAGGTCTCATCGCGTCTAATTTTATTGATGATGGCCCCAGTTCGGCTGAAAAGAGGGAAGTTTCGGAGCGCTGGCGTTATATCCTTCCGATGGTTCCTTCAAAAATCATAGCCTCTTATCTTGGCATTACCGAGCAGCATCTCAGCAAGATCAAACGCGAGGTGCTGATAGAGCTGGCGGCGCAGGGATAATTGTTTTTCTTCGGTGTTATTTGAGGCTCTAAAGATATTATAGTATAAAAAAGAAACTCGATCGGAATAAGGGTCGAGTTTCTTTTTTATGATTGTGTTGTTATTTCGAGCAACCGCATCCTTCGCTGCCACATTCGTGGTCGCCACATGAGCCATCGCCGCATGAGCCGCCACAACCGCCGCAGCATCCTCCTCCGGCTGGTTTGAGCTCTTCCGGAGTGGCATCGCGTACTTTTTCGATCTTGCCATCATAGCGGACGGTAAGCCCGGCGTAAGGATGATTGAAGTCCATCTTCACTTTATCGCCGATCTCCAGAATGCGTCCAATCACGCGGAAGCCCTCAGCTGTCATCATCGGCAGACGAGCTCCGACTTTAACTTCTTCAGGCATTTCGCCGTCACGCATGAAGATTTCTTTATCAAGTTCGAGGATATTATCCGGGTAAACTTCTCCGAATGCCACCTGTGGGGGGAGTGTAACTTCGAATTTGTCGCCGGCTTTCAGGCCGTTCATGACCGTGATGAGCCCGGGCACAACATCTTCCGACACGCCGTATACCATTACGTCCGGCTGAGCGGCGGGTGTCTCGAAAAGAAGTTCGCCGGTGGCATCATCATATAATTTATAGGAATAGGCTACAAATTTGCCCGGTTCCACAATGTTTTCTTTATTTTCTGCCATATTTTTTAGTTTAAGATTTCATAATAATAAAAGAGGGGTCAGGTAGCAGCCCGCTGGATTTCTTCAATCACTTCTTCATCCACATTCTCTTCCTCAGCCTCTTCGGGGTGTTTGAGTTCATATTGTTGCTGTGGCAGAATGATATTGAAATAGAATCCTTTTGCAGTCTTGTCTCTCTTTCGTTTATCGGTTTCATCAGGCACAACCGTGAGATAATCATATCCGGGTTCGATATAGTTTACGTCGGTAGCCTGATAACCGAGAAGCTGGATAATATCATATTCATGAACCGGATAGATTACGTACCAGGCATTCTCTTTTTCCTCACCGGTGCCCGTGCTTTTGATTGCTCCGAGAAGATGTTCAAGCCGATATTCCCAAATCTTTGCGGTCATATCTTTTCTTTTCTCTTTAAGCACATGGACAAGAAACGACATCTGACGCAGATCGAAGGGATTGTCTTCAAGCGACAGTTGGGCATATTTTCTTATTGTGTCGATTTCTTCTTTAGTATGAGTGGCTTTCATCCTTAAAGCATCGGTTTTTCCCGCGTATGGCGACTCCCGGTAGGGATCATAGTCTTCCTGAAACATGTAACCGAGATAAAAGTAACGGTATTCCTCATTCGTCATGGTGGTATCGTTACGATCATATTTTGTTTTTAGCTTCGGAAAGTAAAAAGGACTCTGCGGATTGAGAGTGGCTTCGCGGATTTTTTCAAGGTCCGGTTTCTCCACTACGATCTTACGTTTGTTCTCTTTGGCGGCGTTAGCAGGGCGCGAGCTTGCAGAGGTTTGTGCAGATACGACGAATGCAGGTGCGAGCAGCATCAGCAACAGAGGTAGTAGGAAACGAATCTTTTTCATAACGCGGTATGTATAAGAGAGGTTTTTTCAGCAATCAGGAGCACCAGAACAACGCCTCCCTGAATCACGGTTATGGCCGCGGGGAATCCCTTTGCCAGAAGGTATTTCATGAATCTTCCCGAGCCGGGAGCTACCGGCGCTCCTTCGGGAGTGCGGGTATACATAAGGAATCCGAGGTAGATTCCGGCAATGGTGCAGAGGGCCATTATTCCGTAGAGAAGCGAAATCTGCGAGGAGAATGTGAATCCGAGCAAGCCCACAACCATTCCGGCTATGGCCCCGACTGTTATATATCCTGTTCCTTTTGTCTGACGGCGCACCGGCTCGGGTTCGAGCATGACGATAAACATAATAACCAGCGTCATGCACAGCCATGAAAGCAACATCGTGTTATTTACCGGGAGAAGTTGCCAACCGTTTTTCTCAGCAAAAGATATCGACAACATCGCCAGATAAGACAATGCGGGAGCAAGCAGCTGCCGGTTGCACAAGCAGTAGAGAGATGCGGTCCAAAGCAGACAACTCAGAATTATCAGGAATATATACATTATTTAAGTCTTTTCTATCTAAACGTCTGAAACCTTAAAAATAGTTTCCGTCAATGTTTAATAAATCTAAAAATTATTGGGGTCCCGGCTCGTTATCGTTCCCGGAGGGTATGGGTGTTTCCGGTTCTTTCTCCGGTTCAGATGTTTCCGGCTGAGGTGACTTCGGACGATTGATTTCCGGATATGCCACCCGGGAATGGTAGATTGTGGCGAGACGCTTCTTGAAAGTTGCTTTCACAGTCTCCACATCTTTGAAACTGATAGGAGATTCGCGGAAAAGGCCGTCGCTCTCCTGTGTGTCGATAATTTTATCTACCAGCGCATTGATCGATTCGGGAGAATAATCTTTCAGGCTACGTGAGGCCGCTTCTACCGAATCTGCCATCATAAGGATTGCAGTCTCTTTCGATTGGGGGTTAGGCCCGGGATATGTGAACTTCGATTTGTCGATCTCTTTTCCCGGATTTTCATTTACGGCAGTATTATAGAAATATCGGGCTACGCTTTTGCCATGGTGTTCGGTGATGAAATCGCGGATCACTTGCGGTAATTTGTTTTTTGCCGCCATATTCAATCCGGCTTGCACGTGAGATATTATCTTATGGGCACTGACTTCCGGATTGAGTCCCTGGTGCGGATTTACGCCATGCTGATTTTCAGTGAAGAATACGGGGCTTTCCATCTTCCCTATATCATGATAGAGGGCTCCGGTTCTCACCAGCTGTGTGTTGGCTCCAATTGCTCTGGCTGCTTCGGCTGCGAGGGTTGAGACCTGCATGGAGTGTTGAAAAGTTCCCGGAGCTTCCTCTGCAAGTTTTCTAAGCAGGGCGTTGTTGATATCGGAAAGTTCCACAAGCGTTACCGTTGATGTGAATCCGAATATTTTTTCTACAATCAGAATTAGAATATATGTGAATGAGAGCGCAACGGAGTTTATCGCGAATACACCGATTAATCTCCAGGAGAATTGCGAGAGGTCGCCGTCGTTCAGAAGCTGCATCGTAAAATATCCGACACAATATGCGATAAAGGAGAAGAGTGCGGTGCGCAGAAGTTGCGAGCGCTGGCTGAGCGTACGTATGCTGAAGGCAGCCACCAAACCCACTATAAGCTCCAGGAATATGAAACGGAACGGGAACACGGCCACAAGAGCGGAGAGAAGAACCGTGGTGAGCAGTGAGAAAATAGCCGTACGCGAGTCGAAGAATATCAATATCACCACAGGCACAGCCGCGATCGGGAGCAGATAGATGCCGTTGGCGATGTATTCGAACATCAGGATTGACGCGGCGACGAAAATAGTTATGAAGCACATCAGGAACGTCATCTTTTTCAGACTGTTGAAAAAGATGGAGCGGAAAAGCATCAGAAAAAGATAAAGGGTTCCGAAGCATATAAGGATGTAGAGTGCCTGTCCCACTATGAAATAAGTCTGTGCTGTCGTCGTGTCGCGGGTCTTATCCAGCATTTCAACATACGTGTTGAGATTGGTGAATATCTGAGGGGTTATGATTTCACCGCGGTCTACGATTCTCTGGCCCTTCTTTATCATTCCCTGAGCTCCGCTAACCGTGAGATATTCCTGATTCCTGAATTTATTGTCGGCTGCAGAATCAGCCACAATGTTTGGTTCCAGACAGATGTTCAGGGCTCTTGCTATCTCTGCATCTATGGGATGTTCGCGTGCTAACGGTTGCCGGGAATTGTATGCGGAGTCGATATATTCAAAAGCCTTGGCCGGAGAGAGGATATCATCAGCCTCGATATTTCGGACAATGCTGGCTCCATTGTCTTCTCCGGCCACACGGAGTCGGGGACTCGGCAGCCGATGGATCTGTTCGTAGACGGATGCATTTACAATTCCATGAGAATACACTTCATTCAGGAGATGAGAAAGCAGAGATATACTTGCCGGCACAGCTTTCCCTTCGATGGCATGCGTGAAACGTTCGGTTTCGGTTTTAACCGTGTTCCGGTCGAATTTCACGAACGGAATAAAATTGGCGTCGATGCTGTCGCGCATCTGACGCGCCGATGCAGAGTCGCGGAGAATGGGAGTGTCGAAGTCTGCTGTCAGCAGGGGATATCTCCAGGGTTGGTTTAATTCATAAGAATACGACTGATGGTCGGGATGCGGCAGCAGAAAGAGGATAATGGCCGTGGCCCCGACAAGGAGAGCGAGTCTTACAATATTTAGCTTATTGAATCTTATTTTCATGAGGGTGGCTTGAATTATGAAATCCGTTTTGCAAATTTAATGCCTTTGATCGATTTGAGCGCCGAACAGATACGTTCCACGGTCTCCGTAGAATCTACCTGTACGGTGAGTTCGCAATGGAAAACTTCGAGTTTGGCCTCTATTTTGAGTCCGCGAATGTTTATTCCTAATTTCCCGGAAAGGGTTACGGTGATATCTTCCAGAATTCCGTGGCGGTCAATACCGTCGATTGCTATTGTCGCCTGGAATTTCTCGGCTGTCCCGCCCCATGCCGTAGCTACAAGACGCGGACCGAACGCGCTTTTAAGCCGCATGGCCTCCGGGCAGCTTACTTTGTGAAGAATCACATTTTCATTATCATCGACAAAACCAAGCACGTCATCGCCCGGAATGGGAGAGCAGCAGTCGGGCAGCTTGTAGTTGGGAGTTTTGTCGTCGGGATGCAGAATATAAATTTTTTTACGGTCTATGGGGTCGCGCTTAATATCGCCTTTTTTCGAGGAGAAAGGATTGCGGAGAAGTTTCGAAAGCAATGATGAGCGCTTCTTGTTGAGATCTTTGAATTGTTTTGCTGAAAGATTTATTTCATCGCTTGCCAGCATCATATATAGATCGTCTATATTTTTGAGATGGTAGTTGGCAAGAATGGCGTCAGTGATTTCGGTTGTCGGAGTGATTCCTTCCTTTTCCATAAAGTCGGAGAAAAGTTTCGCACCTCGCTTTATGAGGTGTTTACGGTCTTTGCGGAGAATGCTTCGGATTCGGCTTTTTGCCTTAGCCGACTGACAGAAATCTAACCATTCCGGCTGAGGGGTCTGCGATTCGGAAGTAATGATCTCCACTTGATCCCCGGAGTCGAGTTTATAGGCAAGCGGAACGAGCCGATGGTTGATTTTCCCGGCGATACATTTCATTCCGAGTTGGGAATGAATTGCGAAAGCCATGTCGAGTACGGTTGCTCCGGCCGGGAGAGTGATGAGGTCGCCTTTGGGAGTGAAGACATAGATTTCAGCTGAGAAGAGATTGAGTTTTATAGTGTCGAGAAAGTCTATTGCATTTGGTTCTGGATTAGCCAGGATATCCTTGATTGTATTGACCCATTTGTCGAGTTCGCTTTCATCCTCACTAATGCCTGATTTATATTTCCAGTGTGCGGCATATCCGAGTTCCGCAATCTCATCCATTTTTCTGGACCTGATCTGGACTTCAATCCATTTCCCGTCGGGCCCCATCGCCGTCAGATGCAGAGCGCGATATCCGTTGGCTTTTGGCGTGGAGGTCCAGTCGCGCAGACGGTCCGGATGCACTTTATGCCCATCGGTAAAGAAAGTGTATATTTCCCAGCATCTAAGACGTTCAAGGGCATCATCGTCATTTTCGAAGATCACGCGAATGGCATAAATGTCGTAAATTTCCTCAAAAGGCACTTTCTTGTTCTCCATCTTGTTGAAAATGGAATAAGCGCTTTTGACACGGGCCTTAATTTCATATTTGAAGCCGGCCTTATCGAGCTTTTCGCGAACAGGGGCCACAAATTCTTCGACGATTTGCGCGCGGTGTCCGGCACTTTCATCGACTTTAGCCATTATTTCCGCATATTTCTGCGGATGCTCATATTTGAAAGCAAGGTCTTCGAGCTCATCCTTAATTTTATATAATCCGAGTCGGTGAGCCAGCGGGGCGTAGACATAAAGGGTTTCTCCGGCAATCTTATATTGCTTTTCGGGACGCATCGATCCGAGAGTCCGCATATTATGCAGACGGTCGGCCATCTTTATGAGCACGACCCTGATATCGGTAGACATCGAGAGCAGAAGTTTCCGGAAATTTTCGGCCTGCAGCGAAGCTTTGTCTCCGAAAATCCCTCCGGAAATTTTTGTGAGACCCTCCACTATCGAAGCTATTTTAGGGCCGAAGTTGGCTTCAATATCTTCTTTGGTAAATTCAGTGTCTTCCACAACATCGTGGAGGAGGGCCGCACATATAGAAGTAGAGCCAAGCCCCAACTCTTTAATAACAATTCCGGCCACAGCAACCGGATGAAGTATATATGGTTCGCCACTTCGACGCCGCACGCCCTTGTGGGCAGCTTTGGCAAATCTAAAAGCCTTTTCGATAATCTCGACTTTCTTACGGTGATTGCTGGCAAGATATGCCTGCAGCACCGACTGGAAGGCGGCATCGATCATGCGGTCTTCTTCTTCGGGCGACATCTGCTGGTATTCCGACATATCCGGTTCCTTTTTTTCTTAATTATCGATCTCTTCGCGCACTGACCTACAAATATAGTAAAAAATTATGATGGAGACTTAAAAATAGGAATTCAAGTTTCGTTTTTACACCGCGATTACATAAATTTGCAACTATAAAGATGGAATAATGAAATTATGAAATCAATAAGAGAAATATTCAGGATAGGCACCGGCCCATCGTCGAGCCATACAATGGGTCCGCGTAAGGCGGCCGAAGAGTTTTTGCATCGCGCTCCGAAGGAGGCTGTAAGATTTGAAGCTGTATTATATGGTAGCCTGGCGGCTACGGGGAAGGGCCACATGACCGACACGGCGATTGAAGATGTATTCAGTCATGCCGGGAAATTGCTCAAGATAACGTGGTGTCCCGATATCTTCCTTCCTTATCATCCGAATGCCGTCACTTTCCGGGCTTTTGGAGAGGAGGGCGAGACCCCGCTTTTCGAAATGACGGTCTATAGCGTAGGCGGAGGCGCAATCAAAATCGAAGGAGATGATGAAAATGCCACTCCTGATATCTACTCGCTTGATAACATGACTGAAATTCTTGAATATTGCGAGCATAGCGGCAAGTGCTATTGGGAATATGTCGAGGAATGCGAAGGGAAAGATATATGGGAGTTCCTGCATGATGTATGGATGGCAATGAAGGATGCCGTAGAGAGGGGAATCATGCGCGAGGGACGCCTGCCCGGGCCGCTGAATCTCCGGCGTAAGGCGGCACAGTATTATGTGAAGGCAACCGGCTATCGTGACAATCTAAAATCACGCGGACTTACGTTCTCTTATGCTCTTGCCGTGAGCGAGGAGAATGCATCCGGCGGTGTTATCGTGACGGCTCCGACCTGCGGGTCGTGCGGGGTGGTGCCCGGGGTGCTCTATCATATATGGAAAAGTCGGGATCTGCCGGAGGAAAGAGTTCTCCGGGCATTGGCTACTGCCGGTCTTATCGGTAATATCGTGAAGCATAACGCGAGCATATCAGGTGCGGAAGTGGGATGTCAGGGCGAAGTGGGCGTTGCCTGCGCGATGGCTGCGGCCGCTGCCAATCAGCTTTTTGGCGGTAGCCCCGCGCAGATTGAATATGCAGCGGAGATGGGACTTGAACATCATCTCGGCATGACGTGCGATCCGGTCTGTGGCCTTGTGCAGATTCCTTGTATCGAGCGCAATGCATACGCAGCTGCCCGTGCGCTTGATGCCAATATATACAGCACATTCTCCGATGGAGTCCATCGTGTTTCGTTTGATAAGCTCGTCACCGTGATGAAGGAGACCGGCCATGATCTTCCGTCGCTTTATAAGGAAACCGGAGCCGGCGGTCTTGCAAAGGATTATAAGCAGATGTAAACAGGAAGTGTTTTAAGAAATGAAAAAGGAGATTTATCTTGCCGGAGGATGTTTCTGGGGAACAGATCATCTTTTCTCGCTTGTGGAGGGTGTTGAAAAGACTGTTGCCGGATA
This sequence comes from uncultured Sangeribacter sp., assembly GCA_964581685.1. Lineage (GTDB taxonomy): Bacteria > Bacteroidota > Bacteroidia > Bacteroidales > Muribaculaceae > Lepagella. The sequence continues at coordinate 11,917 of CAZOPN010000015.1, read as the reverse complement.
TGCAAACAGTTTGATAGAAAATCCCACTTATAAGCAAGTTTGCACCGGAGCGACCGGGGCAGCCGAGACTGTCAAAGTGGTGTATGACGATGAAAAAGTCGGCCTCACGGATTTACTCGGACTATATTTCAAAAGTATTGATCCGCTTTCGCTCAATCGTCAGGGAAATGATTGCGGCACTCAGTATCGCACGGGTATTTATTATACAGATTCGGCAGATGCCGCCGTCATAGAGGCTCAGCTTGCCGGAATCGGGCGTCGTCATAAGGAGCCGGTGATGGTTGAAAGCGGCCCGCTCAGAAATTTTTATCCTGCTGAAGATTATCATCAGGAGTATCTTTATAAGAATCCCGATGGCTATTGCCATGTAGATCCCTCTCTTTTCAAAGAGGCGCGTCTCCTTAAAAAGAAAGCGATGAATCCAAAAATCGACAAGGAGGAACTTCGCAGACGTCTCACGCCTTTGCAGTGGGAAGTTACGCAGAATGCGGCGACAGAACGTCCGTTTGTCAATGAATATGATAATGAATTCCGTAAGGGAATTTATGTTGATATCACCGACGGCACTCCACTTTTCCTTTCTTCCGATAAGTTTAACTCAGGATGCGGCTGGCCCGCTTTCTCACGCCCGATCGAGGATAATCTGATTGACGAAAAACTTGATACATCTCATGGACTTCGACGCACTGAGGTTAGCTCTGCAGAATCGGGTGCACATTTAGGACACGTCTTCCCTGACGGCCCGGCTGAAAGCGGCGGTCTCCGCTATTGTATCAATTCTGCTTCGCTCCGCTTTATTCCGCTTGAGGAAATGGAAGCTGCCGGATATGGCAAATACATTCCTTTGGTAAGATAACTGAAGAATTTGTTGCAAAAGCTATACCTAAGAGCCCATCTCAAATTTATGAGATGGGCTCTTATTCTACGGTGATGAAACGCCGGGTCAGTCCATAACCGAAGAAATATCCGTATCCGCCGTTGATATTGCCACCTAACGAGGAGGATGCAACAAGGAACTGGTTTCCTCCGAATGCGATGATGTTATCATATTCGCGCCAGAACTGCCACGCTTCGCGATTCATGGCGCATAGCGCAACTTCTACCTCCTCTCCTGGGATAAATGTTGATTTGAAGGAGACCGTATCGCGAGCTGTTCTCGGTCGACTTACGGGGATTTTTAGTACACCCGTCTCTATATCGGCATCCGATGCTTCTCCGGAGTTCATGAATCCCGGCAGGAGATGCGTATGAATCCCTCTAACCCGTGCCATAACCCTGAAATATTGTTCTTCTCCTTTCTGTGGAGTTAGATAGAGTTCAAGCCGACGCCGGTCGCCCTCCGGAATAGATTTTATTGAATCTATTTCAACCGGATCAGGAATCCGGGTGACAGCGGTTGCGCTCATTCCATCGTATTCCGCAGTGAGGGTGTATGTGCGTCCTCTTTGTCCGATCATATCAAATGTTGTATAGGTATAGGGCGGGAAATAATTCTTATCCGGCCCGCCGGTGAGAATCACGGTTTTCTCTCCATCTGAAATCTTTACAACTCCCCATCTTACCACCATCTCTGCCATCGAAGCTCCGGCTTGTGTCGGGTCGATGGTCTGCATCAGGCATATCCTGGGATAGTCTCCGTCGGCGATGAAGCCCTCCACCACAAGACGTTGCTCAGGGCGTTCGGGTTCAATGCAGCTTCCCGATATTATACAGAGCAGAAACGCGAGCATGTATGTTGTTAAATGTCGAATCATTCTTTGTACGATGAGAGACTAAAAATCTATGGAATAGCTTAAAGAGGGGAGAAAGCGATAGAGAGATGGAACCTGATGCAGATAGAACGTTCCGCTTGATGATGAAAAGCGGTAAGAACATATCTCGATATTTCGTCGCCCGTAGGCATTGATAAGGGAAAAGACGATGTTATGGGTGAGAGGGAAATTCCCGCCTGTGTGGAAACGAAAGGCTCCGGAGATGTCGAGTCTGTGATATAACGGGAGTCGGGCCGAGTTGCGAGCGCCATAATTCATGATTACATTTTCGCCGAGCATATAGACGGATGAAATAGGGGTGTAACAGCGTCCGGAGGCGAGTGTAAAGGTTGCCCCGATAGTCCAGTGTGTGTCAAGTCTGTAAGATAAGAGTGAATTGAAAGTATTCAATCCTTCGGATGCAGAGGGAAGATATCGGTCGGGAGCTGTAGAAAAGCGTCGTCGTGCGATGCCGAGTGAGTAGGAGGCAAGCATAGTGAGGGGTCCATGCGAGAAATTGGCTGTCAGATCAAAACCGGCGTTAAAGCCATTTGATCTGAGAAGATGATCTTGAAGGGAATAGTTTTTATCGAGCAGATCGAGCATTATTCCGTAATACTCGGGGTCGTTGAAGATTTTTTTTATGTATGGTTCTATCCCGAGGTTCAGCATCCCTTCGAAGAAACTGTGGGAATAGGAACAGGAAATACCGGCCGCAAGTTCCCGCGGAGTGGCGGCAGTAGAAGGAAACCAGAAATTTGAAGAAAGTCCGATATCAGCCAGGCCTGTCTGATGAATATACTGCGGAACGACCGACAGGTTGATAGCGGCCCGGTTGCGGAGTGTCTTATACTCAAACGTTATGGAAGGAGAAGGAATTGCCGAACGATAGCCGGAAGTGACGTATAGTAAGGCTTTCAGTGATGCGGAGAGCTTGAAATGTTCAGCTAATGTTTTGCTCCATGCCAGCCGCAGATTAGCTTCAAGAGAGTTGATGTATGGTTGGTGTCCCGTAGCATTCTGCGGACGGGCATGATAGAATATGATATCTCCACCTGTTATCCAGAGACCTGACCTCTTTTCCTCCCCATCTCTATTAAGCGTGACTTCAGCTCCTGTCTTTGCCTCCATCATGTCAGATGGCACATTGATTGCAAACCCCGGCATCTCGGCCCGCAGGGTATTGTGGAAGGCAGACCATGTGGCCCAAACTCTTGTGGGATAAGATCCGGAGTGATTCCAGACAAGCGAGGCTGCTATATTTCTCCATTTGAGATATGTGTCAAGATCGTAGTTATTGTCGAAGACGCCAAGATGATCGGAGTTGAAAACAGCATCAAGCTTAATTTTATCGTCATCGCGGGGCTGCCAGATGGCGGTGACTGCACCTTCTCCGAATATATATGAAATCTTCTGATCCTTCATGTCGAGGAGCGGTCCGTAAAGCTTGTCGAGATAAGAGATGCGTCCTGATAGATCGATGCTGAAATTTTGGCTGCATGGAATTCGTAATCCGAGAGAAGATGCTGTCATGCCTGCGTTAAGTGATGCATGGATTCTATCAGGAATCCTGTCGCGGCTCATAATGTCGAATACCGCTCCAAGCCGGCTGCCTCCCGGACGTCCCGAAGATTCCTTTTCAATCTCAAGACCGGGGAAATGCGTGCCGTTGAACATTGAGAATATCCCGCCGAAGTGATAGGGAAACCAGATTGTTGCTTCGCCTACTCTATATAACGAATTGCCGAATCCGGCACCATGCATTGAGAGACCGGAGGAATAATCGCTACCGGCCGTTACGCCCCCTGCCAGTTTTGCGTAGTTCAGGGGGTCGGCTTCGCCGAATGCGCGTATCACTTGGCCAAGAGCATTGATATTAAGCGATAGCTTGCCGTCATCCATATTCTTCATCAGACGGTGCGATACACCCACGACGCTCACTTCTTCAAGATTCTTTATCGTATCCGAGGGGAGGAGGGGTATGTTGGCGTGTAGAGAGGAAGCCGTGGCGAGAGAAAAAGATATTAACATGCAGAAGAGAAAGAACTGCCGACATTTCGCAGTTCTTTCTCTTCTGCATGTATTCTTTAAATCGCGTTTCAAGCGAAGACCGATTATCAGTGTGCGTTGAAGAATGCCTCGTAGAGCTTGGCTATCGAAGCGAATACGTCGATAGTGCTTGCAAAGTCATCTTCGTTGAAATATTGTTCGAAGCTGTATGTCGAGCCGTCAGAGTTGAATTTCATAACAGGTTCGGGATACCAATAAATGTAAGATGAGCCCCAACCGTAGTTCTCGACTTCTTTGGAGAGTTTCCAGATAAAGTCGCCGGAAGGAGACTGTGCACCTCCGAGATAGAACTGAGCTTTGATATGCTGGTTGATATAGTCTACCTGTCTTTGGGCTGCATTCTGATCATCTTCTTCAAAATTGCTGAAATAGAAGGCGAGGCGAGCCATATCATCGCAGGTGCCGGCTACAAACATGCGCTTCATGATGTTTACGTTTGCCGAACCGTTGGAGAAGAGAGAATGGATATTATACGGACTGATAATCCAAGCTTCCTCATCCGTATCGGGAATGTATTCATTATCGTCATTATAGTCAGGACCGTTGGCTATCATCATCAGACGGTCGAAATCACACATATCATGGCCATTAAGAACGCCGTTGGCTTCCAAAATCTGAGTGCCGCCTACTGAAGCTACAGCATGGGCAGTGCAACGTGTGTTGGTGAGATCGGCATTTGCCTTGAGTGAGATATTTGCAACTGTGGCATCAACCGAGCAGGAAGCAGTCTTGCCGCCTTGATTATAATCACAGACAACTTTTCCGGAAATAAGGACAGTCGAACCATTTTTAAGGGTAACGGTGACATTACGCGGAACAGCAATCTTGTAAAGCACCTTATATTCATCGTAAGGATATTCATCCTCTTCATACCAACCTTCGCCGGAAGCTGACCATTCGCCACCGGAGGGAACGATGGTAAGAGAACTGTTCATGCCCTTAACTTTGAATATAAACTCGACATTGTTGCTGTCGCCGGTCTTCACCCATTCTTCTTTATTAAAATCGGGCTCATAGACGCCGGCTATGTCCTTGAATGAGTATGAAATTTGCTTAAGGGCGCGGGTCATACCGATAAGATCGCCTTTTTTGAGAGAGCGGCCGAGTTCGGGGAGGTTTTTTGAAACATAATAGCCCGGCTCATAAATATCATCATTGATGAAGCCGGAGAATTCCTCTTCGAAATCACGGCAGAAATTGAGGAAATCTGCCTGATCTTCCGGCTTGAGTGCTTTCTGGAGCTCAACGGCCGTGTTTTCGATATACTTCTTTTCTTCAGTGGGAGTGGTAGGCGTCTCTCCCTTGTTGGGATTGTCTACGTTTACACCGCCGCCATTTTCGTCATCGTTGTTACAAGCCGTAAGGCCGAAAGCTGCAAATACGACAGCAGCCAGAGTCAATTTAGAAATAAATTTCATAATATTTTAGATCTGATTTGTTTGCCGGAAAAAGTTCGGAATTGTTAATATAGTGGTTTCTTTAATAAAATTGTATCGTTAGAATAAATCCCTTTTATTTCGGAGTATCCGTTATCTCTTTAAATAGATTCCGTGCAAAATTAATAAAAGTTTCCTACATAGCAGAAATTTTATTGTATTATAATATCCGAAACGAATTTTTCATACATTTGCAGTGTAATTATATAAAAGATGCCTTAGCAATTAGCTTTTTCCCGTTTTTTTAATCCAATAAGTCCGAAAAAAGACAGTCTTAGTAGGTGTCGTTGAATAAATCATCATGAAATCCTCCGAAATCATAACCCGAATCGGAATCATGGTCGAAAAAATCATTATGGCGATAGCCTGAATCAAGATCGGTGTCGAGGATATCATTAAAATCTTCATCGAGATAATCAAGATCATTCATATCTTCAAGCTCGTCAGGGTATAATTCCGGGTCTGTGTAGGATAAATGGCTTTGGCTATTGAAGTTTTTTTCCGGGCGACTCGCCCTCAATACGTCCAAATCATCGTATCCCGGATCAGGATCGGTAGGCGAACTGCTGAACTGATTTTGAGATAAGTCGTTTTGCAGGCTCTTGTTTTTATTGCCGAACAACCATTTTAAAAGGAATATATTTTTAAGCAAGTTCCAGAATCCCATAAGAAGAGTTTTATGTAAGTTTCTTTTTGTCCTTAACGTTTATTAAAAAAGCGTATCAGAATTAACCGATACGCTTTTATTACGGTTGTCTTACCAGGATTCGAACCTGGACAGGCAGAACCAAAAACTGCAGTGCTACCATTACACCATAAGACAATCCTTAAAGTTTCAGATTCGTCGGGCAAGAGCCTTTCTTATCTCGAAACTTCTGCAAAAGTAATAAAATTTTTTTAATTCCCCAAAAATTTAAATTTTTCCTGATTATTTCAATCTTGTAGAAGCACTGCCTTTGCGACAGTTTCGGCACTATTGGAAGTAGAAAGCAAATCAACGATTCGTCGTAACTTTAACCGAGCTTTCGGGAGAAACCTTGTCTTTGAATCGCAGTTACCAACTTCGTTTAAAATATTAGTACAACTTTTAGTATCAAAGTTACCCGGAAAAGGTATTTTTATCGAAAAGTTTATATATTGTTCTGGCGGATAGGTAATTCCGCTAAATGTCAGGAATATCAAATAATTGTTGTATCTTTGCAATTGAATATTAGGTGCTTAAATTTGATGGCTAAAATTTTAGTTCAAAATACAAATATAACCGTTCTCGGAATTGCCGGGAAAGATTATATATCCCTCACTGATATGGCTGGTGCAAAGGATAGTGAAAGTCGCGCCGCTGATATTATAAAAAATTGGTTGCGCAATCGCTATACCCTTGAATTTTTAGGTACTTGGGAGGTAATACATAACCCTAATTTTAAAGTGGTCGAATTTGACCACTTTAAAATGAATGCAGGGTTACCCTCTTTTGTTTTGAGCGCAACAGAGTGGATAGAACGTACAAATGCCATTGGCCTGGTAGTCAAAAAAGGACGATATGGTGGTACATACGCGCATAAAGATATAGCATTTGAATTTGGGTCGGCAATCAGTGTTTCGTTCAAACTATATTTAATAGAAGAATTTCAGCGGCTTAAAACCGAAGAACAAAAATTGCTCGGTTGGTCGGTTAAGCGTGAATTGTCAAAAATCAACTACCGTATTCATACTGATGCTATAAAGACCCACCTGCTTCCGGCAGAAGTTACACGCGAACAGGCTTCGTATGTTTATGCAGATGAAGCTGATGTGTTAAATGTGGCAATGTTCGGTATAACGGCTCGCCAGTGGCGAGATGAACATCCGGACTTGAAAGGAAATATCCGTGATTATGCCTCGATCAACGAACTTATATGTCTCTCCAATATGGAAAATCTTAATGCTGTGTTTATTGAGCAGGGCATGCACCAAAGTGAACGGTTAATAAAGCTCAACCAAATAGCCATTCATCAAATGAGGATATTGGAGAGTAGTGACAATGTCCGTAAACTTATAAAATAATATGTGAAAAAGGATTATTTTGAATCAAGGCCCCGACTCCCATTTTTTTATGAGTCGGGGGCTAAACCCCCATTTTTGAAGAGCGCCCCAAAAGTTGTACACAAAACTTTTGGGGCACTCTTCATTTTTTTATGAAACGGGGTTACTTTTTCATTGTGAAATGCCGCGAGGCGAGACGGTAGCCGTCGCAGAAGACCTCTACCGTGTAATCTCCCGGAGTCAGTGTGGTGTTCACATCCCAGTAGACTGATACGGGGAGCTCTTCGTTAGCGTATTCCACGCGGCGATGAGAGGTTGATTGCAGTGTTGAGCCATCAAGCGTAAAGTTGCCTCCGCTTCCGAGTAGCGTTCCTTCCGGAGAAAGAATGCGGATATAGAAATCTTTCATTCCCGGTGCGGTTGTATTGTTGGGACTTACCGTGAAACTAACACCGAGCTGGCGCGCTTTGGTGATGTTTTTCTCAACTTTTCCTTTCTTATTATAAGCATTGAAGGAGATGCCGGTAATGTTGAGTTTTTTGGCAAGCTTAACGGTCTGCGTGAGTTCCTGATTGCTCTTTGTTGCAGCTGTGTATTGAGAGCTGAGCTGTTCGTTTTTCTGTTGAACCTGCTGTATTTCCTGTTTCAGCCCCTCGTTTTCCTCGCCAAGACGTTTTATTTCTTCGAGATAGTGGCGCACGATATTCTTGAGTGTGGAAATTTCACCCTCAAGCTGCTTGATCTTTGCGCGGCTGGCAGCCATGTTTCGGGCGTTTTTGCTCTTTTCATCGTTAAGTTCCTGAATAAGTCCCTCCACCTTCAGCCGCGCCTCATTATATTTCTGGACGAGCGAGTCGTTCTTGAGATAAATCTGCTGCCCTTCGTATTGGTTGAAGTCGGCGTTAAGCTGATTGAACTCATTCGTGAGCAGCAGCTGATCGTTGGCGATTGCCAGACTGTCGGCCCGGGCTTCGGCTTTATTTACGGCATTGGTGGTATTATTATTGTTGATGATAAGCACAACAATAAGCGCGATGAAGCATAGAAGCACGAAAATAGCTCCGGTTATCAGGCGTTTCTGGTTCTTATTCATTTCTTTAATTTTTTGTTAGTGTCTTCTTGTAGAAGGAATTTTGACTGCAAAAATAGCAAAAAACTTCAATACGGCAAATAAATAAAACCGGTGAATCCAAAAGGAAACACCGGCTTATTTTTCGACTTTCGTCTTGCTGTAGCGAACTTTGATTAGTTCTGAGCAGCGCTGTCAGTAGCAGCCTCGGCAGCAGCCTCAACAGTTACTGTAGTGTCGTTAGCTGAATCAACAGTCTCAACTACTTCAGCAGCCTCAGCTGCGATTGTATCTACTGTATCAGCCTCTTCAGCTTTCTTGCTACCACCGCAAGAAACCATAGCTACTGTGAAAAGAACAGCAAGCGATAAAACAATTTTTTTCATCTCTTTAAAATTTAAAATAATAAAACAATATTTTTTTTGCTATCAAAAACGCTGCAAAGGTAATACAAATTTCGTTTTGTAAATAATTTTCTCAAGTTTTTTTGCTCAATTCGCTCTATTTTTAACAAATTTAACATTATTAACTTAATAAATGGGCAAATTTAACGAGAGATTATTACTTTCGTTGTCATCTCTCCGGCTTTCACGATGTAAATTCCTCCCGGGAGAGCAATATTTTTTATTTCGTCATTGTTGCAATTGGCAATCCGGAGGCCGGAAATGTTCCAGACGCTGACATTTCCATCGTAGCCCTCCACAATAATGCGGTTTCCGGATGTAAAGATTTTTGGCCCGGCAGCCTCGATGCTGACGGTCTCGATTCCGGTCACGTTTTTATTGGCTATTACAACCATGCTGTTGGCAGGAACGGTCGCTGTCTTGTTCGCTGCATTGAAATCAGGCTCGGTTCCGTTTGATTTCACTATAATTTCGTAAGCATTGTTATCAGACGATGAGAAGGGTACGGACATCGTGAGTTCTCCCGAAACATTGGGATTGATCAAGGCATAAAGTTCTTTATTGCCGGCTTTGCTCGTTATCATACGGCCCTGAGCCCAGTTGGAAGCTGCGGCTGAGATAGTGTAGTCAGCTTCCGGAGAGAAAAGTTCGGGATTGTTAAGACGGATGCTGATCAGATTGCGGTAGTTATAAAACAACGCAAGGTTATCGGGGTCGTTCAGCAGACTCCAGTTTACGATCTTGGGATCGGTATTGTTTCCTCCGTTGCTGTTTTTTGTATTCTGAGCGTTGCCCATTTCAGAAAATTGCCAGATCATGTGAGAACCGGGCACAAGCAGCATTTGAGCTGCGGCAGCGCCAAGACGTCGGCAAGATGCGGCCTTATCATTTTTTACGCCTGCCACACCCCACATCTCCTGTTTATAGGCGAGACGCTGTTCATCGTGCGATTCAAGATATGACACCGTAGAACCGACGGTTCTGCCGGCATTTGTGGCGAGCATGCTGTTGAGGCCCGAATCGGAACTATAGCCCATAGCAAACTGGCATCCCGCCTCGTTAAGATTAAGCCAATTGAGTTCTCCATCTGCCGCCATTTCGTTTTCCTCGCGTGCTCCGGCGAGATTTTCATTGATGAAATAAGCATCAGGATTAACCTCTTTCATATATGAGTGAAGCTTCTTCATGCGTGCCACACGTGAAGCGTTGTATTCATTGGTGGCTTGATCTCCCGGGTTGGCGTACGAATCGTTGTTTCCGAGACCTTTCACGAGGTCGAAACGGAAACCGTCTACCTTATATTCCCTAAGCCAATATTGCAGACAGTCTTTCCATTGGCGGTCGACAAGGGGATACCCCTGATTCCAGTCGTTGAGAACGCTATAGGCATGAGGTGCCGTCACGTTATAGAAAGGATTCTGTTCCGGCATATACATCTGATACCAGGGGTGCATGCCGTCTGATTGATTGAAAACCATATCCAGAATAACGGCGATTCCCTCGGCATGGCAACGGTCGATAAACTCTTTATAGTCGGCCGGAGTGCCGTAAGCTTTGTCGACGGCAAAGTAGAAATTCGGGTTGTATCCCCATGAAATATTTCCATTGAACTCATTGATCGGCAGGAGTTCAACGGCATTAATGCCGAGTCGCTTAAGGTAGGGGATTTTACTTATGGCTTTCTTTACGGTTCCGTTTCCTTGAGCCTCTCCTTCAGTTCCGGTAAAGTCGCGGAGCAGCAATTCATATATAATGAGATTATCTTTATCCGGGCGGTTAAATGATGTGGTGGTCCAGTTATAATCCTGCAAGTTTTCTTTAATAACGGCAAGTGGAACACCCTGCAGACGGTCAGCGGGATATTCCGGGAGGTCGGGAAAGACTTCGGGAGAGATATATTTGTCGAAATAAGGATCAAGCACCAATGTGGCATACGGATCGCCGACCTGAATACCGTCGACAGTATAAAAATATGTATATGTTTCGCCGCGGGCCACAACGCTTGGCGGGAGGGTTATGAAAAAGAAACGGAAGTTTTGGCCGTCGATTGTTTCATCGGAATATTTCATAACCTGAGAATTAGTGAAACTAAAATCATTCCATGAACCGACAATCATGGCACTCTTTTTTTGAGGTGCAGCCAGGCAAAACGTCATTGATCCGTCGTTATTACGTGTCGCTCCCATATTCTGAGGGGCCGGGCCCGATGCTTTTACGGATTCAGCGGCATAGCAATAAGAAAGGGTGGCGGTCTTGGTTTCCCCGGCGGAGTTGCGAGCTTTGGCAGTAACTAAATAATCGCCTACTGCCGGGAAAGTATATCCGGCGGAAATTGTTTTAGCGGAAGAGGCCGACTTAATTGCGTTTCCGTTTATTTCGATTGAAAGCTCGGCAGCGACGGTCGAAGCCATTGTGAAATTCACCTCACCTGTGGCTCCGTTCACGATTCCCTGAGGCTGTGTGGCTGTAAGGGCTATCTGGAAGCCTGTATCGGCCACATCCACGAAGATATCGGTTTGTCCCGGGTTCTTTCCCTGTCTTTGGCCATCCGCACTGCGGAACACGAAGTCAAGGCGTTTGATTGTTACGTCGGCCGGCACTCCATAAAATTCATGAATATCGCCGATCTGCAGTTTCCATAGGTTCTCCGATACGTAGTCGAGCCGACATTTCGGTAGGTTTGTCGCCCATTCTGCCTGCACATATTGCCAGTCGGCAACCTTCCCGTCGTTTGTAACGACAGAAACACCTGTATGTGCATATACGGGTTGAGAGGCAGGCTGATTGATCAGGCCCTGATCCCCTTGGTCGGCGTGAAAAAAGATAACTACATTTTTTGAGTCTTCCTGAAGTGGAGAAGGCTCTGTTGTGACAGTCTGCGCCTGCAGACCGATTGCCGACAGCAACAGCGTCAGCATCATAAATAATGAATTTTTCATTTCGTATTAGTAACCCGCTTTAGGGGTCGTGTGGTTTATCGAATCAAAGATAATAAAATTTTTAAAGCTTATGCCCCCATTTCATAAAATTTTGAAATCTTCCGTAGATTTATTATGTTTGCATCATATCTTGTGCAGGGAGAGAAAGTGCCTGCCGTGAATAGATTTGTCTTAGAGCCCATCTCAAAAATTTGAGAGCCCCTGGGGCGGATTTGGGCGAGTGATT
>CAZOPN010000014.1:0-38337 GCA_964581685.1 uncultured Sangeribacter sp. | reverse complement strand
ATAGACGATATATAATGCTGATATTAAGCATTATTACCTTATCGAGTGGGAGTAAATCTCCCTTATCCACCCATAAAGTGTCAGCCACGAGACCGAAGGGTCTTGTGGCTGACTCGCATTTATAATCTGAAGCCTAAAATTTATTGCTGTCCGATAAAACTCCAATCAACTCATAAAGTATGGCTCGAGCACTGAATTTATGGTGTTCGAGTCACATCTTTTTGCTATTCTCAAGTTTTATCGGACAGCAATATTAATCAATAATTAATTCTTTTGGCTATAAGCTTGTGATGTACCATATTTTTATATTATCTTTACATGATGAATTGTCTCCTTCTCCCTCTCTGTTGTGAAGAGCCATATAGCGAGCGTCTGTTCGCGATATATATTTTTATATCATGCCTATCATAAGTTGAGAAAACCCTATGAATTCTTAATCTTAAATATATTTAACCTTAAAATGAAAAGATTTTTATTAACAACGTGTGCCGCGGCCATAGCCCTGACCGGCTCGGCAACCTCCTGGATGTCTGATATCCCGGACCACCGTCTGATTCGTCAGATGTCTCTCCCGGGCGCCCACGATGCCGCCACGGCAACTGCCAGTTCGCTTGGCCAGACACAGTCTCTTAAAATCCCCGAACTTTGGGAGGCGGGCGTACGCGCATTCGATTTCCGTCCTGCATATAAAAGCGGGAGCCTCACAATTTATCATGGCGTTACCACCACGGGAATCTCTATGGATCAGGCTATGGGATATCTTAAAGAGAAGTTAGCTTCCGATCCTGATGATTATGCATTTGTCATAACCCGCAATGAGACCAAAGATTCGTCTGCACTCTTTGGTAAGGATGACTATGAGAACTGGAAAGCTGCGATGCAGACCGTGCTGAACAACTATTCCGATATCATCATACCCTTCACTCCAAACTTGACATTAGGGGATGTCCGTGGAAAAATAGTATTCTTCACGCGTGATAACGTTTATGATTCGTATACTCCGGTAGCACACGCCGACAACTGGGGTGATAACAACCTCGATAAGAACGGTCTGATCCGTTATAATGGAGGAACAATGACTCTGTGGCTGCAGGATGGTTACAACACCGGTGGCAATGACAAAACAAACGCCATAACCAACCTCCTCAACAAAGCTGCCACTTATCATACCGGCAACCAATGGATCATCAACTATGTTTCCGGCACTAAATCAACAGTTTCAGACAATGCCAAGACCCAGAACAAGGCTGCGCTTGATTGGCTCAACAACTCAGTCAATCCGCAGGGCCGGACAGGCGTTGTGTTCATGGACTATGCCGGTGATAACAACAACTCATATTACGGAGCTGATCTCGTAGATGCGATCAAAGAGCGCAACTTCATCTCGAATACACCGCAGCAGACCTCAAGCTGGCGGGATGTTTCGTCAAAATATCTTCAGAACCCCAATTTTGATGGCCCGACTTACACGTGGGATGCAAGTGTAACAGGAACCATCGACGGTGGATCTTCGGACTCCGTGGATGGTTGGAACGGTGTTTTACCCGACAGCTATAGAATCTACGGTACGGTAGAGTATGGTTGCCAAGGCAATATACGTGGCACAGAAGGATGTCATGCCCCGGCAGTCGGCTATTATGATAATGCGGGTGGCGCAATGGTTATTGGTTCCAACTGGGCGGCAGATGTGAAGACTACTGCAGAGGTAACGCTTCCGGCAGGTAAATATATATTGCGGGCAGCTGTTTACAATGCCGGTGGAAATACAGAAACAGATTCTCACTTCGGATGGATTCCCAACACGGGCACATCGGTCATGGCAGGTAACATCTCTTATCCTTCCAACCAGTGGACACTCGACGAGGTAAGCTTTGTGCTCACCGAGGAGACCACCGGAAAAATACAAATCGGATCGCACCCGACAGAAAGTAAAGGAGCTTCAAGTAGTCCTATGCTCTGCGTGGACTTCATCCAGATCCTTTGGGAACCGCTTGAGGAACCGCTAAACTATGTATTCAACCCCACATTTGAGGATGATGGATTGGGCTGGACAAATGTCGTGACCAATGGTGGAACCAAGACTCTCGACAATGGCATGTTGTCGCTACACTCCAATAATGGAGATAATATTGTAGCCCAACCGATTATGCTTGACAGCAGCAAGTCATACACCTTCATAGCTGAGTATAAGGGCAGCATGTCAGATAATAATGCCTTCGCCGGATTCTGGAACTGGAATGTCGACCGTGCCGGTTATACCGCAGGCGCATATTCCGATCATGGGTCAGCCTCCGACTGGACTCTTATCAGACATGAAATCACCGGAGCTTCTCAGAAATCAGTGATTCTTGCCGCCAATGGTTCTAATAATAACGTGCAATATCGTAATATAGCTGTAGTCGAGACTCCTGAAATTTCGGTTGCTACATCCGCTTACTCGGTAGGCGATGTTGTCGAGGTGGTTGCATCTCCCGGATTTGATACCAAATATAAGTATGACGGCGAATCAGCAGTTACATTCCATGGCACACTGACTGCCCCCAAAGCAGGTCATTGCACTGTAGGTGTATATTTTAACAATATTCCTCTGGCTACTGCCGAATTTGATGTGTTCGAAGGTTCGCTCCCAACATTTGCTGCTCCTACGGCATGGGTAAATGATCGGGCCCTCACCGATGAGTATGTCGCCGTAGACAGTGATAAGGTCACCCTGAAAGTTTCCGAAGGTCAGGAAGCGAAGGTAACTCTTGAGTATTGCATCAATGAATATTATGATGGTCCCTTCTCAGATTGGATCTCTTATAGTGACGGGGTTACTCTCCATGGTGGCCATAACTCAATCAAGGCACGCGAGGTATACATAATCGATGATGAGAACAAGGCCGTAGGCCAGGAAGTGATATTCAACGCGCTACGCCCATATAGCGGAAATGCAAATGTCTATAAAAAAGGAGACAAGCTCGAAATCGACGGTACTCAATATAATGTTGCAACCGACAACCTATTCGACAACGGCGCCCTTACTGACGGTCTTTATGGATGGAAGGTAAATAACGGCACAGTTGATATGAATTCAGAAATTGCCTCTTACCATCCTGCCGGCGGACCGAATGATGCGGCATACTTACAGATGATCGCTTCAGGGGGTTCAGGATCAAATGGTGGTGTAACTGCTCCGCTTCGTCTCGCACCCGGTAAATATATCGTATCAATCTGGCATAAAGGCATTGGGGGCGGATCGAACCAACGAATCACACTCAGCAACGATGGCAAAGGTCAGGATAATCATAAATTGTTCGAGCTGACATCATCTACCGGCGGTTGGGTTCATCAGGAGATGGTCACTGATGTTACAACTGAAACTCCTTATATTGTACAGGCATTCGCATGGATGAACAATGAGGCTTGCTTCTCTTCATATTCGATCAACCGCCTGATAAGGGGTGATGCTGCTGCCAAGCAAGCGTATGATGAAGCTTTAGCCGAGGCCCGGAATTATCTCAACGGACAGACCGCAGGAAAAAATCCGGGTGATATTACAGAATCTGCACTCTCCGAAGCCAAATCAGCTCTCGATACGTTTGAAGCAACCGTTCCCTCGGATGCTGATGCTCTCGTATACGAGAATGCAATCACTACTATTCAGAATATCATAGCTCTTCTGAATTCCAATGGCCGTATAGCGGTAGAGGAGAAACGCGCCATCACTATCAAACACGTGGGCACAGGTGAATTTGTTGGCGATGTCGGTGGTAACCTCAAAGGCAACGGCAACACCGAAACCGTATTCTTCACTGTTCCCTCAGCCACTGCCGGAGCATACAACCTTACTACCGGAGAAAACTATCTTTATAAATCTACCGGTAACGACTATTGGAGCTGCCTGATTGGTGCCCCCGACGATGACAGTGTGGCTCGATATACATTCGAGCAGGCAGGAAACGGCTTCTTCTATATCTGCAATGCATTTGATAACAATCGTCTGTCTTCGGATGATAACAATGCCGGCACGACAATCTACGGCAATAAGACTCAGGCAAATGCCGACACAGACAATCATGGTATCTTCGAAATCCGTTATGCAGATGTGACTTATCCTCAGATCAGTGTCGAGGAGGGGGATCTTCTTCCGGATGCTCTCGATGGAATTTGCGGCACAATTCCTGAAGGCTGGGTTGGGATAAAACGTGATGGTTCTGACACTCAGATGAATAGCGGAGGCACTTTACGCAACTTGAGAGGGCAAGCTTATGGTCTCCCGTATGAATGGTTCGTCAGATGGGATGCTGATCACGATGTTTACTATAGCAACGAAGTAGAGCTCCAGCCGGGTGTATATACACTCAAAGTAAATGCCAAGTACATCAACAACTATAATACTGAGAGTAGCAAGGATGCTCAGGTCACTTCCAATGCATTGCGTTTCACTATCGCTGATAGAAAGGGTTATGATTACACCATGTCACAGAGCTTCATCAGTGGCTTCTCCGGTAATGATTTCGAAACATTCACATGCAAATATAATGTTACGACTGCCGGTACATACTACTTCACCATCACCGGCGGACACTCAATCTTCGCCATCAATCTGCTCACACTGGTTAAATCCGGTGAAGCAGTTGCAATACCGGATGTTGAATTGACAGTCGGCTCAACCGATGATTCACCAGTAATGAATGTTGAGGGAGTTCAGTTCGGGCCTGCGGTATTCACCTTTGGCGAGAGCAGCCTAAGCGAGTATGTATTCACAACTGAGGGCAATACTATATCACAGGCGTATGCTCAGCATACTGAATTTGCTCCGGAGATTGGCACAAAGGGCACTCTCTATGTCTACAACGTAAACGCTGACGGTATTCATGGTAATGTGACAAGCACTTCTATCGATGTACGCGAATATCCTCAGATCCTCAATGACCACCTCATCCTTGGAGAAGGTCTGAATTACACAGAAGATGGTCATATTAAGATCAACGGGTATAACTCAGAGACCAAGCGCACCATTACCTTCAACCATGAGGGTTATGAGATGTACTATAAGTTCACTCAGGCTGGGTCTCAGCCGGAACCGGCACAGGCACGCAACCGCGTTCAGACCGGCAACGATATTAACCTTGACGAGTATACCAAGGCTACGAAGAGCGAAACAGTCACTCTCCCGACTGCCGGTCAGCTTGATATGGCAGCCGTACACAATGGTATTGTTCTCGCTACCCGTTCGGCAAGAGTAGACATAGAGACCGGTATCAACAGCATTTTTGCCGAGGATGCCGATGTAGAGGTTTATACTCTTGATGGCCTCCGCGTAACCGACAAGACTTTGAAGCCCGGTATCTACGTGATCCACTCCGGCTCAGAGACCCGTAAGGTCGTAATTAAGTAAAACTCGATCGCATGAATAAATATTTTAAAGATCTATAAATCCTTAAAATAGACATTTAGACAAGAGGTTGCGTCGTAATTAATATTTATGATGCAACCTCTTCCTTTATATTTATATATAGAGCGTGTTCCTTAAAATTTCGGCGGGAGAAAATTGAGTGGATGTCGGGAAATATGATTATATTTGCGGGAATCGTTGAAAAAAAGAAAAGTATGTATAATGATGAGCAATTTATAAGGTTTGATTGGGCCATCAAGCATATCTTGCGTGATAAGGCGAATTTCGATATCCTCGAAGGATTTATATCTGTCTTGCTCGGGGAAGAAGTCAAGATCGTGGAGCTTCTGGAAAGTGAATCCAATCAGGAGAACGACCGTGATAAATTTAACCGCGTCGATATAAAGGCTAAAAACTCTTCCGGTCATATCATAATAATCGAGGTACAGCTCACCCGTCAGCTCTATTACCTTGAACGCATACTCTATGGAACCTGCAAGGCTATAACCGAGCATATCAATATCGGTGATAAGTATGACCAGGTGAAGAAAGTGTACTCCATAAGCATCCTCTATTGCGATTATGGTCAGGGCGATGATTATGTATATCACGGCCAGACTGTATTCAAGGGAATCCATACGGGAACCGATCTGCTGGTGAATGTCAAGGAGGAGGGGGTGATAGTGCCTCATCTTCCACGAGAAGTTTTCCCGGAATATTATCTTGTCCGCGTAAATGCCTACGATAAATTGCCCGACTCCCCATTGGATGAATGGATGACATATCTCAAGACCGGCAAGATTAAGGAAGATACTCACACTCCCGGACTTCAACAGGTAAGAATGAAACTCAAGGTTTTAGCCATGAGTCCGAAAGAACGCCGGGCTTACGACGAACATATCGACAATATTATGGTTCAGAATGATGTTCTGGACACCGCCAGAGAGGAAGGCTGGACCGAGGGACATGAAGAGGGATACGCCGAAGGACGCGCCGAAGGACGCGCCGAAGGACGCGCCGAAGGACGCGCCGAAGGACGCGCCGAAGGACGCGCTGAAGGACGCGCTGAAGGACGCGCTGAAGGACGCGCTGAAGGACGCGCCGAAGGACGCGCCGAAGGAATGGCTGATATATTGCGATCAATGCATCAACGTGGCGCATCCCTGCAGGATATCAGTAATATCACCGGAATCCCTATTTCAGATTTAGAAGAGATACTCAGTGAATAAAATATCGGGGCGTATGAAAATCGGATATGATGCTAAGAGAGCTGTAAAGAATCTTACGGGCCTCGGAAACTATTCGAGACTCGTAGTGGAGAAATATGCCATTGAAAATCCCCAGGATTCCTTATTGCTTTATACCCCTGAAATGCGGGATAATCCACGGCTCGCCACCATACGCCGACTCACAAATGTTGAATTCCGGCTTCCCCCCTCTCAGGGCTTTAAAGGGGGCCTCTGGCGTTCTTTCGGAATTACAAACAATCTTATAGCCGATAAAATCGACCTCTTCCACGGTCTTAGCAACGAACTCCCTCTTAATATCCGCAACTCGGGCATACCATCCGTAGTGACCATGCATGACGTTATCTACCGACGCCTACCCGAATGCTATAAACCTATCGACCGCCTAACGTATGATTTCAAATATGGCCGTTCATGCCGTAATGCCGATCGGATTATTGCAGTCAGCGAACGAACAAAGAAAGATGTAGTGGAATTCTATGGTATCAACCCTGATAAGATAGATGTAGTCTATCAAGGATGCGACAATATTTTCCGACTCCCGGCCGATCCTGTCGGTGAAAAAGAGATTAGAAAACGCCTCCAACTCCCGGAAAGATACATAATTCAGGTGGGCACAATCGAAAAAAGAAAGAATCTGGAACTGACGGTAAGAGCTCTTTCCGGCTTAGACCCTTCGATACATCTCGTTGTAGTGGGCAAAGATCACCACGGCTATAAGAAATATGTGAGACACCTTGCGGAACAACTCGGAGTGACCGAAAGAATACACTATTATGAATCGCTCGCCTTCGCTGATCTACCACCTCTTTACCGTATGGCTGAAGCAGCCGCCTATCCTTCACGCTATGAAGGGTTTGGAATACCGGTAATTGAAGCACTTGAATGTAACACCCCCGTCGTGGCAGCCACAGGTTCCTGTCTCGAAGAAGCAGGAGGCCCCGGAGCAATCTACGTTTCTCCGGACTCTCCTGAGGAAATGACGCAAGCCCTGCGCGCCATCCTTGAACGTGAGACAGATATCGAAAAAATGAAAGCTGAAGGAAAACGTCATATAGCACGTTTCAATACAGCCGGAATGGCTTCAGCTATTCACGATGTATATGAAAAAACACTTTCCGGATTCAACCGATAATCAATAATAAAAAACCTGTAGATAATTTTTTCTGAAAAAAATATTAAATGCCGATTCAAAGTTGTAAATAGTTTACAAAAAATAATTAATTTTGTGTCTGAGGAAGTGCCGCACGCCATGACTGCTTGTAGAGCTAAGAACTTTGAAGATTTTTATTTTAAGATTTTCAGAAAATTAACCCATTAAAAGCCCCCTTTAGGTTTTGATCGCATCAGGCTCCGGCAATTCCGAATTGTAAAATTTAGCAATTTGAAATGGCTGAGGAGGTATATCATATTCCGGCTCTGCTACCGGAAGCAATGGAAGGGCTTGCGATTAAACCCGATGGCATTTATGCCGACGTCACGTTCGGAGGCGGCGGCCATTCGCGTGCCATTCTGGAGCGTCTCGGAATGGAAGGCCGTCTTTATGGTTTCGACCGTGATATCGACGCTCTGGCAAATGTGCCCGATGACAGCCGGTTTACATTTGTCCATTCCAATTTCAGATATATCACCAATTTCATGCGCTTTCACGAGGAAGAAAAGCTTGATGGAATTCTGGCAGACTTAGGAGTGTCGTTTCATCATTTCGATGATTCGGAACGCGGGTTTTCATTTCGCGCCGATGCTCCGCTCGATATGAGAATGAATCGGAAAGCCCGACTGACAGCCGCATCAATAATTGCAGATTATCCTGAAGAAAAAATCGAAAACCTTTTCCGCGCATTCTCCGACCTAAAGAATCCTCGCGCCATAGCAGCGGCAATCGTAAGAAGCAGAGAAAAAAAACCGATAGCGACCACGCTCGAACTGGTGGAGGCAGTGACGCCCGTGATAAATCCCCGTCAGCTCAAAAAAGATCTCGCTCAAGTCTTTCAAGCCTTACGTATAGAAGTGAACGGCGAGATGGATGCGCTACGTAAATTTCTGGAAGCTACTCCCCGTCTGCTTCGCGAAGGGGGACGGCTGGCTGTGATGACATATCATTCGATAGAAGACCGCATGGTCAAGAACTTTATAAAAACCGGAAACATCGAAGGGCGTGAACAAAAAGATTTCTTTGGAAGAGTCTTTACCCCCTGGAAAGCTATTACCCGCTCTCCGATAACGCCGACAGCCGAAGAAATCGAACGCAACCCCCGGTCAAGAAGCGCAAAGCTCAGAATCGCCGAGAAAAAGGAGCCGGCAGAATAAAGAAAAGCAAGCTACCGGAACAAAGCAAAAAAAGAGAGAAACAATATTGAGATTACAGATTAAAACGTGGCAGACGTGGCAAAAAAGACTAAAAAAAAAGCTGCACAACCAAAGGCCAAAAAGAAAAACGGATGGATGAGAGAACTTCGTTACGGACGTTCCCTCTCGCTCGAATTCTTCAAGACCAATGCCTGGCTTATGCTTATTATTGTCGTGGCTGTAATAGCCATGATAGGTCTACGCTACGAGACAAAAACCAAAATGGCGGAAATACAAAAACTGCGCACGGAACTCCAGCGGGCCGAGAGCCGAAAGCTTCATGAAAAATCACTCTACATGTCGCTGATACGCGAATCGGAAATGAAACGTCTCGTCAGAGAAAAGGGATTACATCTCGAATTTCAGGAACAGCCACCATATACCCTTGAAAAATAATTTTTTATATCACTACCAAAATGGCAAGAACATCAAATTCATCACCGCAGAAACAAAATAATAAAAGGCACATCCTTTTCCGTTACGGACTCATCACCATTGGATTCGTGCTCTTCGGAGCATGCGTGCTATATAAACTTTTCCAGACCACGGTTATAGATGCCGGCGCCTGGAACAAACGTGCGCGAGCAGAACTCACGGTCGTCGATACGATCGCTCCCGAACGTGGTAATATTCTGGCTGACAACGGTAATATTCTGGCATGCAATCTCAAGGTTTACGATATTAAAATAGACTTACGGCACAATAAGATAAAAAAATTCACCTCCGTGCCATGGACTTCGGTCGATTCGCTTGCCGACACTCTCGACCTTTATTATCCACGTGTGGCAAATCTGCGTCAGCACCCTGATACATTTGCAAAATATTCATGGCATACCCGCCTGAAAAAAGAATTTGAAAAGCCTGCCGACAAGCGCCCCCGCGCACTTACACTTGCACGTAAGAAAACATTGGAGGACTTTGAAAAAATCAAGCAATTCCCATTTGTAAAACAATTCAAAGGACGTGGCTTCCGCAATCCTTTATATTGTGAGGAACGAAAGATCAGAATGTATCCTTACGGAAAAATGGCATTCCGAAGCATCGGCCGAGTGAATGAAAACCATATCACCGGAGAACTTCACGGCTATTCAGGGCTTGAAAGCGCACTCGACTCAATGTTATACGGCCAGCCGGGACTCTCCAAGAAAGTGGCACTGACACGCGGCCTCACCAATTGGATCTCGAAACCTCCCGTAAGAGGCTTTGACATTCACACCACCATCAACATCGATATGCAGGAAATGCTGGAAGAGGAACTGCATAAAGTTTGCGAAGAAGCCAACGCCGAATGGGGGACTGCCCTGCTCATGGAGGTAAGCACCGGAGAGATCAAGGCTATTTCTAATATTGAACGTCTTGATGACGGCACATACGGAGAAGCCCTCAACCGGGCGGTTCTTCCTTACGAACCGGGGTCTGTCATGAAGCCGATCTCCCTGATGATTGCCTTTGAAGACGGATTGGTAAAATCGGTAAACGATATGGTATCGTGCGCTCCATTCCAACGCACCTCCGACCCTCATGGAAGCGGAATGAAGAACATGAAACAGGTGATCGAACAATCCTCAAATCCCGGTATAGCCCGAGTGATTTTCCGCGGTTACGAAAATGATCCGGCCAAATTTTACGACCGTCTGGCTTCCATGGGATTTTTTGAAAAGATAAATTCCGGAATTGCCGGAGAATGCACTCCACGCATCCGGAAGCTCCTCCCTACCGACTCGCGAGGCAACAATATCACCATGACCTCACGTCACCTTGACCTTGCTCGCCAGGCCTACGGCTACAACACGGAATTGCCGCCTCTCTTCACGCTTTCTGTATATAATGCCATCGCCAATGGAGGACGCTACGTTCGTCCACATCTCGTAAAAGGCCTTATTGATGAACAAGGGCGCGATTCGGTGATTCCAATAAATTATATCCGCGACCGGATATGTTCGGAAGAAACGGCAGCAAAGGTGCGTCAATGCATACGCGAGGTTGTCTGGGGAGAGCATGGCACGGCACGCCTCGTACGCGACGACCGCGTGGAGATAGCCGGCAAAACCGGGACAGCTTATCCCGTAGAAAACGGTGTCTACAATCATGCAAAGCGTCGTTATGCCTTTGCCGGATTTTTCCCATACGAGAATCCTCGCTACAGCTGCATGGTGCTCGTGCTTGCCAATGCCGGCAATTCCGCCAACCGGACATCCGGACAAGTCCTTAAGAACCTGGCTGTAAAGATGTATTCACGCGGAATGCTCAATAACTCCTCCACCTACAGCGGCTCTACCGTGGCCAGCAAACCGCTTATCTGTGGCTCCGACCGCCCAACAGGCAAAACCCTTACAGCGTTGCTCGGCGTTTCCGGGATAAAGACCATTCGCAAGGCTCCGGCTACCCCGGGAGGGACTGTGCCGGCAGTGACAGGCTATGACGCCGCCTCTGCTGTGAGAGCCCTCGAACTGGAGGGATATAACGTGCGGCTTGACGGAGCGGGACACGTAGTGAGCCAGTCGCTCGCGCCGGGCGAACGCGCTCCGAGAGGCACAACCGTTACCCTTAAGCTTAAAGTCTGACAAAAAAATTAAAAATAAGGCCCAAATATTTAAACAATAATAAAACACCAAGATATGACCGAGAAACTTTCAAGACTTCTGGAAGGCATTAAGACTCTGGAAGTGATCGGCGAAACCGATAAAAATATCACTGCCGTGGTGAGCGATTCGCGCAAAGCGCAGAAAGACGCTCTCTTTGTCGCTGTACGCGGCGTTGTCACCGACGGCCATAAATATATCCCCGTTGTGGCCAGCGTCCATGTCGGAGCAATAGTGTGCGAAGAACTTCCCACTGCTTTGGAAAAAGGCATCACATACATCAAAGTGGCCGATTCGTCGGTAGCGTTAGGAATGCTCGCCTCCGCATGGTACGGTCATCCCTCCTCGAAATTAAAGCTCGTCGGAGTGACAGGGACCAACGGAAAGACTACCACCGCCACACTTCTTTATGAAATGGCCCGTCTCGAAGGATATAAGGCCGGCCTCCTCTCCACTGTCTGCAATTATATCGAAGGAAGGGCTATCCCAACCACGCACACAACCCCCGACCCGCTGACACTCAACAATCTGCTTGCAGAAATGGTGGAGGAAGGCTGCGACTATGCCTTCATGGAGGTTTCCTCACATGCAGCACAACAGCATCGCATTGCCGGACTACGTTTTGCCGGCGCACTGTTCTCTAACCTTACACGCGATCACCTCGATTATCACGGCACCGTCGAAAACTACATGCGAGCCAAAAAAATGTTTTTCGATTCCCTCCCCGAAGATGCATTCGCTCTCATCAACATCGATGATAAATCGGGCTCATTCATGGTACAGAACACACGTGCCAAAGTCTACACATATTCTCTGCGCACGGATGCCGATTTCCGTTGTCGGATTCTGGAAACACGTCTCGACGGGACACTCCTCACTTTCAACGGGCATGAGGTTGAAGTGGCATTCACAGGAAAATTCAATGCCTATAACCTCACGGCTGTTTATGGTGCATCTTTGCTTATAGGCTGGAACCCGGAGGAAGTGCTGGTGAACATGAGTAAGCTTGTACCTGTCTCGGGACGCTTCCAGACCCTGCGTTCTCCGGAGGGAGTCACTGCAATCGTAGACTACGCGCACACGCCGGATGCACTGGTAAACGTGCTTGACACCATACGCGATATAATCGGAGCCGGAGGCGAAATCACGACTGTGGTCGGA
Organism: uncultured Sangeribacter sp.; assembly: GCA_964581685.1. GTDB lineage: Bacteria > Bacteroidota > Bacteroidia > Bacteroidales > Muribaculaceae > Lepagella. The sequence goes on along the minus strand of CAZOPN010000014.1, from coordinate 25,618 downwards.
GCCGGAGGAAACCGCGACCATGGCAAACGCCCCATGATGGCACGCGAGGCTGCCTGTCGTTCCGATCTGCTTATTCTCACAAGCGATAATCCGCGTGACGAAGAACCGGAGCAGATCATATCGGATATGAAAGCAGGGCTAACAACCGAAGAACTTCGGCGCACAATCTGTATCACAGACCGCCGCGAAGCAATCCGTACGGCAATGCGTATGACCAAACCGGGCAGCGTTGTGCTGATTGCCGGGAAAGGTCATGAAACGTATCAGGAAATAAAAGGGACACGTCATCACTTCGACGACCGAGAGGAAGTGAGAGAAACATTTCAACAGTAAATTCAAACCTTCGCGAATATGATATACGCGTTGTTACAACATTTCGACAACTCCTCTTTCCCGGGCCATAATCTTTTCGGCTACCTCACGTTTCGTGCCGGTATGTCGTTCGCTTTGGCCATGATCATCGCCCTTGTATTCGGCAGCCGGATAATCCGCCGGCTCCAGAAGATGCAAGTAGGGGAAGTGGTACGCAACCTCGGTCTGGAAGGCCAGATGAGCAAAACCGGCACTCCCACGATGGGAGGCGTCATAATCATTCTTTCCATCCTTGTGCCTTGTCTGCTGATTGGAAATCTATCCAACATATATATGATTCTCATGTTGGTAGCCACGGTATGGATGGGAGCAATCGGCTTTCTCGACGACTACCGGAAGCTGAAATTTCACAACAAGGAGGGTCTGAAAGGTAAATATAAAGTCACCGGACAGGTTGGCCTCGGATTGCTTGTGGGCATCACCATGTGGCTCTCGCCTGATATAGTGATGAGCGAGAATTTCGAGGTAGAGAACTCAACCAGCCACGAGACGGAGATAGTAGTATCGAAAGATGAGGTTAAATCTCCTCAGACCACGATTCCATTCGTGAAAAACAACAACTTCAACTACGAATGGCTCACCTCCTGGATCAAGAATAAAGAGGCAGCCAAGACAATGGGGTGGCTTGTTTTCGTTTTCGTCGTCATCTTTGTTGTGACCGCAGTGAGCAACGGAGCCAATCTCACGGATGGTCTCGATGGCTTATGTGCCGGCACCTCAGCCATAATCGGAGTAGCCCTGCTGATAATGGCATATCTGGGAGGCAACGTGATTTATTCAAGTTACCTCAATATAATGTATATTCCGGGGTCGGAAGAACTCACCGTATATGCCGGAGCATTCATTGGAGCCCTTGTCGGATTCCTTTGGTATAATGCTTTCCCGGCCCAGGTTTTCATGGGGGATACGGGAAGTCTCACTCTTGGTGGAATTCTGGCGGTCTTCGCCATCCTGATCCGCAAAGAACTACTGATTCCCTTGCTCTGCCTGATATTCTTCCTTGAAGATCTTTCCGTAATGCTTCAGGTCGGATATTTCAGATATACAAAAAAACGCTATGGTGAAGGGCGTCGTATCTTCAAGATGACCCCTCTTCATCATCATTTCCAGAAACAGGGTGTTTCAGGCGATGCAGTGCTTCTTAAACGCCCCTTCAACGCAATTCCGGAATCAAAGATTGTGATACGCTTCTGGATTGTAGGCATCCTTTTGGCTGCCCTTACTTTCGTAACACTGAAAATAAGATGAAAAAAGAGAAACTTATCGTGCTCGGCGGAGGAGAAAGCGGAGTTGGTGCCGCCATCCTCGGCAAAGAGAAAGGGATGGATGTATTCCTGAGCGATATGGGAATTATCCCAGATAAATATAGAGATATTCTTATTGAAGAGAATATTGCATTCGAAGAGGGCAGACACACGGAAGAACGTCTTCTTGAGGCCGACCTCGTCATAAAAAGTCCCGGTATTCCTCCATACGCTCCTATGGTAAAGAAAATCATGGAGAAAGGAATCCCGGTGCTGTCGGAAATCGAATTTGCCGGCCGTTATACTAAAGCCCGGATGGTATGCATCACAGGTAGCAACGGAAAAACCACCACCACGCTTCTCACCTATCATATTCTGCGAGAAGCAGGTCTTGATGTGGGTCTGGCAGGAAACGTTGGCAAGAGTCTGGCTCTGCAGGTAGCACGCGATCCGCATGAGGTCTATGTAATCGAGCTATCGAGCTTTCAGCTTGAGAACATGTACGACTTCAAAGCCGATATAGCAGTGATAATGAATATCACCCCCGACCACCTCGACCGCTACGACCATAAGATGGAGAATTATGTCAAAGCCAAGTTCCGCATTCTTCAGAATCAGACTGAAGAGGATTATTTTATCTATTGGAAGGATGATCCCATAGTTACGGAACAAATCCGGAATCTTCAGATCGAGGCGATGCAGATGCCTTTCAGCGAATTCCATGAAGAGGGGGTTAAAGCATACGTCGATAATGGAATCGTGCGGTTCGACACTCCGGGAGAAGTGTGGGAAATCCCTCGCGACAAACTCTCGCTGACCGGCCTTCACAATCTTTATAACTCAATGGCTGCCGGGCTTTCGGCATCGTTGCTTGATATAAAGAAAGATAAAATCCGCAAAGCCCTCGAAGACTTTGAAGCCGTAGAACACCGACTGGAATATGTAGATACTATCGAAGGAGTGCGCTACGTAAATGACTCCAAAGCTACAAATGTAAATTCCACCTGGTATGCGCTCGACAGCATGACCACTCCTGTAGTGCTGATTCTCGGAGGGAAAGATAAGGGAAACGATTATACCGAAATCGAATCGCTCGTTAAAGAAAAAGTACACGCAATTGTTTGCATGGGAAAGGATAATTCCAAACTTCTTGAATTTTTCGGAGGGAAAGTGGCTGAAATCAGCGATACGCATTCCATAGAAGAAGCCGTAGCGGAATGTGCGCGTCTTGCAAGAAACGGCGACACCGTGCTCCTCTCCCCCTGCTGCGCGAGCTTCGACCTCTTCACAAGCTATGAAGACCGCGGAAGAAAATTCAAAGATGCAGTGAAAAAGCTGAATGTAAAGAAATAACAGTGCGAGATATCCAATAAATCAAATTACTCTAATAAATCCAATTACTCCAATTAACAAATGAAGGGGATAGAAATAAAAGAAACAATTGATGGGGTGGCCGTCGAGACAAATACCGGCTCAATGGCTGTCGAAGCTTCCGGAAGCGAAAAAAATAAAGGGAAAGCCGGATTTAAAGCTATGAAACGATCCGGAGCTGATCCTTATATATGGGGGATATATATAATGTTTCTGCTGGTAAGTGTAGTGGAGCTCTTCAGTGCTTCGAGCTCCGAAGTGACATCGCAGAATGTATATACCCCGCTTTTACGTCACGGAATCTTTCTGGCTCTCGGATTAGGAATTGTATTATGGCTTCAGAAAGTGCATTACATTTATTTCCGATGGTTTGCCGTTGCCTTTGCAATATTCTCACTCGGTCTTCTGCTGCTTTCCTCGCTGATCGGTGTAAATATCAACGATGCGCAGCGCGCTATCAGTATCGCCGGCTTCACCATCCAGCCCGCAGAGATAGTGAAACTATCGGTTGTCTTGCTTTTGGCCACGATATTGTCGCGTAACCAATGCCCCGGAGGAGTAAGCAATCGTGGGGTTATACTCTGCGCAACCACTGCAATGCTCTTCGGAGCCGCACTATGGAGTAACGGTCTGACCAATATGATTCTCATCATGGGTGTTAGTATCAGTATGTTTCTTATTGGCGGGATTCAATGGAAGAAATTCCTGATGGTAATGCTTGTCTATGCAGTCGGAGTGGGAGCACTTGTAATGATAAAATATATGGCTCCCTCAACCTCCGAATTCGATGCGGTAGCCATTGAGCAGACTTCCGGAATAGCCGGCGTGCGGTCTGAAGGAAATAACGGAGGCGGACGTGCACATACACATAAGGGACGTATCTCACGATTTATTGCAGGCGTTCAACCCGACGATCCAATTGATGATCTGAATCGACAAGTTATATTTTCCAAATTCGCTCAGGCAAACGGTGGCCTTGTAGGTCAGGGTCCCGGCAACTCACGCGAAAGCGCGCGTCTACCCTTGGCATTCTCCGATTATATATATTCCATTATAGTTGAAGATACGGGGTTTATCGGCGGAGCCTGCCTGCTGCTGCTTTTCCTGATGCTTGTGGCGCGAGCCGGCCGAATAGCCTTCAAATGCTCACGTGCATTTCCGGCCTTCCTGATAATGGGATGTGCCGTGATGATTGTCTTTCAGGCTCTCGTTCACATGGCTATCGTAACCGGGCTCTTTCCGGTCTCCGGCCAGCCATTGCCTTTCATATCTAAAGGAGGAACATCCATCCTCGTGATGTCGGCGGCAATCGGAATCATGCTCTCCGTTAGCCGTTATGCCGTCACTTCCGGAAATAAGAAAGAAATTAAGGCCGAGCTCAAGGAACTTCCCGAAGATCTTCAGGCTGAAAACTACAGCAGCGCTTACGCCACTAAATAACAACTGAAAAAAAAGACACTGTCTATGGGAAAGAAATATAAAATACTGATAAGCGGAGGAGGCACAGGAGGACATATCTTCCCGGCCATATCTATCGCCAATGCTCTCAAAAGGAGGCTTGATAATCCGGAGATTTTGTTCGTGGGTGCAGACAACAGAATGGAGATGGAGAAAGTGCCTCAGGCCGGATATAATATCATCGGTCTGCCCGTGGCCGGTTTCAACAGGCGAAATCTTCTGAAAAATTTCAGTGTGCTATATAAGCTTGCCAAGAGTATTACCAAAGCCCGCAAGATAGTGCGCGATTTCAAACCCGACATAGCAATCGGAGTAGGTGGCTATGCCTCGGGCCCTGTGCTGAAAGCTGCGCAGCAGAAAGGAGTGCCGACACTCCTACAGGAACAGAATTCTTATGCCGGAGTAACCAATAAGATGCTCGCAGCGGATGCAACGCGTATCTGCGTGGCTTACGACGGCATGGAGCGTTTCTTTCCGCGCGAACGAATCGTGATGACCGGAAATCCGGTACGTAAGGAACTGACCGACAGCTCCCGCCCACGACAACAGGCCCGCGAAAGCTTCGGGCTGGCCGCAGAGCTTCCTACCGTGCTGATAGTAGGGGGAAGTCTGGGAGCCCTGACACTGAACGAAAGTCTCGAAGCGGGACTTAAAACTCTTGTCGACAAAGGGATGCAGGTGATATGGCAGACCGGTAAGAATTTCGGTGATCGCGGCACAAAAGCTGCTAAAGGACTCAAAGGGACTGTGGTGACTCCTTTCATCACAGATATGGCCTCGGCATACGCGGCCGCTGATCTGGTTGTATCGCGGGCCGGTGCCGGGTCAATAAGCGAACTCGAACTTTTAGGCAAACCTTCCGTACTCGTACCCTCTCCCAATGTGGCCGAAGATCATCAGACGAAAAATGCATTGGCGCTTTCCGAACGCGATGCCTCCATAATGGTGAGAGACGTCGAAGCGAGAGAAAAACTGATTCCGGCTATTTGCGAGCTTATGGCCGACCCGGGACGTCTGAAAAAAATGGGTGAGAATATTCGAGCCATGGCGCTCCCGGACAGTGATGAAAAAATTGTAGACCAAGTGGTGGAAATAATAGAAAAATGATAGCCCGAAAATTATATTTTGTAGGTGCCGGAGGAATCGGCATGGCTAATCTCGTGAGATATTATCTGCGACATGGAGCGGAAGTGGCCGGTTACGACCGTACACCCTCAGCCCTGACAATGAGTCTGGAAGAGGAAGGGGCAGAGCTCACATTCACCGATTCGGCAGATGAGATTCCCGAAAGTTTCCGTAACCCGGAAGATACACTCGTGGTCTACACTCCGGCTGTGCCGGAAAGCAATGAAATATTATCATATTTCCGTCGCAACGGCTTTGAAGTGATAAAACGTGCCGCTCTATTAGGAAAAATCACGTGTCATTCAGATGCTATATGTGTTGCCGGTTCACATGGAAAAACCACGACAAGCTCAATGATTGCCAACATCCTCCGGAATGCACGTCCGGGCTGTACGGCTTTTCTCGGAGGGATTCTACGCAACACCGACAGCAACCTCGTGCTCGACGAACAATCGGATGTGACGGTAATCGAAGCCGATGAATACGATCGCTCCTTCCATCGTCTTTCGCCCAAGATAGCAGTAGTTACCTCCACCGATCCCGATCATCTTGATATTTACGGAGATGAAGCTCATTATCTTGAAGCATTCTCTTACTTTACCTCACTGATAAGACCCGGAGGGACGCTTATAACGCATACCGGACTCAAATATAAACCTCAGCCCGGGCCGGACGTAACGGTACAGACCTACAGCGGAGGCTCGGAAGGAGACTGGCATACCGAAGATATCCGCTTCGGCGATGGTAAGATACGCTTCACTCTGGTCGGGCCCGACATACGAATTGAGGATATGGAGCCGGGAGTGCCCGTAGAGATCAATATTGATAATGCAGTGGCCGCAGCCGCCGCTTCTTTAACCGCCGGGGCCACCCCGGAAGAAGTGAAGGCCGGACTAAAAACATTCAAAGGAGCAAAAAGGCGTTTCGAAATATATCTCGACGGCACAACGTCCGGGAGTATTCTGATTGATGATTATGCCCATAGTCCCAATGAGATAGAAGCTTCGATACAATCCGTAAGAAAGTTATATCCGGGTCATCGCATCAGCGTGATTTTCCAACCTCATCTTTACACCCGGACCCGCGATTTCGCCCCTGAATTTGCCCAAGCTCTTTCATCGGCCGATGAAGTTATCATGCCGGAAATCTATGCGGCGCGCGAGGAACCGATCGAAGGAATTTCCACCCACACGATTCTTGACAAAGTAAAAAGCTCTGAAAAAAGATATTGCGAACGCAAAGATTTGCTAAATCTCATAAAAAATAGTAACTTTGACATTCTTATGACACTCGGGGCTGCCGACATCGACCGGCTGTTACCCGAAATAGAGGCAATTCTGAAAGCACGATGAAAAAATCGACGATACTGAAATGGTCTATCCTGACCCTGCTCGTGGTCTACTCGGCCCTTATGGCCGTATGGGCTCACAGGCAGGCCGACCTTCATGTCTGCGAAGGAATAGACGTTACGGTAGCGGGAAATACTCCGATGGATTCAATCATCAAGCGTGGTGTAAAAGCCGAACTCAGAAAATATCCGGAGAAACTTATAGGCCGACGCCTCAATGAAATCAACACGCGTAAAATCGAACTATATCTCACATCTCTCAGTAATTTCGAGAGTGTGAACTGTATGCTTACATCAACAGGGTGTATGAAAGTGGAAGTGGTGCCCCTTGTCCCGGTGATGCGCGTCTTCACGGGAAATAAATCTTATTACGTCAATAAGGATGGGAAAAATATAGAATCGCGTGCCGAATTCTTTACCGACGTGCCGGTAGTGAGAGGGAACTTCAACAGCTCATTCACTCCCGAAACCGTGCTTCCGCTGATAAAGTTTATCCGCGAAGACAAGACCCTTTCGGAAATTACGGGAATGATCGATGCCCGCGACAGCCATAACCTGATAATTGTTCCAAGAGTAGCAGGCCACGTCATAAATTTCGGTGACACTACGAGGTTGGCAGAGAAACGCGATGTGCTGATGCGCTTCTACCACAAAGTGATGCCCTATAAAGGTTGGGAGGAGTATGACACGATATCAGTGAAATTCCGCAATCAGGTAGTGGCAACACGCCGCAACAAGACAAAGCTCAACCATAGCGAAGAATATGTGGAGGAGCACGACCTTGAGGAGGGCACACTTCCAGATGCTCCAACTCCGGTAAATACTCCAACGGAACAACCGGCGGCAGAAACAAAACAGAATAATAACTCAACAAACGATAATACCACAACCAATCAAACCCAACCGGCAACTCCGGACAATATATGAGTGAACAGAGATATGTGGCTGCCATAGAAATAAGCAGCTCAAAGATTATGGCCGTCGTGGGCAAAGCTCGTGAGGCCGGCCAGCTCGACATAATTGCCTGTGAACAGGAGAAAGGTGTCGAGGCCGTGAAATATGGCGTAATCCAGAATCTTGAAGAAACCGCGTTACGCATCAACAGGATAATCAATAAGATTCAGCACAATCCAGCCGTAGCGCCGCGCAAAATCTCGGGAGTCTTCGTAGGTCTTTCGGCACGTTCCGTAAGAAGCATATCGACCGAAGTCAGAATTCAGTTGCCTGAGGAAACTGAAATCACAGAAGAAATCCTCAATAATCTCAAGACCCAGGCTCTGCATACGGCAATTGACAGTTCGCTTGAAGTGGTTGATGCCGTGCCTCGTATATATACTGTCGGCATTACCGAAACGGCATCACCAAAAGGAATGGTCGGCAACAGCATAAGTGCTGTTTTCGACCTCATCGTATGCCGCCCCGAAATAAGAAGAAATCTTCAGCGGACAATCCAGGATAAACTCGGTCTTCGCATTGAAGGAATGGCCGTGACTGCCTTGTCGGTCGGACAGCTCATACTCACTCCAGAACAACGACGTTTGGGTTGTATGCTTGTGGATATGGGAGCGGAAACGACTACCGTGACAATTTACAAAGGAGGCCACCTGCGCTATTTCGCAACTCTCCCGCTCGGAGGCCGGAACATCACCCGCGACATGACCTCGGAAAAGATGCTTGAGGAGCGTGCCGAAGATATCAAACTCACCTCCGGCAATGCCATAGCCCGCGAAAATCCGACTACTCTCAATTTCCACGGCGTAAGCATGGACAAGGTTGCCAACATTATCGTGGCCCGTGCGGAGGAGATTGTGGCAAATATTGTGGAACAAATTGATTATGCCGAGCTTAAAGAACAGGATCTCCCGGCAGGTATCATCTGTATCGGCGGAGGAAGCAAGCTCGCAGGCATGCTTGATCTGCTCTCCACAAAAAGCGGCCTCAGTGTTAAACGCGGCACTCTCCCGCTTTATATAAAAGTTGAAGATCCGAAAGCTTCTTCCTCCGAAATTATTGAAATAGCCAGCGTGCTCTATTCAGGCGCAATGGAAAGCGATATCGAATGTGTGGAAGACCCGAAAGCGGAAGAACTCCCTGTCACCGGCACAGCTCCTGAAGAGGAGGAAGAAAAAGAGGAGAAGCTGAAAGTGCGTAAACCTAAAAAAGAAAAGAAAAGAGGATGGCTTAACAGCTTCAGCGAAAAAATTGCCGGGATATTCGTTGGCCCGGATATGGACGACTCGGATCTTTTTGACGAATAAGAAACTCATCTCCTAAAACATACCTAAATGGATACAAACAACAATACCACCGAAATCAAAGACATAACCGATGCATCGGGGTTTGTGAAAGATACTAACGAGGCCATTATCAAAGTGATCGGAGTAGGAGGCGGCGGCAACAATGCCGTAAACTACATGTATTCGCAGAATATTCCAAATATTAACTTTGTGGTCTGCAACACCGACCAGCAGGCGCTCAATATGTCGCCAATCGAGACAAAACTGCTGCTGGGTCCGGAAATCACTCATGGTCTCGGAGCGGGCAACCGTCCTGAGATCGGCCGCCAATGTGCCGAGGCAAGCGAAGCCAACATCCGGAATCTTTTCAACGATAAGACCGAGATGGTATTCATCACGGCCGGTATGGGAGGAGGAACCGGAACGGGAGCTGCCCCGGTTGTGGCCCGCATCGCCAAAGATGCCGGAATGCTCACAATCGGAATCGTGACCGTCCCCTTCATGTTTGAGGGAGAAAAGAAAATTCTCAAGGCTCTTGAAGGAGCAAAAGAGATGAAGAAGCATGTCGACTCCCTGCTGATGATCAACAATGAATCGCTGCTGGAACTCTACAGCGACCTCAATTTCTTCAACGCGTTCAACAAAGCCGACGACACTCTTGCGAATGCAGCCCGAAGCATCTCGGAAATCATCTCCGAGCAATGTTATATCAACGTCGATTTCCAGGACGTTAAGACAACGCTCAAGGATAGCGGAACAGCAATCATATCCACAGCCGTGGGAGAAGGGGATAACCGCATCTCCGATGCAATTCACAATGCTCTGCACTCTCCGCTGTTGAAAGCTCACGACATATACACCTCAAAGCGGCTGTTGCTGAAGTTTATCTGTTGGAAAGACTCCCCCAAGCCTCTACGGGCGGAGGAGATAGCCGAAATTACCCAGTTCACCAATAAGCTGCCCTCGAGCATCGACGTGAAATGGGGTATCGGCGACGACCCCACTATGGGCGATAAAGTGAAGATCACTGTGCTTGCGTCCGGTTTTGATGTGAGCGTCGGTGGCGGTAAAAAATTCGAAGGTGGCGGCAAGTCCAAATCATCTTCCGACAAGAAACCCGGAGAAACCGGAGGCGTAGTCACTTTCGGAGATGAGCGTGCCGATAAGGAGGCTCAGGAAACAGACGTAATTATCATGGATAGTTACGAAAATGAAAATGATGACGAGATACGTGCCCGGGCAGAAGAAGACAAAATAAAAGATGAGATGCGTGAGATCTACGGCCACGATAAGCTCAAGAAACAGGAACGCGATTCCGATAAGCTGAGATATGCCGTGCTCAAGCCCTCTCAATTCGATAATTTTGAGGTTATAGCGCTGCTTGAAAGAAATCCGACCTATAACCGCGATCCCCGTTTCAACGAAACGCTCGATGCCATAACGCGTGGGCGTTCAAACCCATATCAGCAGAAAAAAGAAACCGGATCGGATTCTTCTTCATCAAAAATAGTATTCTGACAATACACAATAATTAATCCACAGGTCTGAGGGCCTGTGGATTAATCAGTAAGACCCCATTGGGAGGTCTAAGTGTTGAACATTAAAAAAGATATTTAATAAAGACCGATGGAAAATAAATTTTCAATGGTTGCCAAGACTTTTCAGGGTCTTGAAGATGTGCTTCGCGACGAGCTGATATCACTTGGAGCGGAAAATGTAGAAATGGGGCGTAGAATGGTAAGTTTCGAAGGAGACCTTGCCTTGATGTATCGCGCCAACATCAGCTGCCGCACGGCTCTGAGAATACTGAAACCAATTGAAAAATTCACAGCTGAGGATCCCGATGAGCTATATGATATTGTCAGGGATATCGACTGGGAGAAATATATGACGCCACAGACCACGTTTGCAATCGACTCCACCGTAAACAGCGAGGAGTTTACTCATTCCCGCTATGTGACCTATCGCGTGAAAGATGGAATCGTAGATCATTTTCAGGATAAATATGGCAAACGTCCCTCAATAAGTGTATCCGATGCAGATATAATCTTCAACGTGCATATCTTCGAGAACCGTGTCACGATCTCGCTCGACTCAAGCGGCGAATCGCTATCAAAACGCGGCTATCGCGTGGCACAGACACCGGCACCGATCAACGAGGTGCTGGCTGCCGGAATTATCATGAAAACAGGATGGCGCGGCGACTGCAATTTCGCCGACCCGATGTGTGGCTCCGGAACATTCCTTATCGAGGCTGCCCTGATTGCAGCCAACATCAATCCCGGAATCTACCGCCGCAGCTTCGCATTCGAGAAATGGCCTGATTTCAATGAGGAATTATTCGAAGAGATCTATAATGATGATTCGGCAGAACGCGATTTTAATTTCAAGATATATGGTGGAGATATCTCGCCCGATGCAGTAGCGATTGCCCGCAAGAACATCAAGGAAGCGAAAGTTGAAGAGATGATTGAGCTCACCTGCCGCCCCTTCTCCGACTGGACCGACAATCCCGATCCCGGAGTTCTTGTGATGAATCCTCCCTACGGCGAGCGTCTCAAACCGGATGATATCTCCGAACTTTATCGCTCGATAGGATCTACACTCAAAAAATATTTCTCCGGCTGGCACGCCTGGATCATCGGATTGGATGGAGATGAATTCAATAACATTGGGCTCAAGCCATCATTGAAGATTCCGCTCCTCAACGGAAGTCTGGAATGTGTGCTACGTGAATATGTCCTCTTCAATGGCAGCTATAATGATTTCCGTGCCGACGGAGGGATTGTGAGTCGTTATGGGCTGGAAGATGAGGAAGAGATGCACGGACCTAAAAAAATGAGACATCTCTCCGACGATGAATGGAACCGGGAGACAAAGAAATTCGGACATTCCGGGAATGCAGGCAAAAACAAAAAGAATGCCCGTGATAAAAAATTCGACCGCGACAAAAAAAACGAGCGCAAGCGAAAATATGACGATGTTCCGCGAGAGTTCCAAGGTAGAGAGGAGCGTCCGGCCCGCGACTTCAGGGAACGTGACGAATTCCGCAGACGCGATGAGCGCCCCGCCCGCGAATTCCATAGACGTGACGAAAGACAGCGAGACGATCGTCCCCGCGAGTTTCGTAAACACGAAGACTTCCGCAAACGTGATGACTCCCGTAAACGCGAGGATCGCTCCCGTGATTTCCGGAAAGAAAGATATGGAAAAGCAGTCGAAGTAAAACCTCAGGGACCGAAGATTTCAGCTGAGAATGCCTATAAATTTTCCGACAGGCCTATGCGTTCCCGTAAAAAGAAAAATAATTTCGGGGATGACCAGATTGTAAATGAAACAGAAGCATAACATACTGATCCTCGGAAGAGGTGGAAGAGAAAGTGCATTTGCTGCCAAAATCAGCAAGAGTCCACGGCTCGGACAGTTATTCCGCATTCCTGACGAAACAGAACGGGAAGATCAATTGCTTTCTGACGACACGGAATTTCGCCGGTTGCGCGAATTGATCACGAAGGAAAATATAGACCTGGTTCTTGTAGGCGATGAACGTCTGATTACTGCAGGTATTGCCGATGAGCTCTCAGATCTCTGCACCGTAATCGCGCCCGATAGAAATTGCGCCCGACTGGAGGGGAGCAAAGAGTTTGCCAAAGAATTCATGAGCCGCAACATCATTCCGACCCCGCGATTCATGACCGTCACAACCGACACTCTTGATGAAGGAGACGGATTTATCGATAGCCTCGATCCTCCCTACGTGCTGAAAGCCGATGGACTTGCCCGCGGCCTCGGAGTGCTGTTTGCCACGACAGCTGCCGAAGCAAAAGATATCCTTCGCGAGATGCTCGGCGGGAAATTCGGCCACGCTTCTGAAACAGTGATAATCGAAGAATACGTAAAAGGCGAGGAATGCTCGATTATTCTACTCGTCGATGGCGAAGACTATATCATGCTGCCCCCGGCGCGCGACTATAAACGACGCCATGAGGGGGGACACGGAGAAAATACAAGAGGAATGGGGGCCGAATCACCTGTATCTTTTGTCGACAATGAATTTCTCGACAAAATAGAAAGACGAATTATCCGGCCTACCCTACGCGGTCTTGTATCGGAAGATATGCACTATTTCGGATTCCTTTATATAGGAATCAAGAACGTAGAGGGAGACCCTCTCGTTCTCGAATATAATGTGCGGCCCGGCGCCCCGGAAACTGAAGCTCAGTTACCACGCATAGAAAACGATCTGCTTGACGTAATTGATGCTATGGCCGCACATACACTTCCTCGTGTCGAACTCCGGGTTACAGAAAAAAACTGTGTAGCCGTGTGTGTTTGCTCCGACCGATATCCGGCTGAAACGCCGGAAGGAGAGGTTGTATCAGGTCTTGATAGCGGAAACGAAGAAGATGGAATTTATATTTTTCCGGGAGAAGTCTACCGCAATCAGGATGGAGATTATATCACGACGGGAGGCCGGGTAGCCATTGTAGCGGCGTTGAAACCCCTGATGCAGGAGGCAGCCTGCGCAGCTCAGGAAGCGGCCCGACATGTAAAATTCAATAGTGCCTGTTTCCGCACTGATATAGGTTTGAAATATGATTAAACCGCTGATACGCCTTGACAAAAGAATAGGGAAAGTCGATACAGCCGCAGCCATATTGCTGGCTCTGTTGATGTGCGCCATAACGTATTTTGTAGGGACACCTTCAGATGCCCCCGTAAATCATGGAATATGTATCGAGTCGCCCAATCTATGGCCCCTTCTTCCTCCGGCTTCGTGGATAATCAATGTATCACTGATATTCCTAATAGCCCTATCGCTATATTTCTTCAATAAGATTTACAATATAATCCAGAGCACAGAGCCGGTGCTCCCCGCCATGTTCCTCATAATGGCAGCCTCCAATCCCTGGATTTCGGGGATGCTCGGGTCGTCTATGATAATGGCTCTCGTGAATCTGCTGTCGCTGAGCATAATGTTCAGTTGCTATCAGCAACGCAACGCGGCGCAAGAAGTATTTGTGGTAGCTACTCTACTTGCTGTCGGCTCCATGTTTCAATACGGGTTTCTTTTCATGGCTCCGGCCTATATACTTATAGGAATAGCTTTAAAATGTTTCCGGATAAGAGAGTTTTTAGCATTTCTTATGGGCCTTGCCGCACCCTATTGGGTAGTGATCGGCCTTGGCATAATCCCTCCGGATGCATTTACCATGCCCGATTTGACGACTCTTTTCGAAGGATTTGAGTATAATGAGTATATATTGATCGGCCTTCTTAATTGCGGACTGACTATCATCCTGGGTTTGATATTTGCACTTAACAACGCCATGAAACTCTATGCCGGCAACACACGTCGGCGCATTCTTAATAATGCGGTCTCCATTCTGGGCCTTGTCTCGATAGCTTGTCTGATACTTGATTATGGAAATATCACAGCTTATCTGGCTACCTTCTACATGACCGTCGCCGTACAAACTGCCAATTTCCTGAATCTATGGAATTTCAGTCATAAAAGAATAGTTCTGTCTGTTCTTGGTGTGATATATATAACTTTCTTCGCCTTTATGACTGTAAACATTGCTAACTGGGATTTTAGCTTCTAATTCTCGTTCATAAAACCGATAAAGATGAAAAAACCGCTGATAGCGATCGATAAGGATATCCCTTTCATACAAGACAGACTCGAACCTGTGGCCCGGACACGCTATCTCGATCAAGATGAATTTACGCCGGAGGCAGTGGCGGATGCCGATGCAATGATAATCCGGACCAGAACCCGTTGCGACAGGCGACTGCTTGAAGGAAGTCGGGTAAAGTTTATTGCAACTGCCACAATAGGGATGGATCAGTTTGACCTTCCCTGGCTCCATTCAGCAGGAATAAAAACTGCCAATGCGCCCGGCTGCAATGCCCCGGGCGTGGCGCAATATGTATGGTCATCACTGTTGCATCTCGGCCTAAACCCTGATAACCTTAAGCTCGGAGTGGTGGGATGCGGTAATGTCGGGAGCATCGTTGCCGACTGGGGGCGGAAGATGGGGGCGGAAGTGCTCGTAAGCGACCCTCCCCGACAGATGGCAGGGATTCCCGATAACTATGCTCCGCTGAAGAAGATCATGTCGGAATGCGACGTCATCACCCTACATACGCCGCTGATACGTACGGGGGAAAATCCGACCTACCATCTGGTAGGGGAACCGGAATTGCGAATGATGCGGAAAGGGGGGATACTCGTAAACGCTGCCCGCGGTCCGGTAGTGGATTTCAAGGCTCTGTCGAGTGCATTGGATCATCAGGACCTTATGACTGTTATCGATACGTGGGAGGGTGAGCCGGAAATAGACGCTGCGATGCTTGGGAAAGTGGATATCGGAACTTTCCATATCGCCGGTTATTCTCTTGAAGGGAAACAGCGTGCTACACGTATGAGCCTTGAATCGATGGAAAGACATTTCGGGTTTGAAGTAGATAAATCCGGACTTGCCGGAGCATACGTGATTCCCGAACGTGTAGAAGCATCAATAATAAAAGACTCCTACGATCCTTTCGCCGACACGATTCTTCTGGAAAAGAATCCCGACCGTTTTGACCGATTGAGGGCTGAATATATCTATCGGAGGGAACCTGTTTTTAAATAGACCCTTTTTTCAAATTTCCGATTACCCGGATTATATAGATTACTAAGAAAAAACATAAAGAACTTGAATTATTCAAAAAGATTTTATGTGGTCTGGAAAGGCCGGCAACCGGGAGTTTATGATGACTTTTCGGATGCGATGGAGCAAGTGGATGATTTTCCGGGTGCTCTATTCAAAAGTTATGCCACCGCTGCTGAAGCCGCCGAAGCATATAGAAATGGAACAATGCGCGAAGAAAAAAAAGAATTAGGTAATCTACTGCTCAATGCCTCGCGTAAAAATATTCCCGAACATGGCAAACCCGACTATTTCGCTTTTCCGGAAATCGACCTTGACGGATGGGCTGTCGATGCATCGTGTCTCGGCAATCCGGGGCGTATGGAATATCGGGGTGTAGAACTTATGTCGGGACGCGAACTCTTCAGAGTAGGACCTTTTGAGAAATCCACCAATAATATCGGCGAATTTCTTGCCATTGTGCATGCCCTCGCTCTGATGAAATCAAAGGGGGAAAGCCATACCATATATTCTGACTCCGTGACAGGAATGGCCTGGGTGCGCAACCGTAAAATTAAGACACAACTTGAAGCATCTCCGGAAAATAAAAAAAGTTTCGACATGATGGCCAGAGCCTTGTCTTGGCTCAATACAAATCACTATAGTTCAAAGATTCTAAAATGGGACACCGACCGCTGGGGAGAGATTCCGGCAGACTTCGGACGCAAATGAAAAACGAAGTGCGACAACGTCTGCTCGATGCCGGGGCATGTGCCGTAGGTTTCGCTTCGGCTGAGCCGGTCGATGATGAAGAATGGCGGAGATTTCAAAGCTGGCTCAAAGCCGGCTACAACGCCGGGATGGACTATATGGCGAATTATCCGGAAATAAAACGCGACCCCAGGCTATTGCTTGAGGGAGCACGAACTATAATATCGCTTGCTTTTGACTACCGTCCCGCGGAATTCCGACCTCTTTCCTACCCCATGATAGCCGCATACGCTTACGGAGACGATTATCATGACGCACTCCGCAAACGTCTGCGTCCGATTGTAAAAGAGCTCCGCGAGAAAATAGGAGGGGAATGGAGAATATGTATTGATTCAGCTCCGATTAGAGAGAAATACTGGGCCCAAAAGGCCGGAATCGGCTATCGGGGAGACAATGGAGCAATAATTATACCCGGGATAGGGAGCATGGTTTTTCTTGTAGAATTAATAACTACCAATGATTTTGAGCCCGATGAATCGTGCAGTAAAAACTGCGACCATTGCGGCGCATGCCTGAAGGCATGTCCGACCGGAGCTCTTTCGGAAGATGGGTTGATCGACTCACGCCGGTGTCTGAATTATCTCACAATAGAACATCGCGGACAATGGGAAGACACAATTTCCGTAGAAATAATGGCCTCGGCAGCCGGACGCAATACATTTTTCGGATGCGACCGATGTCTGCGTGTTTGCCATTATAACTCCCCGGATAGAAATCCGCGAAATAACACTCTCATACCGGAATTCTCTCCCCGTCAGGAAATTCTGTCGCTCGCTGACAGCTCTATGACAGAAATTAATGCCGAAATGATGAAATACAGGCTTCAACGATCTCCACTGCGCCGTTCCGGACAAGAAGGTTTGCAACGCAATCTCTCAAATATCCGCCGACCATGATTCATACTTCCTGAACCATATCGGCAAATATTCCGTTTTTAAATAATAAGTAAGTAAAGTTAAGAAACATATTACCCAACAGTAAAAACTATGGAAACAGAGAAGAAGACTTATATTATCAGTTTCGGAGATTCTGAAAAATATAAAATAGTTCTCGACAACACGGAAGACGGTATGCCACTTCGCAGTTCGGGAATACTCGAACGTATCGAAAAAGAAGTTAAGGACTTTCTTGACAAGAAATTTCCCGGAGAACCCCATGCGTATCTCTCAACACCGAAAATAGTTCAGGTGAGCGAGGATATGAAAGCGGAAGTGGAAGGCTATCCTGAATTTTCCGAGTCTGACCTTGAAGCCATAAAGACTGTGCTTCAACGTGAAATGGAAGTTATGATGGCCAACGACAAACTTGACGCCGATGCCCGCTATTCCGACATAAACAACGAGCAGTAAAGAAATAAACCTATAAGGCCCTTTTTTTATGAATCGGGTCTTGACACCGTTATTAGCGGTGAACTCTGCGCATGATTTTTTTATCGTGATAGGTAGATTCCCAAAATTAATTTGTAATTTTGGGAATTGTAACCGTTCCACATCTCGAATTCATCGGCAAAGAAGCATAAAAGCCGCTACGGGAGGTGAGAACGGATTGCGCATATACATTCCAACATGACCTACAAATACGATTGTTTAGTGATTGGCTCCGGTATAGCCGGGATGAGCTTCGCTCTGAAAGCCGCCCGCGATGGAGCACGTGTGGCAATTATATGCAAATCTTCTCTTGATGAAGCCAATACCTTCTTCGCACAGGGAGGAGTTGCATCAGTGACAAATATGGAAGTCGATGATTTCGACAAACATATTAACGATACCATGATTGCCGGCGACTGGCTGAGCAAGCCCGAAGCCGTGGAGAAAGTAGTCCGCAATGCTCCTGCACAAATCCGGGAGTTGATATCCTGGGGCGTAAATTTTGATAAAAATGAGAAAGGAGATTTCGATCTTCACCGGGAAGGAGGACATTCCGAATTCAGGATCCTTCATCATGCCGACAATACCGGGGCTGAGATTCAGCAGCGCCTCGTGGAAAGCGTGAGAAACAACCGCCTGATCGATGTCTTCGAACATCATTTCGCCGTTGAGATCATCACTCAGCATCATTTGGGAAAAATCGTTACGCGACGCACTCCCGACATCTGCTGTTACGGCGCATACGTGCTTAACGAAGAATCGGAAAAAATCGATACTTTCCTTGCTAAGGTAACGGTAATGGCAACCGGGGGAGTCGGCGCAGTCTATACAACGACCACAAATCCGCTGATAGCCACAGGCGACGGAATCGCGATGGTCTATCGTGCAAAAGGGAATGTGCGCGATATGGAATTCATCCAGTTCCATCCCACAGCTCTCTATAATCCGGGCGACCGACCTTCATTCCTTATCACTGAAGCTATGAGAGGATATGGTGCCGTGCTCCGTAATCTTGACGGAGAAGAATTCATGCATAAGTATGATCCGAGGCTCTCTTTGGCTCCACGCGATATCGTGGCTCGCGCCATTGACTCGGAAATGAAACTCAATGGCACGGACCACGTTTATCTTGACGTAACCCATAAAGATCCGGAAGAAACAAAACGTCATTTCCCGAATATCTATGAAAAATGCCTCTCGCTTGGAATTGACATTACGAAAGATATGATTCCGGTAGCCCCCGCCGCCCACTATCTTTGCGGAGGAATCGAGACCGACCTCGACGGACGCAGTTCCATCGACCGACTCTATGCCATCGGCGAATGCTCATGCACCGGACTGCACGGCGGCAACCGCCTCGCCAGCAACTCGCTTATAGAAGCTGTGGTATATGCAGACGCCGCCGCCCGCCATGCGATGGAACATCTCGGTGAATACGATTTCCGCAACGACGTGCCCGAATGGAATGATGAGGGCACTGCTCATCCTGAAGAGATGGTTCTTATCACACAATCGGAGAAAGAAGTGAACCAGATAATGGGTTATTATGTTGGAATCGTCAGAAGCGACCTGCGGTTAAAACGGGCTTGGAACCGTCTTGACATTCTCTATCAGGAGACAGAAGAACTCTTCCGTCAGAGCAAACCGACGCGCCAGCTGTGCGAACTGCGCAACATCATCAACGTTGCCTACCTGATAATGCGTCAGGCACTGGAACGCAAAGAGAGCCGAGGTCTTCATTATACAGTCGATTATCCTCATCCGGAGGTCACCCAAAAACCCTAAGAGCTGAGGATAACAATCAAAAAAGCTAAAAATGAATTTTAAAAAAGCAACTATCGCAGCCGCCATACTGGCCATTGCCACTGCCGGCGTAACAGCCCGGAAAAGCCATGACGCCGCCCTCGCACGAAATCTCAATACATTCAATCAGATTGTAAAGGAGATAGAGATGAGTTATGTCGATACTATAAATACCGACGAGGCTTTCAAACGTGCCGTGACCGGTCTGCTCTCCACAACCGACCCCTATACCGAATATTACACTGCCGATGATCAGGAAACGATTCAGAAAATGACCACCGGCGAATATGGAGGTATCGGCAGCTATATAATGGAGCGCGACGGCTCGGCCTATATCTCCCAACCTATGGAGGGAAGTCCGGCCGCTCTGGCGGGGATAAAGGCCGGCGACCGTATTATGCGTGTCGATACCACCGACGTATCCCGCTGGGGAAGCGACCGCGTCACCAAACTCTTGCGCGGTGTGCCCGGCACGACGGTCGATGTCCAACTGCTGCGTCCGTATACTGCCGACAGCATTATAAACGTAACCATCGAACGCCGCAAACTTCAGGAGCCGAGTGTGCCATATTATACGGTCAGAGGGAATACGGGCTACATTCGCCTCACCTCCTATATCGATAAATCCCCGCGCGAAGTGAAAGAAGCTCTGATGAGTTTCAAGGAAAATCCGGAAGTAAAGAATATCGTGCTCGACCTTCGGGGGAATGGCGGCGGACTGATTGAAAGTGCTGTGGATATCGTAGGATATTTCGTGCCCAAAGGCACGGAAGTGGTCCGCACGAAAGGACGCGATGCCAGTCAGGAAAAAATCTACAAGACCACCCACTCTCCCATCTTCCCCGATATCCCGCTGGCAATACTGATTGACGGGGGCACGGCTTCTGCCTCGGAAATCACTGCCGGCGCTCTTCAGGATATGGACCGCGCCGTGCTCATCGGCTCCCAGAGTTATGGTAAAGGGCTGGTGCAGACCACTCGCCAACTCCCTTATTCCGGCATGCTTAAAGTGACCGTAGCGAAATATTACATTCCTTCCGGACGTCTCATTCAGGCTCTCGACTATTCGCATCGTAATGAAGACGGCTCTGTGAGCCGTGTCCCCGACAGTCTCACAAAAGTCTACAAGACCCTGCATGGCCGCGATGTTCGCGACGGAGGTGGTCTGCGACCCGACTCTACAATCGATTGGGGAAAAATCAACCGACTTGTCTATAATGTAGTGCGCGACAACTGGGCATTCGACTATGCCACCCGTTTCGCAGCGGAACATCCGCAGATTGTACCCGCAGAAGAATTCGAGATCACTGACGATATATATTCAGACTTCAAGAAAAGCATTGACCCGGAAAAATTCAAATACGACAAGGTTTGTGAGGAAATGCTCAAACAATTGCGGGAAACAGCCGAGGCTGAAGGCTACATGAATGAAGAGACAAAAGAGCAGTTCGATGCTCTTTCCCGACTGCTTACCCATAATCTTGACAAAGACCTTGATCAGCACAGAGCCGAGATAGAGGAATATCTGGGTCCGGAGATCGTCGGAAGATATTATTACGACAAAGGACGCCTGGCATACGAACTAAAGACCGACAAGGCCTTCAAGAAAGCGGTTGAGATTCTTGATAATCCAACGCTATATAACAGCATTCTGAGCAAGAAAAAATAATGTCGATGGAATTAAAGGAAGCGGATTTTCTCTTTGCTACCAAGACGCGCATCGAGGCTCTGACCCGACTCATTGAAGATAAAACCATAAAAAAAGGAGCGCTCTCCGGTCTGCCGGGCAGCGCTCCGGCCATGCTTTTTGCAGGGCTTGACAAGCCTCGCCATCCTTATCTCATCATTGCCGATGATTTCGATACGGCCGGATATATCTATCACGACCTATGTCAGATTCTGGGCCCTGATGAGATCGCCGTATTTCCAAGCGGCTATCGTCGTCATATAAAATATGGACAACCTGACGCTCCCTCACGCATATTACGCACCGAAACACTCGATGGCATGTCGCGAAAGGGCGCGCTCCGGTTTGTCGTCACATGCCCGGAAGCATTGGCTGAGAAAGTGGCAGACGCCCGGGCACTCGCCGACATGACAATCGCCCTGAAGGTGGGCCAGAGAATTATGATGGGCGATCTTTGCTCGCGTCTGCGCGAATTAGGTTTCAGGGAGACCGATTACGTCTACGAACCCGGACAATTCGCCCGTCGCGGCTCCATAATCGATGTCTATTCATTCTCCAATGAGCTCCCTTTCCGCATCGACTTCTTCGACGACGAAATAGATTCAGCGCGGACTTTCAATGTCGAGACCCAGCTGAGTGAGAAAAAGCTCGACCGCCTCACAATCATTCCTGCCAACTCAGCCGAATCTTCGGCAAAGGGAATATCTCTGCTTGATTTTGCCCACGACCATACTGTCATATTCTGCCAATCGCCGGGAGAAACCATTAACCGCGTTAAAGAGATTTGTGATGAAAAATTCTCCACTTCGGCCTCAATTGCAGATGAGGGAGAACAGGATGCACTGAAAAATCTCGTTGATCCTGAAGCTTTCAGCCGCCGAATGGCAGAAATGAAAGTGATAAAATTCGGAATGAATGCCATGCCCGAAAGCGGAGCCATGCGGGCCGATGCAACAATCAGCTTTGACTGTACGCTACAGACTCTCTATCATAAGAATTTTACACTTATCGCCTCCGGCTTCACTGAATTTCTTGAAAAAGGATATGAGATATTCATCCTCAGCGACTCTGAATATCAGTGCGAGCGGCTACGCTCGATTTTTGAAGACCGCGGCGACAATATCAGTTTCACTCCCGTAGACCATACCATCCACGAAGGGTTCATCGATCATCAGCTTAAACGCTGTTTCTTCACGGATCATCAGATATTCGACCGATTCCATAAATTCAATCTTAAAAGCGACCGGGCCAGAGGGGGAAAACTCGCCCTCTCTCTCCGCGAACTCAATCAGATCGAACCGGGCGACTTCATTGTCCATATTGACCATGGCATCGGAAAATTCGGAGGTCTGGTGCGCACCGATGTAAACGGTACCCCGCAGGAGATGATAAAGTTGCTATATCAGAATGATGACCTCATTCTTGTCAGCATTCATTCCCTGCATAAACTCTCAAAATACAGAGGGAAAGAGGGAGTGCCCCCCAAGGTGAATAAGTTAGGCTCCGGAGCGTGGAACCGCCTTAAGGAGAAGACAAAGACCAAAATGAAAGATATCGCGCGCGACCTCATAAAACTTTATGCGGCCAGGCGCGATGAGAAAGGTTTCGCATTCTCTCCCGACAGCTATCTGCAACACGAACTCGAAGCCGGATTCATCTACGAAGATACCCCCGACCAGCTCAAGGCAACGCAAGCTGTCAAAACCGATATGGAGTCATCCCGGCCAATGGACAGGCTCGTTTGCGGCGATGTCGGGTTTGGAAAAACCGAAATTGCAGTGCGTGCAGCTTTTAAAGCTGCCACCGACTCGAAGCAGACCGCCGTGCTCGTTCCCACCACCGTGCTCGCGATGCAGCACTATCATACGTTTAGCGAGCGTCTGAAAGATTTCCCCGTCAGAGTGGAATTCCTTTCGCGAGCCCGCAAACCGAAAGATGTTAAGAAAATTCTTGAAGATCTTGAAGCAGGGAAGATAGATATCCTTATCGGGACACATAAAATAGTCGGAAAAAACGTAAAGTTCAAGGACCTCGGACTGCTCATCATCGATGAAGAACAAAAATTCGGAGTGGCAGTAAAGGAGAAACTGAAACAACTCAAGGTGAATGTCGACACACTCACCATGAGCGCTACTCCCATTCCGCGAACGCTGCAATTCTCCCTGATGGGCGCACGCGATCTGAGTTCGCTTAACACTCCCCCGGCCAACCGTCAGCCGATCGTAACAAACGTAAGCACCTTCGACGACGATGTGATAGCCGAAGCCGTAAACTTCGAACTGAGCCGCAATGGCCAGGTATTTTTCATCTCCAACCGGATTGAGAATCTCATAGAGACAGAGAACCGGCTTAAACGCCTTATTCCGGGGGTAAGAGTAGTCATAGCGCACGGACAAATGCCATCCGAAAAGATGGAGAAAGCCATTCTTGACTTTGCCTCGCACGACTATGATGTGCTCCTCTCAACAACTATTGTCGAAAACGGTATCGACATGCCGAACGTCAATACCATAATTGTGAATAACGCGCAGAACTTCGGACTCAGCGAACTTCACCAGCTCCGTGGTCGCGTAGGGCGCAGCAGCCGGAAGGCATTCTGCTACCTTCTTGTCCCTCCCGGAATGCCGCTCACCCCCGTGGCACGCCGCCGCCTTCAGGCAATCGAAAGCTTCAGCGATCTTGGAGCCGGAATTCATATAGCCATGCAAGACCTCGACATAAGAGGAGCCGGCAACCTGCTCGGAGCCGAACAAAGCGGATTTATCGCCGATCTCGGTTATGAAGCCTACCAGAAGATTCTTAAAGAATCGGTATTGGAACTCAAAACGGAAGAATTCGGCGATACCTTCACCGATATCAGTGATGGGAAAGATGAGGAATTCACAGCCGACTGCACCATTGAAAGCGATCTGGAACTGCGTCTGCCTCCGGAATACGTTCCTCAGGAAAACGAGCGTATCTCTCTCTACCGCAAACTCGACAATATGGACAATGCGGCACAGACCGAGGAATTCCGCGAACATCTGCGCGACCGCTTCGGCACGATTCCGCAAGTGTCGGAAGAACTGATTCGCGTCGTTCCTCTAAGATTGTCGGCAAAACGACTCGGCATCGAACGTCTCGTTCTGAAAGGGGGGAAACTGAGAGCCTATTTTGTTCCTAAAGAAAACAAGGCCTATTATCAGTCGGCAGCTTTCGGGAAAGTCCTTACTTATTTCCAGGCCCATCCCCGTCGGGCCCAGATGAAAGAACAAAACTCACGCTGCCTGATAGTGGTAGACAGCGTGAGCTCGATATCGCAGGCTCTCGATATTCTTACGGATATCGAAAGCTCCGGAGAGAAATGATTATTTCTGATTTTTGAGTATATCGCGGATTTCCGTGAGAAGAGTCTCCTCGGGAGAAGGAGCGGGAGCAGGAGCGGCGGCCTCTGCCTCTTTCTCTTTTTTCATAAATTTCATGGTGACACGCAGAGCCACAAAAATGCTGAGGGCGATGATAAGGAAATCAACGATATTCTGGATAAACATACCGTAGTTCACGGCTACCTCCTCTACGGCAGCAACGCCATCGGCAGTAGCGGCAGAACCCTCCTTGATCACATATTTCATGTTCTTGAAACCGTCGCCTCCGGTGCATATTGTCACCACAGGCATGATTATGTCATCGACGAGCGAAGACACGATTTTACCGAAAGCACCGCCGACGATTACACCGATAGCCAGATCGATAACATTACCCTTGAGGGCAAATTCTTTGAAATCTTGTAGAAATTTTCCCATTTTAATATAATTTATAGTTAATTTTCAAGCCATTAACAGAGCCAAAGTTGTTATTATAACGCGAATGGCACCGGATAACATCAATTCTACATCGCGGATATTACAAAAAACATCGGCGGGGCGACAAAAAAATGTTAAACGGACTGCAAATATGCAAATTTTTTTTTAATTTTGCAATTGCATAAACAATGAGTGGAATCCTGCAAAAAGAGGATATATAATTGATAAAAATCAATCAAACCCAAATATTTATTCAAAAAATAAATTTTTAAAGAAATGACAAAAATTGGTATCAACGGTTTCGGCCGTATCGGACGTTTTGTTTTCCGTGCCTCCACAAAGAGAGATGACATCGAGGTAGTTGCAATCAACGACCTTCTCCCCGTAGATTACATGGCTTACATGCTCAAGTATG
>CAZOPN010000013.1:0-39970 GCA_964581685.1 uncultured Sangeribacter sp. | reverse complement strand
ACGACCCCAACATTAAAAGTGTTGTGCTCTACCAGCTGAGCTAGCGAATCATCATGTTTGCCTCGGGTTTCTCCCGAAAAGCGATGCAAAATTAATGCTTATTTTTTATATTTCAAAATATTTTCTTAAAAAAATTACTACTTTTGTAAATATTCTATAATTACATTTATGAATAATAATCAGTAATCTTCTTATTATGAATATTATAGATTTAAAGAAACATATTCTCGAAGGTGGCGTAATTTCTAAAGAACAAGCCAACTTTCTATATCATATACCGGATCTGGACCTTCTTTGCGATTCTGCTGATGAAATTTGCCGTCACTTCTCGGGCAATCATCTTGATTCCTGTTCAATCGTGAATGCAAGAAGCGGAAAATGCAGTGAGGACTGCAAATGGTGCGCACAGGCATCCCGCCATAAAACGGGTTGCAAAACTTATAATTTTCTCGATGAACAAGAGGTAATGAAAGCCGCTGAGCATAATGAAAAAGCCGGCATCCGTCGTTTCTCACTGGTTACCTCCGGACGAGCTGTGGCAGATAATGATCTTGAGGTCTTCTGCGAAATGTTCCGAAAGCTCTCCGAAAACACTTCACTTGGCCTGTGCGCCTCAATGGGCTTGCTCAATGAAACGCAGATGAAACGTCTTAAGGAGGCGGGCGTGAGCCGTTACCATTGTAATATGGAAACATCCGCAGCGTTTTTCCCTTCCCTTTGTTCCACCCATTCTCCCGAAGATAAAAGAAATACCATCAGGGCAGCTCGGGAAGCCGGTCTGGAGGTTTGTTCCGGAGGAATAATCGGTATGGGAGAAACAGCCGAAGATCGTATTGATTTTGCTTTTGAGCTCGCTGAACTCGGAGTAGATTCGGTACCGGTCAATATCCTCAACCCAATAAAGGGAACTCCCCTTGAGAACACCCCCCTTATTTCAGAGGAGGACATCATCCGCACAATTGCAGTCTGGAGATTTATCCTGCCTACCACAGCAATAAGGTTTGCCGGCGGCCGCATGCGCCTATCGCATGATTCCATGTTACGCATTCTTAGAGGAGGAGCAAACGGTGTGTTGATGGGAGATATGCTCACTACAGTCTCCAACGATATAGCATCTGACAAGATACTATTTAACGAAGCCGGTATGATATTTTAACATAATACCGCGTTTAGGAAGCCTTTAAATATCATAATTCAAAAGAAAAGATTAAATTTGCAAAAAATTTCGACTCAACTATGGATATCTCAGTAGTAGTTCCTCTCTATAATGAAGAGGAGTCTCTCCCGGAACTCGCCGAATGGATCGAACGTGTGATGAAAGCCAATAACTTCTCATACGAAATATTATTTATAAACGATGGCTCAACCGACCGGTCGCTCGACGTAATTCACTCTATTGCTGAGAAAAATCCTGCTGTCCATGCTGTCTCTTTTTCCCGTAATTATGGTAAGTCGCCGGCTCTCGACACAGGTTTCCGCCGAGCAAAAGGAGATGTTGTAATCACAATGGATGCCGATCTACAGGATAGTCCGGATGAGATTCCCGAACTTTACCGTATGATCACCGAAGATGGTTATGATCTCGTATCGGGATGGAAAAAGAAGCGCTATGACCCTCTTTCAAAGACGATTCCTACTAAACTATTTAATGCTACAGCTCGCAAGGTTTCAGGAATAAAAAATCTTCATGACTTCAATTGTGGTCTGAAAGCATATCGCAATGATGTAGTTAAACACATTGAGGTTTACGGCGATATGCACCGCTATATTCCCTACCTCGCAAAAAATGCAGGATACAAGAAGATCGGTGAAAAAGTGGTACACCATCAGGCACGCAAATATGGACAAACAAAATTTGGGCTTGACCGTTTCGTGAATGGATACCTTGATCTTGCCACACTGTGGTTTCAGTCGAAATTCGGAATCAAGCCAATGCATATCTTCGGCCTTCTCGGCTCCCTGATGTTCATGATAGGTTTTATAGCAGTGTTAGTGGTGATAATCCTTAAAATCGTCTCCATGAACTCAGCAACCTTTCATTTTTATCTCACGAAATCAGTCTATTTCTATCTTGCACTCGTTTTTATGGTGCTCGGCACCCAGTTTTTTTGTACAGGTTTTATCGGAGAACTCATAACCCGCAACTCAGCTGAGAGAAATAAATATCTCATATCCGAGGAATTCTAAAAAGATGAAACAGCTTATTTCCCGCATGTGCCTAATGATACGTCTGTCATTCATCTCCCTATGTATGGCAGGAGTTTTGTTTTGTGCAGCAGGCTGTTCATCAGATGAATGCGAGGGAAACAAAAACGCCCTTCCTCTTGCCGGATTTTATAATACATTTATCCCGGATCAGAAAGTTTCCGTTGATTCCCTTCAGATATTCGGTATGGGTGCTCCCGGAGATTCAATCCTTTCAGAAGGAAAAACTCCCAAAAGTGAGATTTATATACCCTTTAGAATTGACAACGACGTCACCCGCTACGTCTTCCGGTATCTTTACCGCGACTATATAAAAGCAGGGATTGCCGACACCATCAGCTTCATCTATTCTCGCACGCCCCGTTTTGTCTCAGAAGCTTGTGGAGTAAGCTACCTCTTTGACATTAAAGAGATACGCACCACTCATAATCTTATCGACTCCGTTACCTGTCCGCAGGGTATAATCACCAACGCAGATATTGAGAATATCCGTATCTATTTCAGAATTAAGCTTACCGAAGATGATTGACCCTGAAAAAGAACACGACTTAGCCTCAGAAACATTCAGGCACCTCGGAATATTAATTACCGCGGTTTGTCTCCTGTGCCTTATCGGCAGTCAGGCCAAAGCCTCTCATACTATGTCAGGTCAGTCAGAACTATCTCTTCACTCCGACCCTATAGAAGAGATTGATTCGCTAAACCGGGAGGCTACCGATTCTATTGTAAGGATACAAGAAGTTTCAGATAGCCTTGTTGATGAAAATCATAAAAAAAGCAACATAACCCGGAAGATTACTCCTGTAGATATTGATGATAACAAACCTGTTACAGTCCTCCATTTCTACGACAAGCATGGAAACGCCCTTCAGGAACCAATAATGTTTCTGGCCACACTCGATACTGTCACAAAACCCAAATCAAAACCGGTCTATCCCCTTTATAACGGTCTTAGCATCGGTGTGAACTTTGGAGATGCCATATTCATGCTTGCCGGACAAAAACATGCAAGCTTCGATATTCATGCAGATGTCTCGCTGCATAACTGGTTTTTCCCGACAGTCGAAGCCGGGATAGGATTTGCCAACACAACCCCGGAAAATAATAATTACACATACAAGACACGCCCTTCGCTATATGTAAAAGCGGGTATAAACTACAATTTTTTATATAAAAGCAAACCTGACTATCAATTCTTTTTAGGATTACGTGCCGGTTACTCTCATTTTTCCTATTCGCTCACAGGAGTGACCATCAACAGCGGCTACTGGGGAGAATCGCAGAATCTGCAACTCGATAATCTGCAAGCATCCGCTTTCTACGGAGAAGCTCTTGCAGGACTAAAAGTAAAAATAGCCGGCAACTTCTCCCTCGGTTGGTCAGCACGCTATCATTTTAAATTCAAAGTTTCCTCCCGCTCAGCCTCAACCCCTTGGTTTATCCCGGGGTTCGGAGCCGGATCACCATTTTCCTTCACACTCTCCGCTTACTGGACAATCCCGGCAAAAGGAAATTCTTTATCAGAAGAAGAAACGCAACAAAAACATTAGACGCGGAATATTTGTTTGATAAAATATAAGAAACAAACAGATTAGAAATTCCGCTATGAAAACAATCAGACCCTACATTATGGCAGCTGCTCTTTCTGTCTCGGCAGCCCTTTGCGCTCCACATGCCGGAGCGTGTTCCAGAGTATTTTATAAAGGAGAAGGCGACCTTTTCGTCATAGCCCGCTCTCTTGACTGGAAAACTCCCATCCCTACCAACATATACGTCTACCCCCGCGGCATGGAGAAAGT
Source organism: uncultured Sangeribacter sp. (assembly GCA_964581685.1). GTDB lineage: Bacteria > Bacteroidota > Bacteroidia > Bacteroidales > Muribaculaceae > Lepagella. Next base: position 35,966 of record CAZOPN010000013.1, on the reverse strand, counting down.
AAGCTCAGATCATGCCAATCATATTTCCTGGACATCTAAATATGGTGCCGTCTATGCCGTAAGCTATGACGGAGGAATCACAGAAGGCATGAATGAGAAAGGGCTCGTCATCAACGGACTTTTCTGCAAAGGAACAATCTACAACGGCACCCCGGAAGAAGAACAGGGCAAACCCGAAATGTCGCTTGCTGTTTTCGTGGCATGGATGCTCGACCAATTTTCCACAACAGATGAAGTAACCGAAGCTTTACGCAACACACCTTTCCAGATACAAGGAGCTACATTCGATGGAGGCACAGTCTCAGCCCTACACTGGGGTGTTACCGATGCACAGGGAAAAAGCGTGATATTTGAATTTGATCATGGTAAAATCAATATCTACGACATGGGCGACTATCGCGCAATGACTAATGATCCGCAATGGCCTGCCATGACAGCCATTATCAACTATTGGGATAAAATCGGAGGGAAAAACATGCTCCCCGGCACAGTCACCAGTCCCGACCGCTGCGTAAGAGCAAACTACTTTGCACACCATGTAAAACCGGTAGCTGATCCCGACCTCGCCGTTTCAATAGCCAGAAGCGTGATTGTAAATTCTTGTGTCCCCTACACGTATGAAATTCAGGGAGAGCCCGAATTAAGTTCTACTCAATGGCGCACATACGCTGTTCCTGCCAATCTCAGGTATTACTTTGATCTCGTAACGAATCCGGGATACTACTATGTCGACCTCAACAAGATGGATCTCAAGAAAGGAGCACATGTGATGAAGTTGGTTACTTCCGATACTTCTTCTCTTGTTGGCGACATTTCAAAACATCTCAAAAAGGCCCAACCCTTTACCCCGATGTACTAAACAGAGTTTTTTCCTTGAAATTAAAATTTATTATAAAAAAAATATAAAAAAGAGTGGTTCATTTGGGCCACTTCTTTTTTTTACTTACATTTGCAATAGATACTTATCTAAAAAATAAAAATTTTTTCTGCTTTCACCATTACAAAATAGTTGTCATAATGATTAAAAAAATTGCAACTGCTTTATTAGCAACAATAACAGCCTCCGGCATCTCAGCAGCAACCCTGACGCCCGGAGAGGCACTTGCCCGTCTTGAAGGAAACGGAATGTCTAAAGTGGTTTCAGGTTTAAAGACCGGTAAACTTTCACATTGTTATACAGCCACTTCTGAAACTTCACAACCATCTCTATACGTCTTTAACCGTGATTTGGAAGGAGGCTTCCTCATTGTTAGTGCAGACGACGCGATCACCCCGCTCCTCGGTTATGCCGATAATGGAATTTTTGATCCCGAAAATATCCCTGACAATCTCAAATATTGGCTTGAGGAATACACCCGCCAGATTTCATGGGCCACATCATCTCCGGAATCAGCCAAGACAAAATATTCATTGACCAACATAGCGCGAAACGAAAATGCCGAGCGTAGTCCCATTGCTCCTCTTGTAAAGACTACTTGGGATCAGGAAGCACCCTATAACGGCAAATGTCCGACCTACAATCAGGAGATTTGTCCGACCGGATGTGTAGCAACATGTGTGGCACAGGTAATGAAAACTTTCAATTATCCACTTAAAGGCACAGGAAAGCTCTCCTACAACTGGACATACGGGAATCGTAAACTATCAATCGATTTCTCAAATACAAGCTTCGACTGGGCCAATATGCTCGATTCTTACGCCGGCGATTACACCGATGCGCAGGCTAACGCCGTAGCCACTCTTATGCAAGCAGTAGGCTATGCCACAAAGATGAATTATGCCCCCGGCTCATCAGGCACTCCATCTGCATATATCATTCCCGCATTGTATGATTATCTCGGATATTCTTCCGCTATGAACTATCAGCAACGTATTTATTATACACGTACTGAATGGGAAGATCTAATCTATAACAGCATTGCCGCCGGCAGTCCTGTCTGTTACGGAGGGTCGGCCTACAGCGGAGGACACTCCTTCGTATGCGACGGATATGACAAGGATGGATATTTCCACTTCAACTGGGGCTGGAGCGGAATAGCAAACGGCTATTTCCTTATGGATGCACTTGACCCCACATATCAGGGCACCGGAGGATTTGAAGGGGGATATAATTTTACTCAGGATGCCATTCTCGATATCCGACCGGCTGCAGAATCTGATCAGCCTTCAAAAAAGGTTCTAAGTCAGACCGGCTATACCACTGCACGTTGGGATTCTGATAAGAAAATACTATCTGTATGCACCGATCAGGGCAACTATGGAGGATGGTATAATATGACCGGCTATCCTATGACTGTTTCTGTAGTGGTTCGTTTCCAACCTCTCGACAGCGAAGGGAAACCGACCGGTGAACCTTATCTTGTTGTTCCACCAAAAACAAAACTTTACGATTATACTAAGTTGCAGGTCGACAATATGATGGGTATGCCGAAATTCGACGCAGACATAGAAAATATTCCTGATGGCAAATATCTTGTGAACATAGGATATAAAAATCTTCCTGATAACGATGATACAGACTGGGAAACACCCCTCTACAATATCAATCAGGCCGACTATGTTTACATCACGATTGAGAATAGAGAGGCATCCATTACCGATGTAACAGTTCCGGGCATTGAAGTATCTGATTTCAAAATTAATACCCCATTCTATCTCGGAAGTGCCATTAAACTCTCCGTTACAGTCACCAATCCAACGGATCGTGAAATCACACGTGCTGTGGCTCCGGCCGTATTTACTCAGACAGGAGGACTGCTCGCACAAGGCTCAGGTTTTTATCTAACCCTTAAACCGGGCGAAAGCGTCACCCGCGACTGGACCGATACACCCGTCTTCAATTCAGCAACATATCAGGAGCAGACCGTTGAGATTATTCTTTATGATCCGGAGACAGCCGAGATCTATAATGAAGAATCCCCCATCACCGTCAAACTGCTCAGCGCAGCTGAATTTGAAGCAGAAACAGATGCCCTCATTATCAGCAACGCAACCATGACGAATGGTATTTATTCTGTCGGAAACCCCGCAGAAATCACATTCAACACCGACATCACGTGTACTCATGGGTTTATCGGTATGCCGCTTTCTGTAATTGTTGCTGACCGCGAGACAAACCGTATCATCACCAGCACAGACACTCAGGTGCCTTTCATCAGCAAAGATGAAAAAGCTCAACTTTCATGCGTTCTGCGTTTCCCGCAAGCCGAAGAGGGAAGACGTTACTATGCAGTTCTCGGCATCCTATCCTACTCCTCATACGGCACGACATTTACTCCCCTGATGGGAAGCAGCACGAATATCGATCCTAAATGTGTAGCCGACTTTATCGTAGATCCGACAGGTGTTAATGAGATATCTTCCGAGTCTAACGAAAACATCAAAGTGACTCTTAGGGGAATGGAAGTTTACGCCGACACGGAAGCCGAGGTTTACGATGCAGCGGGTAATCATATCGGGGTTGTTACTTCTGACAAACCTCTTACGCTGCCGATGAAAGGATTATATATCATTCACTCCGCAACAAAAACAGTAAAAGTTATACTCTAAGAAATTAAAATGAATAAATCAGCATTTATTCCCATGCTCCTGCTTCCCCTCTTTCTTGGGAGTGGCTGCTCAAAAAAAACAGCCGAGATAGAAAGCCCGGAAGTAGTAATGATTCCGGCCAACAGAGTTATTATGGACTCCAGACCCTACGCCGTCCTTAAGGCAACCGTGTTTCAAATGAGTGGTGATTATGCCAATAATGTTGCCATAACACTTAACAGCGACGGAAAGGTTGCTTACTATCCTGCGCCATCCGATATCAGTGCCTCTTCGGCTCCGGTGAATCTTGGAGGCGGTTGGTGGCTTAACCGTCAGGGCATTTCTGCAAATTCAGTGTTTACAAAATATACATTTGAAGAGTATTCCAAACTGCAGAAAGCTCCGACACCGGAAGAACTGAAAGAAGCCGTTATCCCGGGAGCTAAAGTAACAAGAATGGTGCGAACCGATATTCCGGCGTCAGAAGCCTCCGCAAAGATAAAAGAGCTTAAGACCTTTGTAAAAGGAATATAACTCCGGCAGGATCTCATTCAAATCATTATATCGACAAAAATTAGAGCGACCGTATGGCCGCTCTAATTTTTAAGGCCCCAAAAACGAGTTTTACTATTTTAGAACTCATATATTAGGCAGCAAATATTTTATGATTCGCTGCTTAATATCGATTAATTTTCAATACTTACATTTTTTTAGACTTATAGGTCAAATTTTATGTCCATATTATCCACAGAATTATTCACATTGAATATGGGGTTTGAAACTTAAAAAGATTGACGGTGTGTCATAATGGGCAATCTGCTGTGTTGCTTTCGGAATTCAGCTTCGGTCACATACTTATGTATGCTCCCTTTGGCCTCATCCTCAGCGCCTTGCATCTTACCCATTCTTACACACCTTAAGAGGCCGAGCCAAAATTTTTAATTTTGACACAGCCTCACTATAAAATCGCATATAGCTCTATAAGAAAAGTCGGGAACTAACTGATAATATTATCACGAATGGTTCTGACGATAAATTCAAGCTGTTCATCTGTCACCCACGGTCCTGAGGGCAAACAAAGTCCGCGTCTGAACAAACCCTCGCTAACCCCATTGGTATAAGCAGGACAATTCCGATAGACCGGCTGACAATGCATCGGCTTCCACAAGGGGCGGCTCTCAATCCCGGCTTCATCCAAAGCCATGCGTAAAGCTTCCACTTTTCCATCCGGCTCAATATCCGTATGAGCAGAAGAAGTCGCCCGCGTCACTCCCGCTGCTCCTCCTACAGCCCCTTTTACCACCGAAGCATACGCTCTTTCTTCACCTTTAACTTTAATGTTGTCATCGAGCAGAATCGTACAGAGCCAGAAATTAGAGTCAAATTCCGGCCCGGGATTCTCATGAAGAGTGATTCCCGCAACATCAGAGAAAAGGCGTCGGTAAACATCCTGAACATGGCGATGATGACGGATATGGTCATCCAGAATTGTCATCTGCCCGCGCCCTATGCCGGCACAGATATTACTCATTCTGTAATTATATCCGATTGACTCATGCTGATAATAGGGATAACTTTCACGAGCCTGCGTAGCATACCAAAGAATTTCGCGGGCAGCCTCCTGCGTGCGACAGATAAGCGCACCCCCACCGGAGGTAGTAATCATCTTGTTGCCGTTAAAACTCAGCACGCCATACCTGCCGAATGTGCCGAGCACTTCTCCATTGAATGTCGAGCCGAAACCCTCGGCAGCATCCTCGATAACCGGAATATCATATCGCTCTCCTATCTCGAGAATCCTGTCGATACGGTAAGGCATACCATAGAGTGCTACCGGAATAATAGCTTTCGGCTTTTTTCCGGTTTTCTCAATCCTGTCTTTTATGGCTTCTTCAAGCAAATCAGGATCCATATTCCACGAATAAGGCTCGGAATCAACGAAAACCGGAGTTGCTCCAACGTAGGTCACAGGATTGCTCGATGCGCAGAATGTAAACGACTGCACCATTACCTCATCTCCCGGACCGACACCACATGCCACCAATGCAAGATGCACAGCCGCCGTACCGGAAGACAATGCCACCACTTTCCTGTCGATTGCATCAGGCACCGATGGTTTCCCCTTAGGATAACGAGCGTTTACGAAAGCCTCAAGATCTTTCTCGAAACCATCAACATTCGGGCCTAAAGGCACAACCCAGTTATCGGCAAAAGCCTCCTTGATGAAGTCCATCTCCCGTCCGCTCATGTGAGCCAGACAGAGCAATATTCTATCTTTCACACTCAATCGAAATTGTAATAATCAATGGCACCGTCACGAAGCACCGTGAGACGCTCACCATCGTATATGAAAGTCATCACAACGTTTTTCAACGGAGTAGGCCAGGAATCTCCCTGTGTTCCGTTTGAATTCCATGCCCAATTATCGGATGTAAGGAATACATTGTCTCCCACGGCACGTTTGCCTAAAAGTTCCACCCACGGGAGTTTGCTATCCGCATCAAATCCGAAAGACAGCTTGGAAGTATCAACTATTTTACCACCATAATTGGCGGAGTCAAGTTCAGCTGTCAGCTCAATTGCAAAAGGCTTACCCTTCTTGACCAGTTTCTCAATCTTTTTAGCATCTCCCTTTCCAAGGTTACCATCCTTAAAAGATACTTTAAGGGCATTTTTCAATGCCGGGCATTCTTTCTTGCCCTCTCCCGCAGGTGCGTTAGCCATTATGCGGGTAGGATATCCGCGAGGGAAACGACGGTTTACCATCCAATAGTCATAATCACCGTTCATCCATGCATACCGCATCTCTTTCCCCTCAGAACCGGGCAAAACAAACGGTCGGACATTATTCTTGGAAGAATTGCTTGTAAGCTGCTTCTTTTCCACAACCTTTCCGTCAGCTCCCACTTTATAGAGCCAGATCTCATGAATCGTTCCGAAGGCACCGGGTGTCGGAATGGACAGAAGCACCTCCGAGGGGTTAGCCGGGTCGAGCGACATTCCTCCGGAATAGCAATATTCCGTGTCAGAACCATGAAATTTACCGCCTCCGTCAGCAAGATCGGTAAGCTGCCAGCCATTACCGTTCCATTTCGCATAGTAATACTCATGATGCTTCTTATCAGGAGAAATTCTTACCATTGCAATCACCGGCGTCTCCCCATCAAGGGCGATCTGCCAGACCCAAGCACGATCGTCAGCCGGAGCATCAACAATCGTCATCGGGTATTTCTCCAGATACTCGGGTTTCTTATTGACATTGAATTTCCCTTCATCTATGCGAGAAAGCCGGTTGCCCTTGAGATCTTGAAGCACGGGAGTGCCTCCATCTTCCGGAGAAATATTGATAACATTAAAATACAACCAGTTGGGCAATTCGTTATCAGGATGTCCCGTGGTATATGCTACATAAATCTTATCCTTGCCATTACTGAAATATTTGGCGTAGGGACGCGCACCGGTCGATTGTACCATCTGGTAAGGCCCCCAGACACACTCCACGTCACCATTCTCATCCGGCATGGTGAATTTAGCAATTGTCGGATGCCAGCCAATGCCACGCCAGCAAAGATAGAAATGGTCAGGATCATCGCTCAGAATAAAGGGGGAAGGATATGTGGTATTATTCTTTGTAACTATCTTTTTTTCGGCACCCATATCCGTAATATCTCCCGGACGATTGCTCACACGGTAATAGAAAGCCGGCTCATCGGTATGACGGGAATAAATGATAAGCACGCGGCCGTCAGGCAATACAAGAAATGTAGGATTATTATGATCGTCCGGCTGGAAATATGAGCGGAGAAGCACCTCTGCAGTTCGACCGGAAAGATGATCATATTGTGTAGCTTTCACATTTCCGTGAACATCGATATATCCATAATATGTGGCATCAACCGTACCATCAGCCGACTGATTATGAATTGCCCTCGGATCAGCAAACCAGCACCATGCGCCTTCAGGAGCTATCTGATAGCCCGACTCGGAAATAGCGGCCTCAGCTGATATATGTCCCGAAAGAAGCAATAAAAAGAATGCTCCGACAATTGAGGGGATATGTTTTAATCCGGTTTTCATGATATCTTATGCTGTTTTATTTTTCAAGTTTCTCAAGCTCAGAAGCCGTATTTTTATAAATTCTTTCCGCCAGATTTCCGCAATCCTCCGCCGGTTCGAACTTACGCCCGGTGATATGTTCGTATAGCTCGATATATCTGCGGCTCACCTCCTCGCAATATTCCGGAGTCATTTCGGGAACCGTCTGTCCCGGCTTGCCCATAAAACCATGCGCTATGAGCCACTGACGCACAAACTCCTTCGAGAGCTGACGCTGCTCCTCCCCTTTTTCAAAACGCTCCTGATATCCATCGGCATAAAAATAACGGGAAGAATCTGGAGTATGAATCTCATCAATGAGAATAACCTTACCGTCTTTAAGGCCGAATTCATATTTTGTATCCACAAGAATCAGACCGCGGGAAGCTGCGATTTCAGTTCCTCGGCGGAAAAGCGCGAGTGCATATTTCTCAACCTGCGAATAGATATCCTCCGGAACAATATTCCGTGCAATAATCTCCTCTCGTGAAATATTCTGATCATGACCTTCGTCAGCCTTTGTGGTAGGTGTAAGAATAGGCTCGGGAAGTTTTTCATTTTCACGAAGTCCATCCGGCAGCTTCACTCCGCATATCTCACGTGCACCGGCAGCATAGTCACGCCATGCGGAGCCCGCCAGATAGCCGCGAACAATCATTTCTATCTTAAGCGGCTCGCAGCAGACGCCCACAGTAACCATCGGGTCAGGAACGGCAATCTTCCAGTTCGGCACGATATCCTTGGTGGAATCAAGGAAAAACTCGGCAATCTGATTAAGCACCTGACCCTTATAAGGAATTCCCTCAGGGAGGACAACATCGAATGCCGAAATACGGTCGGTAGCGACCATCACCATCAGCCGGTCATTGATGTTATATACGTCACGAACCTTTCCATGATATACACTTTTCTGACCCTTAAAGTCAAAATCTGTTTGTTTTAAGACTTCCATGATTAGCTTGAATTTAAACGATAGCCATAGCTCTAATAGCTACTTATTAAGCAAAATTATCCTTTTTGCCCGATATATGCAAATTTTTTACTATCTTGCAGTCGTGAGAAACATTTCTCGGCTCTCATCCAAGCAGACAATGAATACTACCAACGATTACGACTTTTTTCTTAATGATCCCGACATCACACAAACAGCCGAACCTGAAACCTTATATACCCTCAACCGAGACCTTTCACTCGCACAACGTATCATTGAACAGACCGATACAAATCTGTTTCTGACGGGTAAAGCCGGCACCGGGAAGACCACTTTCCTCCGACATCTCTGCCAGACATCCGATAAACGAATGATTGTACTTGCTCCAACCGGGGTAGCAGCGATAAATGCCCGGGGTGTAACAATCCACTCTTTTTTTCAACTTTCATTTTCTCCCTGGATTCCGGGACGCGGTTTTGCCAAAGAGGAACGACGGTTCTTCAAACTGAATGCAACCAAACGTAAATTAATCAGTAGTCTTGACCTTATCGTTATCGATGAGATAAGCATGGTGCGTCCCGATACGCTTGATGCAATCGACGAAATAATGAGACGCCATAAAGATCCGCGGCTCCCGTTTGGGGGCGCCCAGCTTCTACTCATAGGCGACCTTAGACAACTTGCGCCCGTTGTACGCGAAGAAGAATGGAAGCTTCTTGCTCCATATTACGCTTCTCCTTATTTCTTTGAAAGTAAAGCGCTTACTGAAGCCGGTTTCGTAACAGTTGAATTATCTGCCATCTTTCGTCAGAGCGACCGTGAATTCATTCGTCTTCTTAATGAGGTGAGGGAAGGAACGGCAGGAAAAGAAACCCTCTCCATTCTTAACCGAAGGGTAAACAGCGGTTTTATCCCCCCGGAAGGTAAAAAATATATCCGTCTCACCACTCACAACCGCATAGCAAACAATATAAATGATTCACGGTTACAGACAATTTCGGAACCCGAATATGTCTACAATGCCGAAATTTCAGGTAATTTCCCCGAATCATCCTATCCCGCCGAGAAAACCCTGGTTTTGAAAAAAGGAGCTCAGGTAATGTTTGTAAAAAACGATGCCGGAACCGAAAGGCAGTTTTTCAACGGCATGCTCGGAGTGATCACCGATCTTGATGCTTCAACAGTTACCGTACTACCGGATAGCGCGGAAGAACCGATCACGATTGGTGCTCTCGTATGGGAAAATACAGGTTATTCTATTGATGAAGAAACTCAGGAGATAAGACAGACCATCGAAGGCACATTCCGCCAGATTCCCCTGCGGACGGCCTGGGCCATAACAATCCATAAAAGTCAGGGGCTTACATTCTCTTACGCAATTATCGACACTGCGGCAGCTTTCGCTCCGGGGCAGGCATACGTGGCGTTAAGCCGATGTCGGTCGCTCGAAGGGATGGTGCTTGATTCTCCCATTCCGGGCAATGCCATAATAATAGACCGCAAGGTAAATGATTTTCTCGATTTTCAAAACAGCAATCGCCCGGGAGAAGCAGCACTGGCTGAAATGCAGACACGATATATAAAATCACTGCTTTCCGATCTTTTTAACTTTCATCTTCTTAAAGCAGCCTTTGATGATTTCCGCCGCGCAGTCGATGAATTTCTTGCTCCCCTCTACACCGAACTCTATACCGAATACAGCAGAATGGCTGAAAAAATAAAAGAGGAAATAGTAGAGGTTGCCGATCGTTTTTCAAATCGATACTTCAGCACAATCTCAGATTCAAAAAAATTCGATACAGACTCAACTCTAAAAGAAAGAATCATGAAAGGTTGTGCTTATTTCATTGATCATATTAACGATATAGATCTTCTCTTAAAGAATACTCCAAAGAGTCTTAGCAATAAGACGTACATGAAACGCCTGCAGAACTCATACGAGAATCTGACACACCTGCTTGCTATCAAAAAGTTTATATGCATGGAGATGCAATCTTGTCCGTTTACCGTTGCTGACTATTTGAAGATAAAAGCTAAAGCCGTTCTCAATGCAGACGATTATTACAAATCTCTTACTGAACAGAAGGCCAAACCTAAAAATGTTAAAATCCGAAAAGAAAAAAAGGAAAAGAAACCCAAAGGATATTCGGTGGCCGAAAGCGTAAAGATGTTCAAGGAGGGAAAAACTATTGAGGAGATTGCTATTGACCGTAACCTTGCCGTAAACACTATAATAACGCATATCGCCCAGGCAATCAGCGACAACCGGCTTTCGCTTGAAATGGCTGTCGATAACGAATCTATTCAGAAATTCTCGGAAATCAGAGATCTCAATCCTGACTTGACTCTTTACGAAGTTGCAAAACTGGCAGAAAATGAAATTGATCCTACTGCCGCTCACCTGCTTGCAAAAATCAAGCATTAATCAGAAAAAAAAGTTGCCGCTCTCCCGAGTAGCAACTTTTTTTCTAACGGACTAAACCGTTAAAAATAACTTAATGAACAAAAATCTATCTTCTTTCTGCATTCAAAACGAACATAATGTTATTTTTGTTCATCAATTAACTCTTTTTAACAATAATCTAAGAGCCCGTCTCATAAAATTGGGCCTGCCCCAATTTCATAAAATTCTTATGAAAGGGAATCTTATTATTTAAGTGCCTTTTCCTGAAGTTCACGGATTCGACGTTCAATCTCCTCGTGTTTACGTTGCAGTTCGGCAAGTTCCTTCTCGTCAAGACGGACACGCACTTGTTCTGCTGCAACTTTGATTCCTTCGGCAGCCGAAATAATCTTAATACAATCCTCTTCGGTCATATCTTTGCCGATCTCCACAGCTCTTCGCAACTGCAGAAGCATTCCCAGGATTGTCTCCGTTCCGCTTATCTCTCCGGCACGCTTGATATCCATACGACGCTTCCACGACATTATAGCAGAATATTGCCGTGCTACATCCTTCTGCATAAAAGCCTCACGCTCCTCCTCGCTTTTCTCTGCAAGAAAGTCGTCTATATATTTTCTTATGGTATCCTCCTTTTTCATTTTAACCCTTTAAAAAATTTTGAAAGTATTTTACGTCGCTTTTCAGATCTTACATTTTGATCCCTACTTAATTCATTATCACCGGGAATCTTCCCATTCACCAGCGACATCTCCCGGACACATGCCCTCTTCAATTGCAACATCTCCTTTCTAAGACGTCGCCCATAATAAAGAGATGCAAGCCATATCGGAACTCCCACGGGAACAAACCATAGCATCAGCCTGCGTATTCCCTTACGATAGGTAGGCCGATAAATCCACAAACATTTTATTACCGGAAAACGGTTTAATCCATCGACCACATGAAGATTACGACTATCCTGAAGATATTCCACAACCCGGTCTGTCTCATCTCCAATTCTCACAAGTGCCTTCCGAGAATAATACGTCCCTCCCCAATATTCACGATATGATGGCAAACGTCGGTGATGCATAAGCCAATCCGCAGCATAACCCCTCAGACGCGCAAGCATTCCCAAAGCCTTCCGCGTATCAACATCATTGATGACTACCTCCTTGACAACAACATTTCTATGTTCTCGAATTCCAAAAATATGACGGAAGAACAGTCGGTAAGCATCTTTATCAAATACCGAGGAATCATTCATTGCCTTATAAGTTACGTAGATACCCAAGGGCAAGAGAACAAACGTCGATAGCCACATTCCGATCCATATAGCTATATGGCCATCGCGAGCCATCTTATATCCCGTATTATCTATGATATAATAGAATAGGAACAGAAGAACGGAAATAACAAGTGGCGTCCCCAGACCTCCTTTCCTGATGATCGCCCCCAAAGGTGCGCCGATAAAGAAAAAGATTATACAAGCCACAGATAACGTGAACTTCTTTATAAGCTCAATCTCATGCATCCTCACATTCTTTTTCTCGCCGGCAAGCAACTGTGCCCGGTATTGAATCTCCGTGCTGCGGGAACGGTTAAAATTACGTGCCGCATCGATCACGCCTCCCCTGCGTGCCGGGGTAAGAGTCTCCATCAGAGAATCAAGATTCAACGGCGCCGGAGAAACTTCTTTCTCTCCGGATACAGCAGAAGCCTCGGAGCTTGTATGAGGCGGGCGGACTGCCATATCATCCGGCCCACTTTCCGAAAATTTCCTATTATCATTGAAATAATCGACCGATATTATTCCGGGGAAAGCAGTGCGCTTGAAATCCGGCACAAAACTTCGTCCTATCGAATCAACGCGATAGCCCACACTATCGATCGACTCTCTAAGCTCACTTATATTCTTACCGACATACTGCTTACGCATACCCCCTTCATCAAGACGATTGAAATTGGCATCGAAAGGAATTAAAATCTCCTTATCAAGAAAAGATTCCCTTCTGAAAGGAACGTTCTTATCATAACTGTTCTGCTCGCGCAGATTCTCAAACTGTTCCCCCTCAAAAAGATGAAGATAAAGAAAGCGGCTGTCGGGAGTTGTGGCAAGTCGTGCTGAATCCGCAAGAAGAATAGTGGAATTATCGCCGCCGTGCGATACATCATATATCATCACATCATAAAGCATTCCGCTATCTTTATCTTTGGTCTTCACATATATATTATAACCGGGAATCCGGTCGTAAAAAACCCCTTCAGGAATCTCAAGTTCCGGACTTTTCTGCTTCATGGAGAAAAGCAAAGTCCACATTTTCACCTGTGCACGGGGCAAGACATCATTCTGAAAAAAGAAAGCACCGACCGCTATCATCATTACAAGCACTATCAGCGGACGCATCACGTGCAAAAGAGATATCCCGGATGCCTTTATAGCGGTAAGCTCGGATTTTTCTCCAAGATTTCCGAAAGTCATAAGGCTCGCAAGCAGTATAGCAAGCGGCAAAGCCATCGGCACCATACTTGTAGCCGCATAAAAGAAAAGCTCTATTATGACACCGAACGACAATCCTTTTCCAACCAGATCGTTGATATACTTCCACAGGAACTGCATGAGCACGATGAAGAGCACGATGAAGAATGTCATCGCGAAAAGCGGCAAAAAGCTTTTTAAAATAAACAGATACAGTCGTTTTACCAATCTCATGCTCGGGTCTGTAAGGCCATAGCCAAATATTTTCAGACGCAAAGTTAGAAATAATAGCTGAAAAAGGGGAAAATAGAACTTAAATTTAGACGCTTTTTGATGAAGTTTTTATAACTTTGAAGTCAAAACCATAAGAGAACATATCTAATACATATATCATGACACTATTTGAAAGACTTACAAAGCGGGCGCAGGAACATAATCAGCGCCTCGTTCTCCCCGAATCTCTCGAACCCAGAACACTCCAGGCGGCCAACCGGGTGCTCGCCGACGGAATTGCCGAAGTGATTCTTATCGGCAAACGCGACGAAATTCTTGCAAAAGCATTTGAATTAGGTCTGCAGAACATTGAAAAGGCCAGATTCATCAATCCGGATGATCTTACGGTTGTGGAACCCTACGCCGAGCTCTTCGCCGAACTTCGCAAAAGCAAAGGTATTTCACTCGATCAGGCCCGTGAGACTGCCAGAAATCCTCTTTACCTCGGTTGCCTGATGATCAAACGCGGAGATGCGGACGCTATGGTGGCCGGTGCTCTCAGCCCGACATCCCACGTGCTCCGCGCTGCTTTCCAGGTGCTCAAGACCAAACCGGGCATCTCGGTTGTCAGCGGAGCTTTCATCATGCTGCTTCCTGAGAACTGTCCCTTTGGTGAAGACCACATGCTTGTATTTGCAGACTGCGCGGTTGTTCCCGATCCGACAGCCGAAGAGCTCGCCCAGATTGCTATCGCTACAGCAAAAACTACAAAAGATATCGCCGGACTTGATCCGAAAGTAGCAATGTGCAGTTTCTCCACAAAAGGTAGCGCAAGCCATGAGCGTGTAGAAAAGGTCATCACCGCCACACGCTTAGCAAAAGAGATGGCTCCAACTCTATGTATCGACGGTGAACTCCAGAGCGATGCTGCAATCGTCCCGGCAGTGGGACAGCTCAAGGCTCCGGGAAGTCCTGTCGCAGGCCATGCCAACACCCTCATCTTCCCCTCTCTCGAGGTTGGTAATATCGCTTATAAACTTGTGCAGCGTCTTGCCGGTGCCGGAGCTGTAGGCCCGATCCTTCAGGGACTTGCCGCGCCTGTAAACGATCTCTCTCGCGGAGCAACGGTAGATGATATCGTGAATACCATCATCGTGACCTGCAATCAGGCTATAGGAGATAAAGGACTTTAATTGTCGGCTAAACTATAATAATTAAGAAAACAATGAAGATATTAGTGCTCAACTGCGGTTCAAGCAGTGTAAAATACAAACTTATCGACAGCGCCACAAAAGAAGTTCTTGCAGAAGGTGGCGTAGAGAAAATCGGTCTTGACGACTCATTCCTCAAATTCAAACGTCCCGACGGTTCAAAAGAGACCATCACCGTTTCCATGCCCGATCATAAAGAGGCGGTAAAACAGGTGCTCAAAGTTCTCACAGACCCTAAGGAAGGAGTTATAAAAAGTTTCGATGAGATAGATGCCGTAGGTCATCGCGTGGTGCATGGCATGGAATATTTCAATAAGTCTGTACTCATCACTCCCGAGGTCATCGAACGTGTAAAGGAATGCTATCCTGTGGCTCCGCTTCACAACCCGGCAAACGTAGTTGGAATAGAGGCTATTTCCGACCTCATGCCCGCCACTCCGCAGGTAGCCGTATTCGATACCGCCTTCCACCAGACAATGCCGGCCAAAGCATATATGTATGCTCTTCCCTACGAGGATTATGAGAAATATGGCGTACGCCGTTACGGATTCCACGGAACAAGTCATCGTTATGTTTCCGCACGCGCCTGCGAATTCCTCGGATTGCCTTACGACAAACAACGCATCATCACCTGCCACATCGGCAACGGTGGTAGTATCACAGCTGTTGAAAACGGCAAAAGTGTCGATACATCAATGGGGCTCACTCCGACAGAAGGTCTCATGATGGGAACGCGTGTAGGCGATGTTGATCCGGGAGCTCTCGTTTATCTTATGGAGCGTACAGGACTTGACGCCGCCGGACTGCAGAAAGTAATCAATAAAGAAAGCGGTGTGCTCGGTATTTCCGGAATCTCCAATGATATGCGCGATATCGAGGCAGCAATTGAAAAAGGTGACGAGCGTGCTCGTCTGGCCCTTGAGATGTATGAATACCGTATCCTTAAATATATCGGTGCATACGCCGCTGTGCTCGGAGGAGTGGATATCATCGTATTTACCGGTGGAGTCGGCGAAAACCAGACTTCCACCCGCGAGCGTATCTGCAAAAAACTCGCTTTCATGGGCATCACTTTCAATGAGGAAGCCAATAAAGAGCGCGGATGTGAGATTGAGATTTCAGGCAAGGATTCAAAAGTCCATGTCGTTGTCATCCCAACCGACGAAGAACTGATGATTGCCAAAGATACGGCAGAGATCGTTGAGAAAAAATAACTTGTATATCGTTAAGGAGGCTGTGTCAAAATAAAGTTTTTTGGCACGGCCTCTAACATTTAAACCTGTTCTGATAGAATGGACACCCTATTACTGAATTTTGTTTATTGGAATGCCGACCCGGTCATCGTATCGTTTGGTCCGCTTGCCGTAAGATGGTATGGACTCGCTTTCGCCATCGGTTTCACCATCGGCTACTGGATTGTAGCCAAAATGTTCAAACATGAGGGAGCTCCCGAAAAATGGCTCGGTATTCTTTTAGGCTATCTGGTAATAGCCACATTGATTGGAGCGCGCCTGGGACATGTCTTTTTCTATGAATGGGATTATTACGGGAAACACCCTCTGGAAATCTTCAAGATATGGGAAGGAGGGCTGGCAAGTCATGGCGGCACAATCGCTATAATAATTGCCCTTTTCCTGTTCTCATGGTTTGTCAGTAAAAAACCGGCTTCATGGGTATTCGACAAGATTGTCATTCCGATAGCGCTTGTAGGAGGCCTTATCCGACTCGGGAACCTGATGAACAGCGAGATATATGGCGGTCCCACCAATCTTCCCTGGGGATTCGTATTCGAACGAAATGGAGAAACACTCCCGGCACATCCGACTCAGATTTATGAAGCTCTTTGCTATTTCGCCCTGTTCGGATTGCTGATGTGGATGTACTGGAAGAAGAACGCGGAGGAAAGGCCCTGGCTGATTACGGGTATTTTCTTCCTTGGAATATTCGTCCCCCGTTTCCTGATAGAATATGTGAAAAACGTTCAGGTAAGCTCCGAATATAATATGATAGCGCGCTACGGAATGAACATGGGCCAGGTGCTCAGCATCCCCTTTATAATTTTAGGGATAGTGCTTGTTATCTGGGCGATGACACATCCGAAAGTAAAATTCTCTTTCCCCAATCGCTTTGCGCCCGAAGACAAACCCACCCCGGCGAACCGCCCCAAGAAGTGATATAGAGATCTTCCCATAATCATATCAGGAGAACCCTATATCTTCCGTCATTTCTATTCAGTTATACCACGCAAGGTGCCTCTTCGAAGTTCGTCGAGAAGCAATTCATATATGTAAGCCGGGCTCTCGATATAGAGGTCGGTACGCTTTTCACAGAGTTTTTCAAAAGTCTCTGAATTATGAAACAGCAGCAAAGCTTCTTCAAGACCAAGTTTCTGGTCTCGCATAATCCATTCCACCACACGGGTAGTGATGTATTCCACCAGGAAATCAAAATTATTGTTTTGCTGATTCATTTCCGTCTTATGTATTTGAGAGATTCGTCTGTAGCAAAAAAATACTGTGAATTGAGATCTTTATAAATCAATCCAGCAACGACAGCATCGAGATCTATAATTTCCATATCATAAAGTCCGAATAGACGAGCCATTCTGTCATCAGCCACCGGACCAACAACAATGTCGTAGTCATGATGAAATTCTTCTCCGTCCTGCTGACGGTTAGCCATTACAAATAATGCCCATTCCTTATCCGGATTCTCGAACACCTTCACTTTCAAACCGGCTGCTATGGCAGCATCAAGATCAAACTCGAATTCCGTTACAATCGGCATTCCTCCAAAGCGCTCAGCAATTCTTCTTGACCAATATAAAGCTTGTTCTTTGATATGGGTGGTGTAGAAACCCTGACCGAAATCCTTAAATTTCTTGCCTTTCGACAAATCAATTTTTACTATCGGCTGATTAGAACCGTGATATAGAATCATGACACTGTCCCTCCATTTCTTTGACAGATGGCAGCCATATCCTCCACACACTCTTGAAGAGAAAGTTGATGTTCGGCTTCATAGTTACGTATTGTGAAGTCAAGACCCCTGAACCGCGATAGATAATTACAAGCCTCCTTTTTCGTAAGTTGATGTTTACGGGCAAATAACCCAAGACACATCACTATGTAATGAATCAAATCGGGATTAACTGATACTGTTGGCTTTAATTCAACATGAGCCGAAACACCCAATGCTTTAGACAACTTATTGATAGTGGAGAAGGTGATTCCTCTACCGTTCTCAATTTTTGAAATTTCAGATTTTATCACCCCTACTTTCTCTCCTAATTGTTCTTGGGTTAGACCAATTTCTTTCCGACGCTGTAGGAATAGCGTTCCTATTTCATCAAATCTTTGTATCATAGTGTTTCCTGTATCATAGTATTCGTGTATTTGAATGTAAAGTTAATATAAGTTTCCTAAATTGGCAACATTTTAGGCTTACTTTTGCAGTGGGACTTATTCCGTCATGACAGAAAGCGGCTTCCGACAGCAAGGATACAAAAGAGAATTATGTGACGAAAGCCGACGTCTGATAGCAAACGCCGCAGATGGCCTATCATTGCAAACCGACTTAGGAAAGCATGGATACCACTCGCTGAAGTGCCTTCAAAAAGATATCCGCTTCCTCTATTGTATTATAGACGGCGAAAGAGGCACGTACCGTGCCCGGTACTCCAAGACGTGCCATCAACGGCTGAGCACAATGATGACCGGTGCGGACTGCAACGCCCAATTTATCAAGGAGCAAGCCTATGTCATAATTATGGATTTCTCCGACATTGAATGATATAACCGCCGATTTCTCGGGAGCCGTGCCATAAATCTTCAGACCCGGAATCTCAAGCACCCGCGGCGTGGTATAAGCAAGTAATTCCTCCTCATGAAGCCGGATATTGTCCAGCCCGGTTTCCTCAATGAAATCAAGTGCCTTAGCAAAGGCTGCTATATCTATAAAATCAGGGGTTCCGGCCTCAAACTTGAAAGGAAGGTCGGCAAAGGTGGTCTCCTCGAAGCTTACATGTTTGATCATTTCCCCGCCACCCTGATAAGGTGGCATCGACTCAAGAAGCTCCTGACGGCCGTAAAGGATACCGACCCCCGTCGGGCCATACATCTTATGGGAGGAGAAAGCATAGAAATCACAGCCAAGCTCGCGCACATCTATAGGAAGATGAGGTGATGCCTGAGCACCGTCTATCAGAACGGGCACTCCATGACTATGTGCTATCTCAACCATCTCCTTCACCGGATTCACCGTTCCAAGCACATTGCTGACATGGGTAAAGGCAGCCATAACCGTGCGTCCGTTGAAAAGTGACCGGTATTGTTCAATATCGAGTTCCCCCTTCTCATTGATATCAACAATCTTGAATTTGATATCTTTATGACGGCAAAGCAATTGCCAGGGCACGATATTGGCATGATGCTCCATCACGGTCAGAATTATCTCGTCGCCATCTTTGAAACGATCGCCAAACGATGAAGCAACAAGATTGATGGCTTCAGTCGTTCCCCGAGTAAAAATAATCTCCTCCTCGCTTTCCGCATTTATATAATCACGTACGCGACGACGTGTCTGTTCCTGAAGATCAGTTGCCTCTTGCGAAAGCGTATGCACGCCACGATGGACATTCGCCTTCGTGTGTTCATAAAGTTCAGCGATATTAGCCACTACCCGATGCGGTGTCTGCGAAGTGGCGGTATTATCAAGATAGACGAGCCTGCGTCCGTCTACCTCACGGTTGAGAATCGGGAATTTTGCCCGTATATCATTGATATTCATAATCTTTGGTTTAAGCAGTAAAATCTGTTTTACTCAACGAGACGATCCATGCAGTTTGCACGAACCACATGCCGATTGCTCACCGGCAAACCGGCATTCCACCAGATGCCGGAGACGTTCCCGCAAAGCCTCGACCTCTATTCCATCTATCACATCGGCCATAAAAGCCTGTTTCAGAAGAAGCCGTGCCTGCTGTTCATCAAGTCCGCGTGTACGCATATAGAAAACCTGTTTTTCATCAAGCTGTCCTATTGCCGTGCCATGAGAACACTTCACATCATCGTTGTAGATCTCAAGCTCCGGTTTGCTTGTCATTCGCGCATCCGCACTCCCGACAAGATTACGGTTAGACTGAAAAGCTTCCGTGCCTGACGCACCCTCAGCTACCAGAATACGCCCGATAAATGCACCGCGTGCCGTATCATCGACCGTATATTTGAACAGCTCATCCGACCGACATCCCGCTACGGCATGTGTAATATGAGAATAAGTCGAAATTCTTCTGTCACGATCTTCAATCCCCATTCCATAAAGCCTAAGATCCGCGTTCTGCCCATCTAACCGGCAGAAATACTCATTACGCGTTGTGCCGTTATAGAGCGTTATTCCATCAATGGTGACTTTGCTCCCCTCCTCCTGTCGGAGATAAAGTGCCGACAGACGGTTTGTTCTTTCTGACGACTCCTCAAGATTGTAATAACTGAAATCTGAATTCTTTCCGGCAAAAATCTCCACTGTCTCCAAAGCAAGAAAATCCGTATCAGGATTCTGCGTATGATCACAGACTAACAATCGGGCTGAAGCACCCTCTTCTATAATCACAAGCAGACGTCTTACCGCCATAAGCGGAGCGCCGTTTTCAAGAATATTCACCAGCTGAATCGGCTTATCAACTTTTACTCCCTTTTTAATCCGGAGATAAAATCCATCCTGAACGAGAAGTGAATCAAGCGCCACAATCGGATTCTGCATATCGGCCGCTTTGCCATAAAAATCAGCGATCTCATGTGGGTAATCAAGTGCGACAGTGCGAAGACTTCCGATCTCCACACCCTCAGGAAGATTATCATTCGATGAAGCAGTTCGGGCAAACGCATCGTTTACAAGCAGAAAAAGAGATGTTGAAAGCATCGGAACATCACAACGGAAAGTAGCTGCCGGATTTACTTCAATCGGAACTCTGGCAAGATTAACGCCATAATCGGGAAGTAACATCGCCTGCATATCAACATTCTGATAATTCCCCTTTCCTTCTTCAGGAAGGACAGTCTCCTCCAGTACGCGACATGCCTCCTCACGCAGGTCATTGAGTGGCCCCGCCGAGTTGGCACAAATCAGTGCCTTATTGGTTTGATAAAGCTCTATATATTGTCTGAGAGAATTCTCCATAATCAAAATCTTCACTCTTTTAGACTCCGGAAGATTCCCGGACATCTTCATTTGCCATCAACTTCCTCCTTTATCCAGTCGTAACCGCGTTTCTCTATTTCGAGGGCCAGTTCCGGTCCGCCCGACTTCACAATGCGTCCCTTGTAGAGAACATGGATAAATTCCGGCTTCAGGTAATCAAGCAGGCGCTGATAGTGTGTAATGACAATGGTAGCATTATTATCACTTTTAAGTTTGTTCACACCGTCAGCAACAACTCGCAACGCATCAACATCAAGTCCCGAATCCGTTTCATCAAGAATAGAAAGCCGGGGTTCAAGCACGGCCATCTGGAAAATCTCGTTGCGCTTTTTTTCTCCTCCTGAAAAGCCTTCATTCACCGAACGTGAAGCAAGTTTGTTGTCAAGTTCGACAACTGCACGCTTCTCACGCATCATTTTCAAAAATTCGGTGGCACTCATGGGGGGTTCTTTAAAATACTCACGCTTAGCGTTTACGGCAGCCCTCATAAAATTCACCATCGACACACCCGGGATTTCCACAGGATACTGGAAACCGAGAAAAAGACCCTCATGACTTCGGATCTCAGGAGCCATAGCAAGAAGATCCTTGCCGTAAAATTCTACGCTTCCACCGGTTACGGTATAAGCCGGATTTCCAGCCAGAACCATCGAAAGCGTCGATTTTCCCGAACCGTTCGGCCCCATTATGGCATGAACCTCGCCCGGCTTGACTACAAGATTTATTCCCCTAAGAATTTCCTTCCCCTCTATTTCTGCATGTAAGTCTTTGACTTTAAGCATATCTTTTCGCTGATTAATATTTATTTCCCTTCTCCTGCCCTCCGTTTCGCCGGAGAATTCAATAGGAGACAAATAGAATAAAACTTTGTAAATTTACCAATTTTATCCCATTCCTTCAAATAAAACAATCGGATCGCATGATATTCTTTCAACCATCGAAATTTTCTTCGCATCCTCAAGCTGAAGACGATGATTCAGATCCTCGACATCCTGACTCCCCAGAACTGCAGGAGCAAGCAGAAGAACCTCCCCGGCAAGATTGCCGTCGTCCGACCGTGCACACGAAGATAATTCGCCACGTGGTTGCAGACACACTATAAGGTTAAAAGCTATCGAAAGCCAGAGTGTCCCTCGAAACAGACCGAAAAGCGCTCCCACAATACGATTGAACATTCCCGTATTGATTGCGCGGGCAAGATAACCAAGTACCGATGTTGCAAAACGAAAAATGCCATAGACCACAATGAAAATTATGGTTACGGCAATAGTTGAACAAACAAAATCTTCCGACTCACGCCCCCTCAGCCAAGGCAAAATGTCTCTTGCTACCGAAATCCCGGGGTCCATAAAGATATGAGTGCAGATCGCTCCAAATGCAATTGCAATGAAAGCCGGGAGCTGTCGCATAAAACCGGCATTGAATCCTTTCATTATCGAAAAGAATATTACCGCACACGCAATCAGCTGACAGATCATTTTCCTTAAATCTCCTTACGCAATAAAACAACGGCATAGGCCGAAATACCTTCTTCTCGACCGGTAAAGCCGAGACGCTCGGTGGTAGTAGCTTTTACAGAGACGTTTCCGACTTCAGTATTCATCACCTCCGCCAGACGTTCCCTCATCATATCGATATATGGCCTGAATTTAGGTCGCTCGGCACAAATTGTCAAATCACAGTTTACAAGGTCATATCCGGCTTCACGCATCATCAAGCAGACCTCACGAAGCAGAATTTTACTATCAACTCCTTTATAACGAGGGTCGCTATCCGGAAAATGTTTTCCGATATCACCCATAGCCAGCGCTCCAAGAATGGCATCACAAAGAGCATGGATCGCCACATCAGCATCACTATGACCTAAAAGACCGAGCGTATGCCCGATCTTTATTCCACACATCCATAGCTCGCGACCTTCCACGAGACGATGGACATCATATCCTTGTCCTATTCTATACATTGAATCACTCTTGAAAATTTGCGGGCTCCTGCCGGTTGAAATCCAATCAGCGACGGCGTCCGAGTAGATCGCGCAGACCGTCCATATCGAAAGTCAGGGTGAAGCGCAACGTTTGATCGAGTGGAGAACTCTGGGCGGTAGCCAACATATATGAGGCATCAAGCTGGACAACATTCAGACTGAAACCTGCTCCGAAAGCAAAATAGGAACGTCCACCCTTATTAGCATTCTCATAGTTATATCCGGCACGTACGAAAAATTGTTGATTGTAAGCATATTCCGCTCCGAAACTCACTCCAATCTCCTGTAATTCTTCCTTGGTTCCACCGGGAGCATCCGAAAAACTCTTGAAAATACCCGTGATCGGCGACATGTTCTGCCATTTGTCAAGAGCTTCGTTATATGCCTCCTGACCCTCTGCCGTAGCCATATCATAATCCTTAGGACGCGGTTTGGTCGGAACGAGGAGTTTATTCAAGTCAAGACCGAAAGAAAGTGTGTTGTAATCAGCAAGCGGGAACATGAAATTGGCTCCTAAACGAAGATTGGTAGGCAGGAATGCATTATTGGCACCATGGTCGTAACTCACTTTCGTACCGACATTAGAGATATCGAAACCCCATGAGAACTGGCACTCGTTGCGCCCGATCATAGGGAAAGTAGTAAAATATCCTGACAAATCAACGGAGAAGGCTGACGCTGCGGTATTGGTCTCACCGGTATACGTATCGTTATATGAAAGATCGGAAAGAATATAACGCAGCACGACACCCATTGAAAATTTCTCCGACAACTTGCGTGAATAACCGAGATCGATCGCAAACTCGTAAGGATTGATCGTCTGGACGTCTACGGCATCCTCCATACTCATCGACACCTCACCAAGCGAGAAATAACGTAGCGAGGCACTCAATGCCTGATTATCGCCACTTCCCAGCTTCCAGTATCCGGCAAGATTCGCAAGAAAGATATCGTTCACGATCTTACGCAACCAAGGAGTGTAAGAGAGCGAAAGCCCTCCTGTCGAATAGCCGAAAGCATACTTTGACGGATTCCAGAACTGGCTATTCATATCCGGGTCCGTAGCAGCTCCAAGATTACCTAAAGAACTGCCTCGGGCATCCGGGGCAATACTCAGTGTGGTAACACCGGTTTGAACCGGGTTGAATTCATTATCCTTTATGTCGTTCTCTGCGTAGAGTCCGAGCGAAGTGCCGAGAGCGACCAGGACGAATGTCGATTTGATGATTATATGATTCATATCGTTGATTTGTCGAGAGAGTATGACTCCAAATTTATTATGGAAAAAAGCCGCCGGTTATTTTGTACGGGGGCCTTATTCTTAATAACTGATTACATCGTCTTTTATTGCCTACTCGAGAACTCCGAAATGAACCCATTCCGAATATCGTGGCACACCATCAGCATTTTTTTCTTTTACCATAGCCTTATAATGGCCCGGAGCGACCTTGTTGCCGTCGGAGTCTCGACAATCCCAGCTGCCCTCCCAGCCTTCCATATCGCCGGAGAAAATCTTCTTGCCGGCATTATCAACGATTGTCAGAGTGAGCAATCCTCCGTGAGTTCCCTCCACATCGAAAGCAGCCGTTCCCACCACAGCAACTGTCTCAGGCATAAGTATAAGCGGAGCTACACTGCGGTTTACATTAAAAATGGAAGAGGTAGTGCCGATATTTCCGGCAATATCCCTTGCCTCAATATCAATTTTATGTTCTCCTTCAGCAAGCATATCTGTAAAGATATGGTATACAGACCAATCCGAAGCTTCCGGACTGCCGGTTACAGTGCAGTTCACAGCCAACCCATCGATAGTGGCACTTATCTGACTTTCGGAGTTTCCAACCAGATTATCATCCGTCACGGTGATTTGCAACCTTTCGAGCATTGCATCATACTCCACGGATATCTCGGGAGCCTTTTCATCTTTATCCTTTCCTGTCGTGAGAGCAGTAGACATAAGATCAGAATATCCGGCTGCACCGAGCTGACGTTCTTTATCGTAAGCGGAACAATAAAGCGGCAGACTTCCATCCCCGAACTCATCGACCTCTCTCGGAACAATAAGAGTAAACGTGAACCGCCCATCTTTTACCTCCGTTTCATACGTGGCAATCTCATTATCATCATAAAGAATCATCATGGGGCTTGCCGGAACCTCTCCCGTTATACAGTTAGACATTTCAAGTGTTTCCCCGGGAGCCATCATTCTGAGCACAGCTCGTCCGTTATAGCGGGTATCGACAAGACCATTCGTACCGGCCACAATTCCGCTTATCTCAACTTTCTCCCCTGCTGAAAATTTCTTCCCGAATATACCGTTGAGCGATATTTTTCGCAATGCTACCGGCACACGCAGCGCCGGGTCGCCAACAAGAAAATAGCACAGCTCATTGGAATACGTTGAAGCCGTCTTAGCATCGGCATATACTTCTCCAATGGTCGGAGATGAGGATCGGAATTCCGTATTAGCCCCACGACGACGGAACAGAGCCGCAGCCATTTTTCGGCCGAGATCATAGTTCTGACCTGACCATGTAGTCCGCGAAGATATCACTGTCGCAACCATTCCATGTTCCGAATCAAGCACAAGGGCCTCACCAATACCACGCTCTCCAAGATCAGGTTTGGAAATATCACAACCGAAAATAAACATGATTCCCGACTTCGCGTTAGCAAGATTTTTCAGATCGCCATAACAGAGAAAACTATAATCCTTATTGAGGAAACGCTGCGAACCATGGCCGAAATAAGTTGTCAGTAGTTTACCGTTATTCCATTCCGACATGAGCTTATCGCGCGAGCCAGCACTGCCATAGGCATCCAGACAGATCTTAGGAATATTCAGTCGGGCCGGAGCATAATTATTAATATATTTTTCATATTCAATTGCCTGCCGGTCGTGAGTATGATTATCACCGGTTCCACCGATCACGGCAAATTCGTTCACAATCCTCTCACAATCATCAGCCGCAAGATATTTTTCAATCTTGGCCACCGCACGCTCACCTTCTCTTTCGGAACGTAGCGACATTATCCCTACTCCGACCTCCATCGGATCCTCATGGAAATATGACAGATGTAGATAATCAGATGCCATACCGTAAAAATCAAGCGCATTGGAAGCATCACGTGTGCCCGACACCTGATTTTCTTGAAAACCTATATGGACATTCGGTATTGCCTGCTTGGAAGCGGTGCTCCGCATATCGGCCGTTTCAGGCCCCAGAATAAGCAGGTTTCTGAATTTGCTATCCCCTTTATTATAAAGAAGTTTTGTAAGAGCCCTATAAGCGATCGGAGCCGGCGAGCCTGAACTGAACTCATTAAAAAGAGTCTCTGTGTCCGTAACAAGCACTTTCACACCATCATATCGCTCATGAAGTTCCGCTATTTTTTCAGCTGTAGTCTTTAGAGAGGGTATGGTGACAATTGCCATTTCATATCCTTCACCGCGTAGGGCATGAAGGTCGGTATTGGCTACAGTTGAAAAGTCTTCTATCTGCAACTGTGGTTTCGAAAGATCTGCAAATATAAGCGAAGTTCCACGTTTTTTTGCTTTGAAACAAGCGGCATTGGTTTCATCAAAATTAAAAACTTCCAGAACTTCCATTGAGACAGGGTCGGAAATATCAAAAACCGTAAGATTCTCAGGATCTCCGGAAACCACGACATATCCATTTTCTCCTTTTACAGTCTCAAGCCCGATTAAAGAGGATGCGGCAGTCTCCGGCAACGACATGTCGGGAATTGATTTGGAATACGTTACAATCCAATAATCAAGATTCACGAAATCTCCGGCATTTCCTGTCAAATCCATAAAAACCTTACCGGACTCGCCATGATAATCAAAACGGACATCACTCGTGGACTGATGACGGAAGACACCGGATGAAGGGGGAGCTATCTGATATGTTCCAAATATCTGAGTTCCCTCAAGTCCGAAACGAATCCGACCCGAGGACGCGGAAGAAGCATAGATGAGACACTCCATATTCCAACGCTCCTTATCATTGGCGAAAGGAAAACTTACCTCCCATTCAAGACTTGAGCCGTCCTGAGGAAAATCTTCTCCCCAGAATATATTTCCGGTAGATGTCGTGTTCTGTTTAAGATCCAACTCATGATAAACAAAACCGTAACCCGAATCAAATTCCCTTGAAGAATTAGGCAACGCAATTCCTTTCTTTACCAGACGAGGCGACTCGCCATTATCTGTGAGAAAATAAAAACCGCTATCGGTATAGATATTTTTATCTATCCGTTGGAATTTGCCATTTCTTTCGTTTGACGGATTAAAAATAACATTATCCGAACCTACACCATAAAAATAGAGTTTGGAATTTTTATGATACACAGCCACCGGCAGAAGATTATCTTCATATAGACGATTACCGGAAAGATCAGTAAAATTCTGTGACAAAGTAATACCTCCCGTACCATATACACCTACATTCGACGGATTCTCAAATCCCATCTCCTTAAGCCGGTCATAATCTATCTCATATAATCCTGAAGTATTCACCTTCACCTTCACCCATTTGCCGGAAGCAAGAACAGAGTGTGAAGAAAACTCATAATTATAGGCTCCTCGGGATTGAAAAATCACCGAAGCTAACAAAACCAGCGTAATTGATATTATTTTTTTCACCCTATTTTATATTTGATTGAAATTGAAGGAGACCCTCCGAGCTGATACTCAGTGTGGTGCCCTGTTTAAGTTTTATACTTCCGGAAGTAGCCGGGAGTAAAATTATATCTCCGGTCTTAAGTGTATTTGTCCGACTCAGTTCTTCGATTATTTCATTAATCTCAGAAGAACAGTCAGCCGGAGAGAAATGTATTGTAACATCCCCTGCCTCCACAACAGCATCCTGAATTGCGAAAATCTCCGTGTGTGGCATAAATTCTCCAAGAAAAAGGCTCTTGTCGAAAACTACAGCCGGAGCCCATGGCATTCCTTCCTCTCGAAGCTTATCAAGCATATCGGAAGCAAAAATAGAAAATCCCAAAGCGGCAGTCTCATAGTAACGCGGCGCAAATCGGCCCGCAATGCTTTTACCGAGACGGCTTATCTTTAAAGCGATGACCGGCCGACCCGCGAAATTTAGTGCAAAGTCAGGAATAAAGAAAGGATTACCGCTTTTCAACACACATGAATCGGGAATGATAAACCAGTCTCTATGAATCCGCTTTACGTCAGGGGGCAATATATAAAAAATCTTCATTTTGTCTCTATTTCATTGAGCCTGTTGAAAATCAATGCTAAATGAGCATAAATCGAGGTATTGGCCATCACAATCCCTTCTGCAACCTTAACTCTGTAAGGTGTGAAATTCCACAAGGCCTTAATTCCGGCACCGATCACGGTGTCAGCAGCTTCCTGAGCCGATTCGGCCGGTACGCAAAGAATTCCTATTGAAGCCGGTGTGGTCTGCATCACAGAATATATATCATCAATATGATATATCGGCACCCCAAGATCCTTACGGGCTATCACTTCGCTATTCACATCAAAACCGGCTACAATATCAAGACCATAATTGGACAGGCCGGAATCTCGGATAAGGGCTTTGCCAAGACTGCCGGTGCCGATTATGTATGCGCTGTGACTGCGGTGGAAACCCAGAAAATCAGCCAAAACATCGCAAAGGGTTTCCACTTCATAACCTATGCGCGTTTTCCCTTTGATACTAAGAAAAGAGAGATCCTTGGCTATCTGCGAAGCATCGACACTGAGCGCACGTGAGATTTGCGTGGAAGAGACATATTTGACCCTACGGCCGCGTAAGATCTCCACGTATGCCAAATACCAAGGCAGACGACGCAATGTGGGCTCGGGAAGTATAATGCTGTTCATCTCCATTTTCAATCGGTTTTTTATATACCATTTTCCCTTTTCAGAGATACGGATCATTGCTGCTCGCCGGCTACGGCAAGTTTCTTGGTCTTCGAAGTGTACATTCCCTCCGGTGTCTCCACGGTAGCCCTATAGAGATATATACCGCGATTCACACGCACTCCCGAACCATCCTTAAGGTTCCACTCTACCTGCAGTCGGCTCTGGATATCGGTATCAACTTCGTTGTTGCTGCTCCATACTCGGCGTCCCATCAGATCAAACACATCAACGGTGCATTTCATCTTTGTATTCGGCCGGTCAAGACTAACCGTTATTGTTACGCTCGTAGTAGCCGGATTAACGTTTGTCCGGAGATCTCTGATCACAGGATCCTGATTAACCCCGACATTAAAATCAAGCTGTGCTCTCGTCGTATTGTTCACGTTGTCGCTTACCGATAGCTCAAGTGTATGCTTTCCGGGAGCAAGGCCGGTCATCGGATATATGATGCTTCCTGAGCCCGGTTCTGACGGATCAGCCGTAAAGTAAGAACTTACATCATCAAAATATTCCTTCCCGTCGAGTGTGAGCAAGAGTTTGTGGCCAACACCCGACTCTGAAAGATTGATACCTGATTCATCAGAGAAAGAGGCGAACACGACAGGATTGGAATTCACGACACCTCCCTGCTCGAAAGCTGAGTCATTGATATAGAAAGTATGTATTTCCGGACCGGCTGTATCATCGGCAGATTTATCATCAAAACCATAGACATAGAATCTTTCATTGGTGCCGCTGGCCTCCTTTCCGTCCGGATCCCACGCATAGCCGATAAACAGAGCGGGAGAATAATTATTCTCTATCTCCGAGGGAAGCATAACCGTCGTTTCCCAACGCCCGTCTTTAACATTAGCTGCAAAACTTCCTAATTTAACCTTACGGTCGTTAAACATCCTCACAACGGGATTCGTACCCTGTCCGAGAGTCTCGATCACACGCTCCGCATCATAAAGATCTATTGTTATCTGACCGTTAAAATCCGTATCAATCTTTCCATCAGGGCCTGCTATAGAACCCGACAGACTCACTTTACTCATCGCCTTAAGCTCCGGCAGATCATCAGCCGTTGCAAGGTCTACGTCTGCGAGTTTCTCAAAGACCACTCTATGAAGAGGATAGGGAAGGCGCAGGGCCGGATCCGAGATAAGACAATACCGCAGTTTATTGTCATCCCGATATCGGTTCATACCGTTAATATAGACATCTCCCACAGCGGGTGGGGTGCCGTCGGCATTCATGACAAACATCTGCTCTGCCATATAATTAGACAAGACTCCGTTCTGCTGGATATATACCGTACGGCTTGGTGTAATAATTCCAATCGCAACGCCGGCAGGATTGAGCACCATAAGCTCCGCGGCGCTCGTCTGGTTGCCATCCCAGCAGCCGAAAGAGCATGTAGCTGCATAAATAAATGTGGGGCGTTTGTTTGAAAGCGTCGTGAAATCCTTCCATTCAAGAAGTTTCTCATGAGTCCAGCTGTTGGGAGAGGCATGACCGATATAGTTTGTTAGAGCCACACCGTCATTCCATAGTTTCAACAATCTCTCCTTAGCTTTCGGATAAGTAGGGCCAAGACTCGTCACCTCACGTTTGTATATATCAAGATAAAGACGCTCATACCGGCGGTATTGTCCGTTTTCATTGCGATGCAATCTCGTATAAACATCCTGAGCCTGATCTATATGATATCCATAATCGCCATCATCGGCAATGATCATCACTTGATTACGCCATGAACCGAAATCGGGAGTCTCAATGTATTTAACGATTTTTTCAGCCACATCTTCAGCTTCTTTGAGACCCTTAACCGGAAGTCGCCCCACGGCAACATGCTGTTGTGCTCCGGTGATATCAAATTCTTCTGCCGTGCAATCATCAAGCATTCCGATATAACTGTCGGTAGAATAGGCGGTACGCTCCGAATTTCCCGAAGCCGATTGCCACATAGGCATGATATAGTAATCAAGGCCCTTCACACCATCCGACACTTTTTTATTGTCAAATGTGCCGCGCCCCATCAGCAGACAATATTTAATCTTATGCTCGCCTCCGCGGTCGTGCCACATCTTTAACAGCTTACGGAAAGCACCTACATCAGGTAAACCGCCGGAAAACTCGTTATAAATGGATTCCGGAGTAAGGATTATCACCTTCAGGCCATCCTTGCTCTCGTGTGCTCCGGCAATCTTACGAGCCGGCTCCATATATTCGGCAGGAGCGATAATCACCATATCAGGCGAAGCAAGAGAGTGAATATCCTGATTCTCGATCTTCTCCCATTTTCTTTGGCTACCGGCTATCTGTGAGGGCTCAAAAGCCACATATTCCTTATAGCCGGTGCGTGGGACGAAGACAGCTTTCGAACCCTCAAGAACGTATGTAATCTTCTTGGGACGCAATGGATTAGTCACATCCCAAATCTGCGTGTCCGCAGAACAACCATCAATCTCGTAGGCAGAGCGTAATCCGGCATTGCCGTAGAAATGTAGCCAACCGTTCTTTAATTTCAGATCCCGGCCATAAAATACCTCAATGAAATCAAGACGGGCGAGAAAGAGTGCTCCTGTGGTCTGATAGTCAATTGTAAGCGCCAATTTATCAGTCTTTCCGGCAGATATATCCTTTTCCGTAACGGCATAATTGGCAAAAATATCCGAAGAAGGGACAGAGATATTATCAGATACGGTAGAGGGAAGTCGCTGCCCATTGGCAGAGAACATCAGACTCGACCCTGCGCCGCTCGTGCGAGCCCCGAATTCCACGTGAATAGTTATGGAAGCTCCGTTATTATCGGGAAGATCAAAATTAAAAGTGCGTGAACGCGTGCTCCGGAAATCCTCACCAAGCAGACGACGTCCGGCTTCGCCCGGAGCCTGCAGATCCTGCTCGTGCACAAGACGCGCACGGAAAGAATCTATTCGAGGCATGCCGCTCACGTTGCCGCCGTTCACTTTTTCCATATTCTCAAGCGGATCAGGGGTTTCCCGGTCGCTAAGATAATAATAGCTTGTGTCGCTATAAGGATTTATCGAATGAGAATAAGGTGTGTTCGAACCATAAAAAGGCTGCTTCCATTCGAAATGATCTGTGGAGAAAAAGACAATTCCCTTGTCGGTCTTCACAGAAGGAAGCAACGGCAGATCATCCGGCATATCGGCAGTAAGAGCTTCCGGCACCATGCGGCCGCCGGTGCCATAGACGTTTACTTTCGATATATCGGAAAAGCCCATTGCCTTAAGATCAGCCACACTGACAAGCTGCATGCCTGTGCCTTCAGTGATGATTCTTACCCATTTCCCGGAACTCAACACAGAGTTTGCGGCATAGTGATCTGCCTCAAGAGCCGCGGCTGGCACGGTTCCCGATAAAACGATTGCAGCCACTGCCGCGGCCTTATATATGAAGTCTAATAGTTTCAAGCTGTCTTTCTTTTAGTTTGCTGACAGTGCGTCAGGCGTTCGTATCTCATTTTTAACGTTGGCAATAACCCTTTTATTGTGTGTTATCCCGGATAACGGGCCCAGTCTTTCTCCGACCCGCAGAAAGCATTCAAGTCTACATCTCCGTTAATACCGGCCACACGCCCGTGATGGTTATATTGCCAGAATGTCCATTCCGCATCAATCGGGGTGCTGGAGAAAGAGCATATCCATAGCGGTGTGCCGGGATAATTCTCCATCAGATATTTCTCATATCCGTCACGATTGGTATAGAGCATCACCCTGTATCCTTTGAGATTCAGATATTCAACCATCTGTTCGAGATGAGTCAGGATTTGCTGTTCAGGAATTCCGGAAAGGTTGCCCTGATCCTCAATATCTATTGCTATTCCCAATTCAAGTTTACGATTCCCTATGGTCTGAAGGAAATTCTGGGCCTGAGCCACTCCATCTCTTTCAAACCGAAAAAAGTGGTAAGCCCCTCGCTTCAAGCCGGCATGACCGGCCTTATCATAGTTTTCCGCAAAATTTTCATCCTTGAAATTCACTCCCTCACTGGCCTTTATAAACACAAATTTTATTCCGGTGGAGGCAGCTGAGTCAAGATTAAGCTCTCCATTATGTGAGGAAACATCAATCCCCCTTATAGGATACCGCTCCTCATTAACGTATGGCGGACGAGTTATATATTGCTTCCAGGCCCAGACTCCGGCAAAGGCAAGGGCAATACAGACACATAGAAATCCGATGCTGACCAGCATATCCTTGCGGCTTCTGAATCCTATCATTCCCTTCCCCCTCCTTCCGCAATTCGCTTCTCATGCGCCTGAAGCGCTATACTTTCAAGATGTATCGTATCCATTATACGCTTCACAAATGCCGGATCAAGACCAAGCGCCTCTCCCTGATTAATTCTTGAGACAAGCATCTCGTTATAACGCTCTGTCTGAAGAATACTTATACCTTCCCGCTTTTTAAATGCACCGATCTCATCGCAAAGACGCATGCGCCGACCGAGAAGCTCCAGCAACTCTCCATCGCATTCATCGATGCGTCCCCTAAGTTCTGCCAGACGGTTTTCTTTGTCAGTCCGACTCCTTACTTCCAGACGATGGAAAATCTCTGAAAGCATGCCGGGAGTGACCTGCTGGGAGGCATCACTAAGTGCTTTCTCCGGTTCACAATGGCTCTCTATCATGAGTCCGTCGTAACAAAGGTCGAGTGCATATCGGCACAACGGCTCTATAAGCTCACGTCGGCCTCCGATATGGCTCGGATCGCAGATAAGGGGAATATCCTGATTACGACGTTTGAACTCAATAGGAATATCCCATTGCGGATGGTTGCGGTAATGACTTTTATCATAATATGAAAAACCGCGGTGGATAGCCGAAAGGTTATTCACTTCGGCATTACGCAATCTGTCGAAAGCACCAAGCCATAGCGGTAATTCAGGGCTTACCGGATTCTTAACCCAAATTTCTCCCTGATATCCGCGTAAAGCTTCTGCAAGTTCCTGAACGGCAAAAGGGTTTGCTACCGTACGTGCGCCGATCCATAATATATCAATTCCACGTTTAAGGCATGCCTCCACATGAGAAGGCACTGCCACTTCAGTAGCTACACGCATCCCGGTGGTGTCTTTCACCTCCTCAAGCCAGTCGAGACCGGGAGCCCCGACACCCTCGAATTGACCCGCGCTGCTACGGGGTTTCCATAATCCCGCTCGAAAAATCCTCACACCCATTTCCGATAACAGAGTTGCAGTCAAAAGCGTTTGCTCCCGACTTTCGGCACTACAAGGGCCCGCGGCTATTATCAGATTTTCTTTTGTAATATCCATCTGCTTTCAAGGTGGAAGTGATTTCAGCATCGTTTCATGAGTCTGCTTACGGAGCAATTAAGGTATGTCCGACCGGCATTTATGCAAATATAATCAAAGAATCGCGCTTTGTAAAATTTAAAAACTCTTTTTAACCAATTACACCCCATTTTTGCATCAAAAAACAATATGAACACTATTCAAACTTTACTTGCGGTTTTTACCGCTGTCTTCGGTTCAGGCACGATCGGAATGTCTCTGCTTTTCTTCTCTGCTAACCGACGTCTTAAGGATGCGGAAGCCAGAAAAGCAGAAAATATTGCCGATGCATCTAAAATTGACAATTTCGACAAAGCTACAGACGCTACGCTCGATCTAACACGACAACTTCTTGAGATTGTAAACGATAAGACCGACCGTATCCGTAAGATGGGTGATGATATCCTTCATTTGAAAGAGGAGTTATACAGCGCCGAAATGAAATATTTATGTAGCCGCTGCGACCGTCTTGACTGCTTCGACCGCATCCCCCCTTTTCCCTGGCAATCCCACAAGGAATAACCGTTACCCCCTTCCAAGCACTCCTATCACTCCAATAATTCTAATAATTCCTATAATTCCAATCCTATTATGATTATTCTTCTTGATAACGGCCATGGGGCCGAAACAAAAGGGAAACGCTCCCCTGACGGGCTTTTCCGAGAATACAGTTATTGCCGTCGCATTGCGGCCGAAGTGTGCCGTCGGCTGAAAAACTCCGGCATGGATGCCCGGCTTCTCGTGCCTGAGGAAAACGACATTCCCCTATCGGAGCGATGTCGCCGCGCTAATGAAATTTGTCGTAAAGTCGGGGCCCGGAACGTCTGTCTTATTTCAATACACAATAACGCTGCCGGTAATGGCTCGCAATGGATGAACGCAACCGGTTGGGAAGTCTGGACTACTCCGGGGAACACCGATTCCGATAAACTTGCCAATTGTCTTTATCAAGAAGCCGAAAAACTATTGCCAAAATCTCCTTTCGCCATAACTTCACCGCAAAATCGGTTGCTACGCCCTGATTTTTCTGACGGAGACCCCGATAAAGAAGCTAACTTCCATATTCTTAAGAATACCCTTTGTGCGGCTTGTCTTACAGAAAATTTCTTTCAGGACAATCAGGCCGATATCCACACCCTGCTTTCACCCGATGGCTTCGAAACCATCGTCAGCATCCATGTTGCGGCCTTGAAAAATTTCATATTTAAAACCCGTTAATTATGCGTTTCCTTATCACATTATCAATTCTTTTACTCATCCTTCTTTCTGAAATCGGATGTAGCCGGAAAGTTTATATCCCCGTAGAAAGCTCCTCGATTATTCGTGACTCTTTGCGTTTCTCGACAATTAGATGCGACTCTATCATACTTCGCGATTCCGTAATAATTCAGCAGAAGGGAGATACAATTCTTCAGACAAAGATCCGTTATCGCGAACGCTACCGTAGCCTGTACGATACCATCACACAAATCCATTACGATTCAATATATATCGAAAAGCCGCTACCGGTAACCAACCCTACGTCCTCCGGATATACAAAAATCCGCAATATACTTTTGCTAATTATTTTGATTTTCACCCTCGTATTCTTTCTTTTGCTACTTATACGGCGGCATCCAAACAAAATATAATCCTCTCTCCTTACTCAATATTTTGAATAATTAAATCGTTGAGTTATATTTGTAATTACTTAAGTAAGTATTCAAAATTAAACGATAGTAAGCAATAATGTTATCTTTTA
>CAZOPN010000012.1:0-40582 GCA_964581685.1 uncultured Sangeribacter sp. | reverse complement strand
ATAACAGCCTGATTCAGACTGCAAAGTTAATTTCAAATCGTCGCGCCCCAAAATCACTTGCAACAAATTGAATTTCAATAATTTCAACGTACTCTTATGATTTTTTTAGTGGACACTAATGAAAATGACAATATAATTAGACACCCTTTACATAAAAGATGAAATACATTGTTTTAATTCCGGCGAGATACGAATCTTCCCGTTTTCCCGGAAAGCCCCTGGCCAAGATAGGCGGGGAGGAAATGATTCTGCGTGTATGTCGTCAGGTTGCGAAAACGGACGTAGAGTCTGCTGTTGCAACGGATGATGAGAGAATATATAAATGTGTTACTGATGCCGGTTTCAAGGCTATCATGACTTCTGACAAGCACCGTAGCGGAACAGAACGAGTAGAGGAAGCCTATCGACTCGCCGGGATAGATGCAGACGTGATAATAAACGTTCAAGGTGACGAGCCTTTTATACGTCCTGAGCAGATCCTTAAGGTGGTGGAGCTTTTTGAAAAATATCCTGATGCAAAAATAGGTACGCTTACCAAGCGCTTTGAGTCGGAGAGGGGATTTGAAGCTCTATCAGATCCTAATCTTGTCAAACTTGTATTTGATAATAATATGAACGCTTTATATTTCTCTCGAAGCGTAATACCGTTTGTAAGGAAAAAGCCGGCTTCCGAGTGGCTTTCAGATAATGATTTCCATACTCATATCGGTATTTATGGTTATAGGGCATCGATTTTGTCGGAAATTGTTCATCTTCCTGAATCCACATTGGAAATAACAGAAAGTCTTGAGCAATTACGTTGGCTTCAGAATGGAATACCAATAAAGGTTGGGATCACCGACTTCTCAACAATTGGAATAGATACGGAGCAAGATCTGGAGGAAGCGGAGAAATTCTTAGCTTCAAGAGAGAAAAATATAAAAAACTGAATCTTGATTTTCTTCACAAATAGTATTAACTTTGCATATTGGAAAGTTCGGGGGCGCAGTAAGGCCCTCCGAATATGAGATTACCTAATGCTCAGAACAAAAAATTAACATATTTCAAGAGATGAAAAAAAGTCCGTTGCAGCGTGTAAGAGCTGAATATCAGCCCAAGTTGCCAAAAGATCTTCAGGGAGATGTTAAAGTTAAGTTTGGCGAGGCTACTCAGTCGGTAGCTAATCAGGAAGAGATAAAAAAACTCTTTCCCCATACTTATGGTCTTCCTATTGTACAATTTGAAAATAATGACAAACCGGAACGAGTTGAAGAACCGTTCAATGTAGGTATTATTCTTTCCGGTGGTCAGGCTCCCGGCGGTCATAATGTGGTCAGCGGTATTTTTGACGGTCTTAAAAAACTTAACAAAGAAAACCGTCTCTATGGATTCCTCATGGGTCCCTCCGGTTTCATCAATCATCAGTATATGGAGCTTACAGCCGGATATATTAATGATTACCGCAATACAGGTGGTTTTGATATCATCGGTTCCGGACGTACAAAGCTTGAGACTCCCGAACAATTTGAAGCCGGTCTGAAAGTTTTAAAAGAACTTAACATCAAGGCCTTGGTGATTATTGGTGGTGATGACTCCAATACTAACGCAGCTGTCCTTGCTGAATATTATAAGAATATCGGTGCAGGTGTTCAGGTGATCGGTGTTCCCAAGACAATTGACGGTGACCTTAAGAATGAATGGATTGAAACCTCATTCGGTTTCGATACTGCATGCAAGGTCTATAGTGAGGTTATCGGTAATATTCAGCGTGATTGTAACTCTGCCAAGAAATATTATCACTTCATTAAACTGATGG
Source organism: uncultured Sangeribacter sp. (assembly GCA_964581685.1). Lineage (GTDB taxonomy): Bacteria > Bacteroidota > Bacteroidia > Bacteroidales > Muribaculaceae > Lepagella. The sequence goes on along the minus strand of CAZOPN010000012.1, from coordinate 38,787 downwards.
GGCGTTCGGCTTCACATATAGCACTTGAATGTGCTCTCGAGACGCAGCCTAATATCTGCCTTATCTCTGAGGAAGTGCTTGCAAAGCGCATGACACTTGACAATATCGTAAGCTATATTTGCTATGTTATTGCAGAGCGTGCCAAACTCGGATGGAACTTCGGAACCGTTCTTATCCCCGAAGGTCTTATTGAGTTTATTCCTTCTATGAAGTCACTTATTGCGGAGCTCAACGAAGTTCTTGTTGATCACGCTGCCGAGCTTGACACTCTCACAAAAGATGAGAAAGTTCGCATGATACCCGACTTCCTTACCGGTGAGAATAAGGCTCTTTATCAGTCACTGCCCAAACATATTGCCGTGCAGTTGAGCCTTGACCGTGATAGCCACGGTAATGTTCAGGTTTCTCTGATTGAGACTGAAAGCCTTCTCAGTGAAATGGTTGCAAAGCGTCTTAAAGAGATGGCTGAAGAAGGACAGTATAGCGGTAAGTTCGCTGCTCAGCATCATTTCTTCGGATATGAAGGACGTTGTGCCGACCCGACCAATTTTGATGCCGACTATACCTACGCGCTCGGTTTCAATGCAGCAATGCTTATTAACGCCGGCCTCACCGGCTATATGTCGAGTGTAAGAAATCTTACAGATCACACCGAAAACTGGATCTGCGGCGGTATTCCAATCACCATGATGATGAATATGGAACGCAGAAACGGTGAAATGAAACCTGTGATCCAGAAGGCTCTTGTCAATCTTAACGGACGTCCGTATCTCAAGTTTGCTTCAATGCGCGAGACTCTCGCCCTGAATACACTTTACCAGTATCCCGGACCTATCCAGTATTTCGGCCCTGCTGAGGTATGCGACCGCCCGTCGATGACATTGCTTCTCGAACATGATAAGGAAATTTAAATATCCGATCATAACCGTTCTTTTTCTTTTCTTGTTTTTGTCTTGCGGATCAAACGGAGAAAAGAAAACCACCGGTGACCGGCCAACTGACCGGTTTGCTGAAAAAGTCGAAGCTCGCACTCCTCTGCGGAATACGGATTCTTCTCTGATGGAAGCTGATGAGAAAGCCTCGGACGTCTATGCTGACGGGACAGTAAGACTGCCGATTAATGGGAAGCCTACGGTAGTTGATTTTACCGCTACCTGGTGTGGACCGTGCCGGCAGATGAAACCGATTGTCGATAAACTTGAAAAAGCCTACGGAAATCGTGTGAATTTTGTTGCTGTCGATGTTGATGATAACGGTGCCTTATCTACTGAATTTGGTATAGAATCGGTTCCAACGTTTGTTTTCCTTGATTCCAATGGAAACGAAAAGGAGAGAATCGTGGGTGCTGTTTCTTCGCAGGCTCTTGAAGAGGAGATTGTCGATTTGCTTGATTGACATAAGTAAGAGCCCATCTCAAATTTATGAGATGGGCTCTAAGTCTACTATATTAAAGCACAGTCGTGTCTTAAATGATACGATTGTGCTTTTCTTATGTGATTTTTAAATATTTTTCATATATTTGTAGCTAAAATAAATATGGCATTCGAGAATTATAAATGAAATGCCTGCCAAACCAATTAATTAATCATGACAACAACTACAACAACTTCAGGAGGAATGGAACTTCTTCGTGATAAGGCATGGGCGCGCTGGACAGCTTTAGGTCTGCTTGCTTTCGCAATGTTCTGTTCTTACATCTTTATGGATGTACTCTCTCCCATCAAAGACCTTCTTCAATCTACAAAAGGCTGGGATTCTACCGCTTTTGGAACAATGCAGGGATCAGAGACATTCCTCAATGTCTTTATCTTCTTCCTTATTTTCGCCGGTATCATTCTTGACAAAATGGGAGTGCGATTCACAGCCGTTCTTTCCGGCTCGGTAATGCTTATCGGTGCTGTGATAAATTGGTATGCACTCACGGATGCATTCGAGGGAAGTAGCCTTCAGGTTTGGTTTACAAATCATCTCAATTATATTCCCGGTTTCGATGAATTGGGAATATCTCCATTTTATAAAGGTATGCCCGCATCTGCAAAGCTTTCTGCTGTTGGTTTTATGATCTTCGGATGTGGTGTCGAAATGGCCGGTATCACAGTGTCTCGTGGTATTGTAAAGTGGTTTAAAGGACGTGAAATGGCTCTTGCCATGGGCTCGGAAATGGCTCTTGCACGTCTTGGCGTGGCAACCTGTATGATTTTCTCTCCTATGTTTGCCGAAATGGGTGGAACCGTAAATGTAAGTCGGTCTGTAGCATTCGGTGTCGTGTTGCTGATGATTGCCCTCATCATGTTTATAGTTTATTTCTTTATGGATCGTAAGCTGGATGCTCAGACCGGAGAGGCAGAAGAAAAGGATGATCCTTTTAAAATATCAGATCTCGGAAAGATCCTGTCGAGTCTTGGTTTCTGGCTTGTAGCTCTTCTTTGTGTACTATATTATTCAGCTATTTTCCCTTTCCAGAAGTATGCTGTGAATATGTTGCAATGTAATATTGAGTTCAATCCTCTTGACGAGAGTTCATTTTGGCTTACCGACAGTGTAACTTATATCCAGTATGTCATAATGCTCGTAGTTGCTGCCACAGCTTTTGCCGGAAACTTTGCTAAAAACAAAGGTATGAAGGTTGCTCTTTTCAGTATTTCGATTGCCTCGCTTATCGTATATTGCTGGATGGGCTACGAAAAGCAGAGTGCGGGCGCAATTTTTGCAGTGTTCCCGCTGCTCGCTGTAGGTATTACTCCGATTCTTGGCAAGTTTGTTGATCATAAAGGTAAGGCAGCTTCCATGCTTGTCCTCGGTTCTCTGCTTCTTATAGCTTGTCATCTCACATTTGCCTTTATTCTCCCGATGTTCAAGGGAAATGCTGTTGGAGGTGTTGTTGTGGCCTATGTTACGATTCTCGTGCTTGGCGCAAGTTTCTCTCTTGTCCCTGCGTCTCTCTGGCCCTCTGTTCCCAAACTGGTAGATTCTAAAATTATCGGTTCGGCTTATGCATTGATATTCTGGATCCAGAATATCGGACTCTGGCTTTTCCCGATGCTTATAGGTAAGGTGCTAACCTCAACCAATAAGGATATTGAGGAGAAAGTTGCAGAGGGGCTTATGACGGAAGAAGTGGCTTCGGTAAGTTATAACTATACGTGGGCTCTGGTGATGCTTGCTTGTCTGGGAGTTGCAGCTCTTCTAATCGGACTGTATCTGAAGATAGTAGACAAGAAGAAACATCTTGGGCTCGAGCTTCCCAATATCAAGGCTGAGACTCCGGAAGTTGAAGAATCGGAGATTCTGGCTGCAGAAGAATAAAAATAGCTTTTCGAACGTTATCATTATATATCGGTGAGCCGGATGAAATGACGAGCTTACATGAATACAGGATTACGTAAATGAAAAGATTTGAAAAAATATTGTTGATAGCGGTCTGCGTTGTAGCTTCTTTTGCTACGACGCAGGCCGAAACCATTTCTCAGAAAGCGGCTTCGCGTATTGCTGAAACATTCTTTAATGCTGCCTACGGAGAGGTCTCCGCTCCTCCTAAATTGGTTTGGAATGGCCGTCAGCTTACTACTGACAGGCTTTTTTCACCCTTTTATATTTACAACCATCCCAAAGGAGGATTCGTTATTATTTCGGCTGAAAACAAAGCATTTCCGATATTGGGTTATAGTCTAAAATATCCGTTTGACCGTTCTTCGCTTGGCGATGATGAGAATGCCTTGATAAAGAAGTATGCCCGGGAGATTGAACTTATCAGATATGATAGCCGTGTGCCGGAGAGAGCTATTGAGGCTTGGGGTAATATCGCATCATATATTGATGGGGTGGTGAAAAATCCGTATGCTTCTCCGGAATATCGTATACTTCCTGAAGAAAAAAAAGAATTGCTTGAGACAATCGACAGGCGTAACGGCTGGATTGTGATGCCCTCGGCTGTGGAGTTTGATATTTATGATGCCGATGATTGGCGTGAGCCCACTCTGGAGGATTATCTTGGAGAAGAGGAGATTCCTTTCAGTTTTTATGAACAATTCTTATCCGATATCGCCAAAGAGGAAAAAGTGAGGGAGGCTGCGCTTGAGGAGATACTGAACCCCTCGGAGCCGGTGATCAGTTATATTGGTGGAGGTCGTATATCAGTATCTTTACCGGATAATGTGCGTATGGCAAGGGTTTATGCTCTTGACGGTTCCTTGAAATATGAGAAATATTATAAGGATACCAATACTGCAAGTCTTGATCTTTCGGCATTGCCGAACGGGTATTATGTTATGATGCTTTTGTCGGACTCCGGGAATATTTTTGGAAAGAAAATCAGCAGATAAATAAGGCTTGATTTATAATTTTAAGCGTTAAGACCGTATTTGAAAGAAGAAACTAATTCGACTTGTTAAGAGTTGATTTAGTTTTGATATTCGGTTTTATTAAACGTAGACTTCTTCTCTCTGCAATGTGAGTTTTCTTAAAACAATTTTATTGTTCCAGATTTCTATAATGTTTAATATCGATTAATTTTCAATACTTACTACATATAATTGAATTTACTCGTTATGATAAATTAAAGTATATTATTTAAACAGTTGTTGGTAATGATGAAGAAATTTATACAATCGAAGATAGCATCCTGGGGAGCTTTTTTGCTAATAGTGATGTGGGTTATTCTTGCCATATTCACTGACGAGCCATGGTGGGGATATATCAGTATATTTTTTGCTTTTATGATGACATTCTGTCATCTTGCTTCGTTATACTTACGTAAGATAAGCATAGATGCGGCTTCAAAGCTTGATGTAATATCTTTCGTCTGTGGAATCCTTATGCTTGTTTCTTTTATAATCATCTACATTCTGGAATCTTTTTTCTTCAAGCTTTAGTATGCATCTCCAATTAATTTCTTCTCTCTGCAACTAAAGAACTTTCTCTACACTTTCCAAATTTACTTATAAGATTTTTATTAACTTCTTATGAAGTATGGATAAAACTTATCCCCCGCAACGATGATTTTATTATCATTGCGGGGGATAATATTAAATAGTTCTTAAAGACCTACGAGTGTTTCTGAATTACAGATTAGCAGGGAAGAGCGGCGTTTGTTTTATGAACGGCCTCGGCACTCTTGGCGAAGAGCGCTTTCTCTTCTTCATTGAGGTTAAGCTCAATAATTTTCTTGATACCGCCTTTACCGAGAACGCAAGGAACACCGATGCAGAGATCTTTCTCACCGTACTCACCTTCGAGAAGTGCTGAACAGGGGATAATAGCATCCTGATCGTGGATGACAGCCTCAACAACTTCTGCTGTAGCTGCTCCCGGAGCATACCATGCTGATGTGCCGAGAAGTTTGGTAAGAGTAGCACCACCTACCATAGTATCGGCTGCAACTTTATCGAGAACTTCCACAGAAAGGAACTCTGTAACAGGAATACCACGGAGTGTGGCAAAGCGCTTCATAGGAATCATTGTAGTGTCGCCGTGACCACCGATTACAAAGCCTTCGATCTCATTTGGATTAGCATTAAGAGCTTTGCTGAGGTAATATTTGAAACGGCTGCTGTCAAGTGCGCCACCCATACCGATGATACGGTTTTTGGGAAGTCCGGAAACTTTATGGATAAGATAAGTCATTGTATCCATAGGGTTCGAAACACATACGATAACCGCATTAGGGCTATATTTGAGCACGCTTTCCGTTACCTGCTTAACGATTCCGGCGTTTACACCGATCAGTTCTTCACGGGTCATACCCGGTTTACGGGGAATTCCGGAAGTAATTACAACAACATCGCTGTCTTTTGTAGCCTCGTAATCATTTGTTACACCACTGATACGGGTATTCATATCCAGAAGGTTTGCTGTCTGCATCATATCCATAGCCTTACCCTCGGAAACACCTTCCTTGATATCGATCATGACTACTTCATCGGCAACTTCGCGAAGAGCGATAACATTTGCTGCTGTGGCGCCAACATTACCTGCGCCAACTACTGTTACTTTTGACATGTCTAAATATGTTTTTTATGGTTTAATGGTTTTATACATTCAATGGCTGAACGGCCTTTTAGTTGAGAGCAAATTTAAAGAATTTTTTCCTCAATTCAAAACCGCATCCTATCTAATAACAAAATTTATTTTAATTCTCCTTTTCCTTCACGCAGAATTATTATTTCGTTTCCGGTACAATCCACAATTGTAGAGGGTTCCGTGCCTCCTTCTTCTCCCAGAATGAAAATATCTGCCTTATTCTCATGAGTTTCAGCTATAAGTTCAGGATTAACGGCATAATCCTCACTCTCATATTCAATGGTTGTGGAGAGCAGAGGGTGTCCGATATATTTGCAAATCTGCCGAATGGTGTTGTTATCGGGAATTCTGATACCGACTACTTTTCTCCCTTTAAAGGCTTTAGGGAGAGAGGAGGCTGCTTTAAGAAGGAAAGTAAATGGACCCGGACAATTCTCACGCATGATACGGAATGTTTCATTGTCTATCCGGGCGTATTCCGCAGCCATGGAGATGTCGGAACAGATGATGGAAAGATTGGTTTTCTGCGGGTTGATATGTTTTAGCTCGCAGATTCGGTCGATGCTTTTTGAATTCAGGGCATCACACCCCACGGCATAAAGTGTATCGGTAGGAAACACGATAAGCATGCCCGCTTCTATATCGGACGCTATTTCTGCCAATTGTTTTTCAGAGGGATTATCGTTCCAGATCTTTATTGTTTTCATGATATCCCAAAATTAGCTAATTTTGTGAAGAAATTAAAATTTAATATGAAAATTGCAATACTTGTGGCAATGGATAAGGAGTTGAAATTGCTTCTTAACCTTATGCCGGAACGAAAGGAAGTTGATCTTGACGGAGCTCTTTATTATGTCGGAAAGATAGGAGATAAAGATATTGTTGCAGGAAAGTGTGGCATAGGAAAGGTAAACTCAGCTTTGCGCACACAATCCGTAATCAGAAGTATCCGACCGGATCTCGTAATAAATACGGGAGTTGCAGGAGGGGCCGGGAACGGTTTGTCAATCGGAGATCTGCTGATAGCTGATTGTGTCAGTTACCACGATGTATGGTGTGGCCCCGGTACGGAATATGGAGCTGCTGATGGTCTAAAGGCCTCCATGCTGCCCGATATGAAAGCATTGGCGGTTGCTCGAAAATTGTTTGCTGATGCAGAAGGAGTTGAATTCGGATTGATATGCAGTGGTGATAAATTTATTTCAAGAGCGGATGAGGTATCGGTGATAAAGTCTTATTTTCCTGTTGTAAAGGCAGTTGATATGGAGTCAGCTTCTATCGCGCAAACCTGCATTCTTGAGCATATTCCATTCATCATAATGCGGGTGGTAAGCGATACGCCGGGAGAAGGAGAAAATATTGAGCAGTATCAGGATTTTTGGTCGAAAGCCCCTGAGAAAACATTTAAGGCTGTTGAGAAACTTGTAGAAAAGTTATAAGCATTAAATTTAGAAAATATGATTGGAAAGCAACAGATGAAGACGGCCATGCTCCCTTTGGCCATGATAGGAGGAGCTTTATTCTATAAATGGATGGGTTATCTCGCTTTCCTCTCTCCCTATTTAATTTTTTTAATGCTATTTATCACCTATTGCAAGCTTGATGCGCGTGATTTCAAACCAAAGCGTGAACATCTTTATCTTTTAACAGTTCAAATGCTTATATCTGCAATTGTCTACTTTATTATTGTTCCGTTCTCTCATACTGTTGCAGAAGGTGTGTTCATCTGTGTGTTTATCTCTACTGCTACGGCAGCCCCTGTGATTACTTCTATGCTTGGTGGAAGCATTTCATTTGTTGCAACATATTCACTTTTAAGTAATGCCGTCGTTGCAATCGGAGGACCGGTTATTCTTGCTGCTATAGGGGATAATCATTCTATCGGTTTTTTGCAGTCTGTGTTCCTAATATGCACTAAGGTATTTCCTTTACTGATCCTTCCGCTTGCGTTGGCCATGATATTTAAATATTTTATTCCGAAACTACATGGTGTAATTGTTAAGCGTCAGCAACTGTCTTTTTATCTCTGGGCTATCAGCCTTTTTATTATTGTAGGAGGATGTGTCAGTTTCACAATTAATAATTGGGATGAAAGTCAGCTGCCGGTCATTATCTCGCTTGTATTCGGATCATTGGGCGTTTGTCTCCTGCAGTTTTTTCTTGGTCGGCGTGTTGGGGGAAAGTTCGGAGATAAGGTATGTGGGGGCCAAAGTCTCGGGCAAAAAAACACGGTGCTTGCTGTCTGGCTTGCCATGACTTATATGACTCCGCTTGCGTCTATTGCTCCGGCTGCCTATATTGCCTGGCAGAATATTGTTAATTCATGGCAGCTTATGCGTCATAATAATAGAGTGGATAAAAAGACAGATCAGCACTGACCGTTACCACGTTTATCATTTTTTTTATCAGTACATTTCTCAGAGAGAGCACATCCACAGCAACTGTTGCCGGAGGATTTGCTCTTTTTAGTTATTTTTCGGATAATCCATACTATAACTCCAAGCATGATTATCCCTAAAATAATATATTGAATAAGGAGATTGTAATCAGTCGTCATTTTTACTTTTTTTCTTCTTTCCCGAGGTTTTTTTTTCGTTAGAAAATGGTACTGTTGCAATTCTGCGATTAGAATTATCACTCAGTACGCTTAATGTGATCTCCGAGATAAGATCTTTGAGTTGCGCTATAAATTCTTCCGGGGAGTATTTTTGTTGTTCGATACTTCGAAGCCGGCCTTCCCAGATTCCGGTAAGTTTCGCACTTTTCAGAAGATCTTCCTTAATAAGAGAAATTAGTTCGACACCGGCATCTGTAGCACGTACTGATTTTCGGTCTTTTCTGATATATCCTCTTTTATAAAGAATTTCTATAATGGCAGCCCGCGTGGATGGGCGACCTATACCATTTGCTTTAAGGGCTTCGCGAAGATCTTCATCATCAACCATTGAACCGGCGGTTTCCATGGCTTTGAGCAAAGTCCCCTCGGTATAATATTTCGGGGGCTGAGTGGTTTTTTTCAGGAGCTTTGGGGAATGTGGTCCGGATTCCCCGTTTTCAAATACGGGTAAAATCGCATTTTGGTCGTCTTTACCTGTTTCCTCTTCATTCTCAGCCATTTTTTTGTTGTTGGCGTAAACCTGTTTCCACCCCGGTTCCGTAATTACTTTACCGGTTGCCTTGAATTTATATTTACCCACATTTGCATTTACCTGTGTTTGCTCAAACGAGCAGTCGGGGTAAAATTCCGAAATGAAACGTAAGGCAATCGTATCAAATACTTTTTTTTCTTCGTTCGTGAGATTTGGTGGAAGAGGTTGCCCTGTCGGAATTATAGCATGGTGATCAGTCACCTTGGAGTTGTCAAACACTTTTTTACTTTTTCTCAGTTTTGAGCCTCTGAGAGGGGATAGAAGTGCCGAATAGTCGGAGAGGGAGTTAAGAATTTTTTTGCATTTGGGATACATATCATCCGTGAGATATGTTGTATCTACACGTGGATACGTAGTCACTTTCTTTTCATACAGAGATTGGATAGTCTTAAGCGTCGCATCTGCGCTCATTCCGAATTTACGGTTACATTCCACCTGAAGTGATGTCAGGTCAAATAGACGGGGGGGAGCTTCTTTACCGTTTTTCTTAGTAACATCGGTCACAACCAGCGGAAGGTCAATGATAGAGTCAATAATGTGTTGGGCATCCTCCTCCTTTTCAAAGCCCTTGAGTGCAGAAGAAAAAAGAGTGTCGCGATAGATTGTTTTCAGTTCCCAATAATCTTTCGGGACGAAGTTTTCTATCTCTTTTTGTCGATTTACAACGAGGGCAAGAGTTGGAGTCTGCACTCGACCGATCGACAGAAGTTGTCGGTCAAGACCATATTTCAGTGTATAAAGACGCGTTGCATTGATTCCGAGTATCCAGTCGCCGATTGCTCTGCATAGTCCGGCGGTATATAGGGGTTCAAGGTCTTTTTGTTCCTTCAGGTGTTTAAATCCCTCTTTAATAGACTCATCGGTGAGAGAACTGATCCATAACCGTTTTACATCTTTTTTGCAACCGGCTTTTTGCATTACCCAGCGTTGTATAAGTTCACCTTCCTGACCGGCATCGCCACAATTGATGATATATTCACATTGCTCAATAAGAGTCTTAATCGTTTCGAATTGTTTTTTTATGCTCGCCTGGTCAATGAGTTTAATACCGAAACGTGGAGGAATCATCGGTAGGGAGGAAAGCGACCAGTGGCTCCATCTTTCAGAATAATCAGCCGGTTCCTTAAGTGTACAGAGATGGCCGAAGGTCCACGTGACACAATATCCGTTTCCTTCATAGTAGCCTCCTCTCGACACGTTTGCTCCGATTATTCGTGCGATATCGCGTCCGACACTCGGTTTCTCTGTAATGCAAAGAATCACTTCGATTGTTTTTTTGCTTCGTTCCAGAAAAGATCCATTTCCTCAAGAGTCATATCCTTAAGATTTTTACCCGAGTCATGTGCTTCCTTTTCGATATAATTAAAACGGCTGATAAACTTCTTATTAGTGCGTTCCAGCGCATTTTCCGGATTTACGCCGTAGAGTCGGGCTGCATTAACAATGGAGAAGAGAAGATCTCCGAATTCTTCTTCAATCCCGTCTTTATCACCCGATTTAATCTCCTCTTCAACTTCTGCGGTCTCCTCCTTTACTTTTTCCCATACTTGTTCCGGTTTTTCCCAGTCGAAGCCCACGTTGCAAACTTTTTCCTGAATGCGATAAGCTTTGATCAGAGCAGGAAGGGCTGTGGGCACTCCTGCAAGTACCGATTTGTTTCCACCTTTTTCCTTAAGTTTGATAGCTTCCCAGTTGCGAGCCACTTCATCAGCGTTTTCCGCTTTTACGTCACCGTATATATGGGGATGACGGAATTTGAGTTTAGCCACAAGGGCATCACAAACATCAGCAATATCAAAAAGACCTTTTTCTTCAGCAATTTTAGAGTAAAATGCTACGTGGAGCAGAACATCCCCCAGTTCTTTTCGGATATTTGGCGTATCGTTGTTGATGAGAGCATCAGCCAATTCAAAAACTTCCTCTATCGTATTCGGACGAAGTGATTCATTGGTCTGCTTTGCATCCCAGGGGCATTTCATTCTAAGAGTGTCGAGCACTTCAAGCATTGCGCCAAAAGCCTCAGCCTTCTTTTCATTATCGTGATTCTTCATAAATTCAATCTGTTTTGAGATAGGGAAAAATCGTCGCAGGGTACTTTCCCGACTTCAACGGCTTGCAAAATTACATAAAATATGTAAAAACTAAGGAAAATAGCCTCATTTTATTTCAATGCTTAACATAAATTATTAACTTTGTCGATTGAAACAGAATGAAACCGAGGAGGGATTACGTCAATATGGCGGTATAACCTCCTGTGGCGAACGATTTCCGCTGTATGAACAAGATACTGAATAATGAAAAGATAGAGAAATTCTCGGCGTTGCTTGAGAGGGCGTCAAAGGTGGTGCTTACCTGTCATGTCCATCCGGATGGTGATGCTGTCGGGAGTACGCTCGGTTTCTGGCATCTGTTGCGTGCGTTGGGAAAAGAGGCTGCCGTTGTTGTGCCCGATATGCCTCCACGTTCGTTACGTTTTCTGCCCGGAGCTAATGAGATTGCTGTCTATTCACGTCATGATCCTTATTGTACCCGTCTTGTTAATGAAAGCGATCTGATTATCTGCTGCGATTTTAACAAGCCATCGCGTCAGGATCATCTCGCTCCGCTTATTGAGGGGGCACAGGCTCCGAAAGTCCTTATTGACCATCATGAAGATCCGGATATCGACTGTGAGGTAGAGTTTTCTTTTCCCGGAATGTCTTCAACTTGTGAACTTGTATTCAGAATCATCGCTGCCTGCGGATTATATACAGATGTGAATAAAGATTGTGCAACTTGTCTTTTGACGGGCCTTATTACCGATACTCGTAATTTTACAGTAAACTGTAATGATCCTGAAATTTACGAAATTTTGGTAAAATTGCTTGAAAAAGGAGTTGATAAAAAGCGCATCATACATGAATGTATGGAGGCTTGCAGTCTCGACAGCATGCGTCTTAAAGCGTTTGCAATTCTTGAGCGTCTTGAATTCTTTCCCGATCATAGATGTGCGTTAATCTGTTTGTCTCGTGATGATTTGGCACGTTTCAGATATGAAAAAGGAGATACGGAGGGTCTGGTAAACGAACCTTTGAATGTTAGGGGAAACGTTTATTCGTTTTTTATGCGTGAGGATGCTGACTGTATAAAAGTTTCAGCACGTAGCGTCATGAATTTTCCGGTATCAAAAATATGTGAGGATCTTTATGGTGGTGGTGGCCATATTCAGGCAGCAGGAGGGGAGTTCCATGGTTCACTTGCTGAATGTCGTGAACTCTTAATAGCTTCTATGGCATCTTACGATTGCTACTTGCCTGAGAAAATTGAAAAACTTGATTATACACCTAATCAGAATACGTTATGATGAAAAAAATCAATATAAGTGTTATTTCAGCTTTATTTTCGTTGCTTTTGTTTCTTCCTGCTTGTGATGATTCGAAGAGCTATTCCGAATTACTGAAAGAGGAGGAACAGGCCGTGAACTGGTATCTTGCCAATAATAAAGTTGAGATAACTATTCCTGAGAATTCCGAGTTTGAGACGGGAGAAAATGCTCCGTATTACAAGATGGATAAGGATGGTTTCGTGTATATGCAGGTCATTAATCCCGGAGATATGGAAAATCGTCCGCGCAAGGGGGATTTGGTATATTTTCGTTTTATGCGCAAAAATGTAAAATATATGGCTGAAGGCGCGAGTGTTGAATGGGAAGGGAACGCTGATGACATGGACCCGGATCTCGGTTCGACAAGTCTGATATATGGCAATAAGGTGCTTCAGAGCACAACTCAATATGGCGATGGACTCCAGGTGCCACTTGATTATCTTGGTTATAACTGTGAGGTAAATCTTGTTATAAAGTCGCCGGAAGGTTTTACTTCAAGTGCCAGTCAGTGTACGCCTTATCTCTACAATGTGAGATATTTTAAAGCAGAATATTAATTTCATAAGCACATCAGAATTAATATATGTCGTTGATTAAATCAATTTCAGGAATCCGTGGAACTATCGGCGGTCATGTCGGTGAAGGCCTGAGTGGTGTGGACGTTGTAAAGTTTACTGCCGCTTATAGTGGATTTATACGTGATTCATATAAAGGTGAAAGCAACTCTATTGTTGTAGGCCGTGACGCACGAATTTCGGGTAAGATGGTCGAGAATCTTGTGATTGGCACTCTCGAAGCAATGGGTTTTGATGTTATCAATATCGGAATGGCCACAACTCCAACCACTGAGCTTGCTGTAACCGGAGAGAGTGCTTGCGGTGGAATTATCATTACTGCAAGTCATAATCCGGTTCAATGGAACGCCTTGAAATTGCTTAACTCAAAAGGTGAATTTCTTTCAGATGCAGAAGGAAAAGACGTGATCCGACGTGCTGAAAAAGATGATTATATTTTTGCGGATGTCTTTGCTCTCGGACGTGAGTATAAGAATGAGACATGGGGCGAACGTCACATTGAAATGGTAAAAAATCTGACTCTGGTAGATTGTGAAGCCATTAGGAAAGCATGTTTCACTGTGGCGGTTGATGGCATAAATTCTATAGGTGGAGTTGTGATTCCGCGACTTCTTAGAGCACTCGGCGTGGAGAACGTTATAGAGGTCAATTGTGAAGCCTCCGGAAAATTTTCTCATACCCCTGAGCCAATTCCTGCTAATCTAACTCAGATCTCTAATGTGATGAAAGAGACCAAAGCTGACGTTGGATTCGTGGTAGACCCGGATGTTGATCGTCTGGCTATAATTATGGAAGACGGCGAGATGTTTATTGAAGAAAATACATTGGTTGCCATTGCGGATTATGTACTATCAGGTACTCCGGGTCCAACGGTTTCGAACCTTAGCAGTTCGCGAGGTCTTCGTGATGTTACGGAAGCCCATGGGTGCAGTTATTCTGCGGCAGCTGTTGGTGAAGTTAATGTCGTTGCCAAGATGAAAGAGGTAGGTGCTGTCATTGGTGGTGAAGGTAATGGAGGGGTGATATATCCTGAATTACATTACGGTCGCGATGCACTCGTTGGAGTCGCATTATTCCTCACTCTAATGGCAAAGAGTGGTAAGAAAGTTACAGAAATAAAAGCCGGCCTCCCTAAATATGCCATAGCAAAGAACAAGATTGAACTCACGCCCGATATTGATGTAGATGCCATTCTTGAAGCTGTTAAGGAGAAGTTTTCTTCGGAGACTGTGACAGATATTGATGGTGTAAAGATTGATTTTCCTGATAGTTGGGTACATCTTCGCAAGTCGAACACAGAACCGATCATAAGAATTTATAGTGAGGCTGCGACTATGGAAGAAGCTGATCAGCTCGCTTTGGAAATCCGGGATGTAATTGCCTCCATAAAATAATTTTGGGATTATATGGCTCTATAAATTATAAAGTCATAAAATTTCGGAAAAATATGACAAATTAGAAGAATGCTTAAACGATTTTTATTAAATGCCTTATCCTCTTTTGTAGGAGCCTGGGTAGCGATTGTGCTATCGGGGATTGTTATTGTGCTGGTCGTGCTTGGAATCATGGCTCGATTGGGAGAGGACCAGCCTACCGTTCAACTCAAAAATCATAGTATTCTTACTATTGAACTTCAGGGCGAGATAGATGAGGTGGAGAGTACAGCTAAACCTGATCTGTTGAGCCTTGCCAATGGCGATTTTGAGCGTCCGCAATCATTGATGACGATTGTCAGAGCAATTCGTGCTGCTGAGAATAATAAGTACATTGATGCAATTTATTTAAAATGCGGTGGAGTGGCCGCTTCTCCGGCAACCTTGAATGCGATTCGTTCTGCTTTGTCTGATTTCAAGAAGAGTGGAAAGCATATTTTCGCTTATGCAGACGGATATACAACCGGCACATATTTTGTTGCTTCTGTTGCGGATAAGGTCTATCTGAATTCCGGAGGCTCCATTATGTTACAAGGTCTATCGTCCAATGCCATTTATATGAAGAGTCTGCTTGATAAACTTGGAATCAGTTTTCAGGTTATCAAGGTTGGAACTTTCAAGTCGGCAGTGGAGCCATATATAATGGATAAGATGAGTGATCCTGCGCGCGCACAGCTTGATACCCTTTTCGGTACAATGTGGGGGTATATAAAAGATCAGATTCATAATGATCGAAAGCACCTTACTTCAGATAAGATCGATAGCCTTATCAATAAAGTGGCAATCGGTTATTCATCTGCTCTGACTATAAAAAAGTGCGGACTTGTTGATGAACTCCTTTATGAACGTCAGGTTGATGATACATTGGCAAAATATGCCGGAGTGGAAAAAAAGAAGCTAAACTTTATAAGTCCGGCCATACTTGATGCTCAGGAAATATGGGGTAATGGTTATGGGGCAAAAAACCAGATTGCACTCCTTTATGCCACAGGTGAGATTGTGGATGGTGCCCCGACCGGAATTAATTTTCAGAAGCTTGTCCCAATTATAGTTGAACTGGCAGAAGATGATAACGTTAAGGGCCTTGTTCTGCGGGTTAATTCTCCCGGTGGTTCGGCTTTTGGAAGTGAACAGATTGGAGAAGCTCTTGATTTCTTCAAATCAAAGGGGAAGACATTCGCAGTTTCCATGGGTGATTATGCAGCCTCAGGAGGTTATTGGATTTCGGCCGGTGCTGATAAGATTTTTGCTGATCCACTCACAATCACGGGTTCAATCGGTATTTTCGGATTAATACCAAATGTTCAGACTCTCACAGAAAAAATAGGGGTAAATGTCGAGACAGTTTCTACAAATCCGCAAGCACAATTCCCGGATCTGTTTCATCCTTTGACTGAAACCCAGCTTGACGTGATGCAGAAGTATGTTGAGCGAGGATATGATCAGTTTGTGGGCCGCGTCGCAAAAGGACGCAAGATGAGTGTAGATGCGGTAAAACGTATTGCTGAAGGACGTGTCTGGAGTGCTATAACTGCTGAAAAAATAGGCCTTGTGGATTCTTTGGCATCATTACATTCGGCTATAGAGTGGACGGCCGGAAAGGCGGGAATAGGATCAAAGTACAAACTATCGGTTTATCCACGTGCTGAATTTTCTATCTGGGAGATTCTGCCCGCTGGCGGAAGTGGTTTTGCCGCAATTCTCGGTAATATATCAAGAGGAGAATATGAAAAGGTAATGGCTGAGAGAATACGTATGATATTCAGCAGATCGCATATAATGGCGATAATGCCTGAATTTAGAGTATACTTTAACTAATAAATGAATAACCGCTGATTTTAATTATATAATAATTTATGGGAAGCAATACGAAACATACTGTTCTGACTTATATCCTGAGGCCGATGTCGTGGATCTATGGGTTTGCTACGGGTGTTCGTAACTGGCTTTTCAATATCGGCGCTCTTAAACAGGAGGAATTCGATGTGCCGATTGTCAGTGTCGGCAATCTTACTGTTGGCGGAACCGGAAAGACTCCACACGTTGAATATATTGTTGGGATGCTTGCCCTCGATTACAATATTGCGGTGTTAAGCCGAGGTTATAAAAGAAAGACCAAAGGTTTTCTTATAGCAAACTCCAATAGCACACCCGACAGCATTGGAGACGAGCCGTTGCAGATTTATCATAAATTCGGTATGAGAGTTAAGGTGGCTGTTTGTGAGAGTCGTCGCAAAGGAATCCGTGAGCTCCTTGCTCAGCATCCGGAAATACAGCTTATTGTTCTTGATGATGCTTTCCAGCATCGTTATGTTAAGCCAAAGGTTTCTGTATTGCTTATGGATTATAACCGGCCAGTCTATGAAGATCATCTTTTACCGTGGGGACGTTTAAGGGAGAATATTCATCAGATTGATAGGGCTGACATGGTTATCGTGACAAAATGTCCTGATACTCTACAAGGAATAGATTATCGCCTTGTTTTCAAAAAGCTTGACCTGATGCCTTATCAGAATCTGTATTTCTCGAAATTTAAATATGGTGGTCTTCTTCCGGTTTTTCCTGATGATGAACCTTATGCTGTTACTTTGGCTTCTCTTACGGAAAAGGATTCGGTCCTGCTTGTGACCGGAATTGCTAATCCCAGATCTTTTGTGAGATATTTTAAGAATTTCCCATTCAAGGTTAAAGTGTTTCATTTCCCTGATCATCATGATTTCAGCAGGGATGATATGGAGAATATTCGTAAAAAATTCGACAGTTTACAAGGTGAACGTAAGGTGATGGTTACAACAGAGAAAGATGCGATGCGGCTTGCTTATAACCCATATTTCCCGGACAAGTTAAAAAAAGTTTCATATTTCCTTCCTATTGCCGTTACCATGGTGAATGGACTTGAAGAAACCGATTTTATTTCAGATTTGAGAAAAAAGATCGATGCACAGGAATAATACCATATTTTCTTGATATTTTTTTACGGAATGGGGTCCTCCCGAACAACTAAACATTAATACTGGTTGTTATACTAATGTTAGTTCTTGTTAATCAAGTTTTGAAATATCTTATATATAACTGAATTTTTATCCGTAGACTTTTTTTATTCTATTTGTCTCATTTTTAGTTATAAGAGGATATCCTCAGATGAATTTCAGGAGTCGAAAAGGAGCTATGGATAAGATAAGTTTTGGTATAATGTATTTTAAAAACATATTGAAGAATAAAAGATATAACCTATAAATAATATCAAATGGAAAAAGACTATTTGCTGCGAATTCGCGAAACAGCAGATTTTATCAGAAAGGAAGTGGGTGAACTCCCTCGGATCGGTATAATCCTTGGAACCGGATTGGGCGATCTCGTAAATCATATAGATATTAAGAAAGTAATTGATTATCATAATATACCCGACTTTCCTGTTTCTACGGTTGAAGGTCACTCGGGTAAGCTTATCTTCGGAGAACTGGGTGGAAAGTATATAATGGCGATGCAAGGTCGGTTCCATTATTATGAAGGTTATGATATGAAAGAGGTTACTTTCCCGGTTCGTGTTATGAAGGAACTTGGTGTGGATACTCTTTTTGTCAGCAATGCCGCAGGCGGAATGAATAAAGAGTTTGTTGTGGGAGATGTAATGGTAATAACGGATCATATCAATCTTTTCCCGGAGAATCCTCTCAGAGGAAAGAACTATAACGAGCTCGGCCCACGCTTCCCGGCCATGACAGAAGCGTATTCACATGAGCTTATTGCGATGGCAGATGATATTGCTGCCGAAGAAAATATCCGACTGATGCATGGCGTTTATGTAGGAACTTGTGGCCCGACTTTCGAGACGCCGGCAGAATATGAGTATTTTCGTGTGATAGGTGGTGATGCAGTAGGAATGTCTACCGTCCCTGAGGTAATAGTCGCAAATCATGCCGGTATGAAAGTATTCGGAGTATCGGTTATAACAGATCTGGGAGGTAAAGATATCAAGGAGGTACCGACGCATGAGGAGGTTCAGAAAGCAGCTGTGAAAGCTCAGCCTGTTATGACTAATGTGATAAAGAAGATGCTTTCGCGAATCTAAAATATGACTTTTGCTTTACACAGAGATATAGATTTTGAGGTTGGTCAGATTGTAGTCTGAACGGCCTCATCTCTTTAAAAAGACACTATGGAAAATAAACAGACAGAAATAGCGAGTCTTGGCGAATTCGGACTTATTGATAGAATAACAAAAGACTTCCCGCTGAAAAACGAATCTTCTAAAATTGGAGTGGGAGATGATGCAGCCATGCTGGAATATGGTGATAAGGAGGTCCTGGTAACTACAGATCTTTTGCTTGAAGGTATCCATTTCGATTTACGTTACGTTGCTCTTAAGCATCTCGGATATAAGGCGGCTGTGGTTAATTTCAGTGATATATATGCCATGAATGGTCAGCCCAAACAGATAACGGTAAGCATAGGAGTGTCGAGTAGATTTACCGTAGAGCATATAGAACAGCTTTATTCCGGCATTCGCACGGCATGTGAGATATATGGCGTGGATATGGTAGGAGGTGATACATCCGCTTCAGTTACAGGGCTTGTGATTTCCATTACTTGTATTGGAGAGGCACAAAGGGGTGAGGTTGTGACGCGCGGCGGAGCCAAACCGACCGATTTGATTTGTGTAAGTGGCGATCTTGGAGCTGCTTATATGGGGCTTCAGCTATTGGAACGTGAGAATAGGGTCGCTGCGGAGAGCGGTGCAGATTTTCAGCCTGATTTTGCCGGAAAAGAATATATACTTGAACGGCAACTGAAGCCGGAAGCTCGAAAGGATATAATTGCCATGTTGCACGAAAATGGTATTAAACCTACGGCTATGATGGATGTTTCTGACGGACTTTCTTCAGAATTAATGCATATATGTCGTAAATCCGGTGTCGGATGTCGTGTTTATGAAGATAAAATTCCAATCGATTATCAGACCGCTGTGATGGCCGAAGAATTAAATATGAATCTGGTGATGGCCGCAATGAACGGAGGAGAGGATTATGAGCTTCTATTTACTGTTCCGCTTACTGATCATGAGAAGATTCAGAAACTGAAGGGAGTCACTATGATCGGTTATATCACCGAGCCGACTTTAGGCGAGGCCATGATTACGCGCGATGGTAATGAAATCCCACTTCGTGCACAAGGGTGGAATGCTTTTAAAGACGAATCCTCCAAAGATTAAAAATGGTTTAATTTTGAGAATATTTTTTGATAATCGGTCAAAAAAATATAATAAAACATATTAAATCTTTCGTAGCTTAAATGCTATATAGATACGTTAAAATACTTAAATATATTTTAACAAAGAAGATTGCCTCAATAAATGAAGAAATGCTATTTTTGCATTTCGAAAAGTCAGTATTCCGATTTACGTAAAAAGTTTGAAAACTTATTTCCGGAATACTTTAAAAAGTTATAATTATAGATACTTAACACATATTTGAAATGGGAGAAACAGTAAACATCAGAGAACTTAACGATCTGATAGCCTCCAAAAGTAATTTTGTGAGCATGATTCGTACCGGAATGGATAGAAGAATTGTTGGTCAGAAGCATCTGGTGGATTCATTGTTGATTGCATTGTTATGTAATGGTCACGTTCTTCTTGAGGGTGTTCCCGGTTTGGCAAAAACACTTGCTATCAAGACTCTCGCAAGTCTTGTAGATGCAAAATACAGTCGTATTCAGTTTACGCCCGACCTCCTTCCTGCAGATGTAGTAGGAACTCTTATTTATAGCGTAAAGAAGGAGACATTTGAAGTAAAACGCGGTCCTATCTTTGCTAATTTTGTGTTGGCTGATGAGATCAACCGTGCTCCTGCGAAAGTGCAGAGTGCATTACTTGAGGCCATGCAGGAACGTCAGGTAACAATTGGTGACGATACGTTTCGTCTTCCCGAGCCATTCCTGGTTATGGCTACACAGAACCCTATCGAACAGGAGGGTACATATCCTCTTCCGGAGGCACAGGTAGACCGTTTCCTTCTTAAAGTTGTGATTGGTTATCCTGACAAGGAGGAAGAGAAGCGCATTATTCGTCAGAATATAAGAGGGGAGCAGGAACCTGTAAATCCGGTTATTGATCCTCGTGAGATTGTAGAGGTCCAGAAGATAGTTGAGAAAATTTATCTGGATGAGAAAATCGAAAATTATATTGTCGATATCGTCTTCGCTACACGTCAGCCTTCAAAATATGGTCTTCCCGATCTTCAGAGCATTATCTCTTTCGGCGCCTCTCCCCGTGCTTCCATCAGTCTTGCGCTGGCTTCGAGAGCATACGCTTTCCTTCAGGGTAGGGGATATGTTATTCCGGAAGATGTTCGCGCCGTGTGTCATGATGTGCTCCGTCACAGAATTGGCCTGACTTATGAGGCGGAAGCCAATAATATAGGAAGTGATGAAGTGATCACGGATATTCTCGACAAGGTAGAGGTGCCCTGATCTTAAGCCTATGGATGCAAACGAACTGATAAAGAAAATTCGTAAGATCGAGATTAAAACCCGCGGGTTAAGCCAGAATATCTTTGCCGGCGAATATCATAGCGCCTTTAAGGGACGTGGTGTAATTTTCTCGGAGGTTAGAGAGTATCAGCCCGGAGATGATATTCGTGATATCGATTGGAATGTCACGGCCCGTCAAAACAAACCCTTTGTAAAGGTCTATGAGGAAGAGCGTGAATTGACGGTGATGCTGCTTATTGATGTAAGCGGTAGCCGTAATTTTGCTGCCGCCGGTGAGGCCAAGAAAGAGAAAATGGCTGAAATCGCAGCGACTCTGGCATTCTCCTCCATTCAGAATAATGATAAGGTTGGCGTGATATTTTTTAGCGACAAGGTTGAGAAATTTATTCCTCCTAAAAAGGGAAGGAAACATATCCTTCTTATAATAAGAGAGATAATAAACTTTCAGCCTACATCGCTTGGCACAAACATAGAAGTTGCTCTGCGCTTTATGACTAATGCCATGAAAAAAAGATGCGCGGCTTTCCTCATCAGCGATTTTATAGATGATCATGACTATTTTCAGAGCATGACGATTGCTAATCGCAAGCATACGGTCTCCTCAATTCAGGTTTATGACCGAAGGGATGCCGAGATGCCGAATGTGGGTCTGGTTAGATTCCGTGATTTGGAGACCGGTGTAGACAAATGGATTGACACCTCTTCCTCAAAAGTAAGGAAGGCTTACGCCCGGGTTTGGTACGAGAGACAACAGAAGCTTTCGTCAATACTAACACGAAGCGGGGTTTCACTTGCCTCTATTTCTACAGATGAAGATTTTGTCAAAGCTCTTTTAGCTTTGTTCCGTAAAGAGTCTCTGCGTTAGAGTTCAAAATTCTAAAGTATGAAATTTAATAAAACCAACATACTTCTTCCTCTTCTTTTGCTTCTTCCAACTTTTTTCTTTCATGGGGAGGCGTTTTCTCAACGTCCTGTTGTGAAAATGAAACTTGATTCCGTCTCGCTGCTGATGGGAAAAATTACTCATCTTGATGTTGAAGTGAGTCAGAAGAAGGGTACAAAAGGTAGATTCACTATCTTTTCCGAACCACTGAAAAATGGGGTAATCCCGGTTTGTGGCGATAGTGTGGAATATCGAATTCCTAATAAGGTCGACACAGTGGATGAGGGAGGTATGGAGCTCATTAAACTTAAAATACCGGTTCAGGCTTTTGATTCCGGATATTACCGTCTTCCTGAACTTATTTATGTTGCAGGAGCTGATACTTCTCGTTCAAATAAATTAGCATTAAAGGTTTTTCCGCCTGCTAAAATTACGGCGGAGACACCAATTGATGATTATGCCGGAATCTCTGATCCTGAAAATAGTAGCATTTTCGATAGCATACCCGATTGGCTATATAATTGGTGGTGGCTTATTCTGGTGATCCTTGCTATAGCGGCAGGTTTGTGGTATTTATGGAGAAAATATAAGAAAGAAGGCCATATCCTCCCGCGTAAACCCCAGCCTACACCTTATGAAGTGGCTATGTCTGCTTTAAAGAGTTTAAAAGAGAAGAAGTTATGGGAGCAAGGAATGGAGAAAGATTATTACACTGACCTCACGGATATTCTTCGGTCATATCTTTCAGGACGTTTTGGAATCAATGCAAAGGAGATGACGTCACGCCAGATTATGGGCGCTTTGTCGCATAATTCCGAGACAAAAGATAAACGTTCTTATTTCAGACAGATTCTTGATATGGCAGATTTTGTAAAATTTGCTAAAGTTCGACCTCTTCCGGCCGATAATGTCACTTCGATGGATAATGCTTTGAAATTTGTTGAAGAAACTAAACCTGTTGTTATTGAGGAGGTTTCGGATGTAGCAGCTGATTCCGGGAAAAATGGCAAAATTAAAACGGATAATTCCGAAAATAAACAGAAAGGAGGTAAGAAATGATTCTTAAATATCCGTATCTTCTGTTTCTTTTCCTTATATATCTGCCTCTTATCGGGTGGTATATCTGGAAATGGAGGAATTCGAGTCCGTCGCTCGGACTTTCCACCTTGTCTGCTTTCAAACGTGTCCCTGCTTCATGGAAGGTTTTGCTCATGCATGTCTGTTTTGGCTTGCAGCTTGTTGCAATCGGATGTCTGATTGTTGCATTATGCCGTCCTCAGACTTTCGATTCCGAAAGAACATCGCGTGTGGAAGGAACAGATATTGTTTTGGCTATCGATGTCTCGAGCAGTATGCTTGCTACCGATCTTAAGCCAACACGTTTTCAGGCCGCTAAAGACGTAGCTCAGAAATTTGTGAATCAACGGCCGGATGACAATATTGGAGTTGTGGAATTTTCCGGAGAAAGTCTATCTATCATGCCGCTGACAAACGATAAACCGGCCTTGATAAATGCTATAAATGAAATCAAGACCGGCCGGCTGAATGATGGTACGGCTATTGGAGATGGAATAATCAGTGCAGTGAACAGACTTGTTTCGGGGAAAGCCAAGAGTAAAAGTATTATTCTTCTTACTGACGGAACAAACAATGCCGGAGATGTGGCTCCTTCAACTGCAGCTCAGATTGCTCGTCAGAAGAATATCAAGATTTATACGATTGGTGTCGGGACCAATGGAAGTATTCAAATTCCGGATCCTTATGGGTTCTCCACTACTACTCTTGAGACAAAAATTGATGAGCAGGCATTGAAGAATATCGCTTCAGTAACAAATGGAAAATATTTCAGAGCAACAGATTCAAAGACTCTTGCCAATATTTTCAATGAGATAGACAGCCTTGAGAAGACCACTCTTGATGTGAATAAATATACCAGGACCGACGAGAATTTCATGCCGTGGATTTTGGGAGCATTGTGTGCTGTTGTATTGCAACTCCTTATACGATACACTCTTTTAAGAAGAATTCCATGATTTTTCCGGTCTTAAATTAAAAGAAAATGTTTAGTTTCGCATATAATCAAGTATTATTTTTGCTCCTGCTGATTCCGTTTTTTGTGCTGCTATATATATGGGCACGATATGCGAGAAGACGCAAACTGAAAAAATTCGGAGATAATATTTCAATTGCGGGAATGATGCCGGATGTCTCTCCGTATAAACCACCGGTAAAACTTACGCTTGAGATGCTTGCTCTATTTTTCATTATTCTCGCATTTGCCCGACCTTGGGGCGGAGTGAAAGATGAAAAGACAGAGAAGGAGGGAATCGAGGTTATTATTGCAATGGATGCAAGTAATTCAATGCTGGCTTCGGCAACCGAAGACCCGGATGGCCCCGATAGAATGCGCACGGCAAAACTCGTTCTTGAAAAGCTCATCAACCGTCTGGATAATGATCGTGTTGGTTTGATCACCTACGCCGGATCGGCCTATACACTTATTCCCGTTACTAATGATTATGTCTCGGCCAAGATGTTCCTCAATTCCATTAACCCCGGAGATATTGCTGATCAGGGAACAAATATTTCTTCGGCAATTGAGATGGCGACAAATTCTTTCAGTGAGAATAAGAATATTGGGAAAGCTCTAATCCTTATTACAGATGCTGAAGAACTTGATAATCCTGAAGGCGTGATGAATGCAGCGAAAACTGCCGCTAAAAATGGAATTCAGCTCGACGTGATTGGGGTTGGATCCGGAATTCCTGTTCCTATTAAAGACAGGAACGGATACATTATGGATGAAGAAACCGGTCAGCCTGCACGCACAGCCCTGAATGAGAATCTTGCCATGGATATAGCAAAGGCGGGAAAGGGTATATATGTTAATGCTTCGAGTCGTGGTGCTCTCAATGAACTTGACAAGCAGCTCGACACTTTGAAGAAAAGCACTCTGGAATCTTCCGTCTATTCTTTGCATGATGAATTATTTGGAATCTTTGCATGGCTTGCATTGGCATGCATAGTTTTAGATATTTTCATTCTTGACCGGAAAATAGGATGGCTTGATAAGATAACTTTTTTTAAGAAGGAAGAGAAGAAATGAAAATGATTCAGATAGTAAAACTTGTTCTTTTGGCTGCATTTGTATATGGCAGTCTGCCTTGTGATGCTCAATCCACTCGTCAGGAACGGCGTCTGATTATGGCAGGTAATAAGCTTTATACTGAACGTGATTTTAAAGGAGCCCAGCAAAAATATGAAGAGGCTTTGAAAATAAATGGTTCATCTGCTGTCGGACGTTATAATCTCGGACTTTCACAGATTCGACAAGTGGTTAATCCGGCGGATACAACTCCGAAGAACAGAACGCTTATTGAAAGTGCTGTCAATAATCTTTCTTCTGTTGCCGAGTTAGCTAAAGATAAACCGGGTTTGGCCTCGAAAGCAAATTATAATTTGGGGAACCTTGAATTTAACCGGAATCAGTATGAAAAGGCAATTTCATATTATAAGCAGGCCCTGCGGATTAATCCGGATGATAATGCTGCAAGAAAAAACCTGAGGATTGCCCAGCTTAAACTTAATAATCAGGATAAGGATAAGAATCAGCAGGATAAGAATCAGAACAAGGATCAAAATAAAGATCAAAATAAAGATCAAAATAAGGATCAGAACAAGGACCAGAATCAGGATCAGAACAAGGACCAGAATCAGGACCAAAATAAGGATCAGAACAAGGATAATAAACAACAGAATCAACAGGATAAAATTAACAATCAGGCTGCCGATCAGATTCTTCAAGCAGGCGAAAATAAGGAATCGCAGACTCGTGCGCGCGTAAATCGTGCTTCAAAGGGTGATAAATCTAAATCAGGCAACGGAAGATTAAAAAGATGGTAAATCGCATAAATGAGTTATTTTGAATAGGTTTTTCTTTTTAATATTAATATTTCTTTCTGCCGGGGCATTGCGGGCCGCGGCAACGGAAAAAATAGAATCTGAGTCTCCCGGGCTTGTTTGGGAGATGTCGGAAAAAGAAATATATTCAAATGAATTATCTGTTCTAAATCTTGTTTTGTATTCTAATACAGCTGACGTGGCTTATGCAGAGGCAATAGAAAATTTCGGTCTTGAAAACGGTAGATTCGGTATACTTTCAAGATTTAAAGGTCGTAACCGGGTTGAGCGTGTAAAATACAAAAATAAAGATTGCCTGAGGGTAGTTCTCGCTTCTTATATATTTAATATTGAGAATTCCGGATCTATTATACTTTCCGGAGGAGAATATGCAATTGGCCTTAATTATAAAGTTGTAATAAATGATCCATTTTGGGGGCCTGTATCCACATATCGCACCAGCGAGTTCAAATTGACCCCTCCGGATCTTAAAATTAAAGTAAAAGGTTTACCGTCCGGGGCTCCCGCCGGATTTTCAGGTGCGGTCGGGATATTTAACATGGAGACAATTCCTATTAACCGTCAGATAATAGTTGGAGAGCGGGCGCGTGTGCTAATTAGGTTGAAAGGAACAGGTTATATTCCGGATAATATTTTACCTGATTATAAGAAAGCTTTTGGAAAAGGATTAAAGTTATTGTCAGCTACGGATGGTCGATGGAACAGTATTGAGAACGGGAAAGTAATTTCCATAGTAGAGGTTGAATGCGAGTTCTTAGTAGAGTCTAAGGAATGTAATGAGATTGGAAGAATTTCTTTTACATACTTTGATCCTAAATCGGGTAAGTATGTAGAGTCTGAATCCAAGCCTCTAAAATTAGATATTGTTTCTTCTGTAGTTAAACGCGACCTTATGGAAATCTGATATTTGCAAAAAAAGACTTATCAGCCCAAATCAAAAGATTATGAAACATATCTCTATAAGATTTAAATTATTGATTATTTTGTTTGTTGTCTCGGCAATAAGTTGTTTCAGTGGCAACGTCAGACTTAGTGTCGATGCGCCGAGGGGCAAAAGATCTATTGAAGTTGGCGATGTGTTCTACGTCACAATTGAGGTAAGCGATATTGATGGAACCCCGGAGCGGCCTTCGGAGATGCCGGGAGCACAGGTGCTCTATTTTGATCGTACGGGTCAGTCTTCACGGTTTTCAAGTGTAAATGGCAAAACTTCCCAGAGCTATAGTTATACCTGGACAATGACATTACGAGCACGTAAGGAGGGTAGTTTCAATTATGGCCCTATTACGGTGGGAGGTGTTAAAAGTAATAAATTAACCTACTCTATAGGGAAAGCACAACCCTCATCGGCCGACCCACAGAGTTCAAATCGTCAGGCAACGCAAAATCAAGCTATTGCCCAGGATGATCCGACAAAACCCAAGTTCATTGGCAAAGGTGATGGTAATCTATTCCTGAGAGCAAATGTAAGTAAAACTTCTGTTTATGAGCAGGAGGCTATCGTTTATACAGTAAAACTCTTCACCACATACGATGCAATTAAATTTATTGGTGCCACGGCTGCTCCAAAGTTTGACGGCTTCGTTGTGGAAGAATCGAAGGCAATATCGAATTCTTTAAGCTATGAGACCTATCAGGGAAAAACTTATGCAACGGCAATTATAGCTCGATATATTATTTTCCCACAGATGACCGGACAGTTGAAAGTAACGGGTAATACCTATACAGTTTCTGTTGATCAAAGGGAGTATTATCATGATCCTTTCTGGGGTAGTTTGTCATACAGTACGCCATTACAACTTAATGTTACCCCAAACGATCTAACAATTAATGTAAATGCGCTTCCTTCACCCAAACCATCGGATTTTTCGGGAGGAGTCGGTTCTTTCAATATATCATCGCAGCTGAAATCAACTTCTTTCAAGACAAATGAGGCTGCATCGATCGTATATACGGTTACAGGCGTCGGTAATCTTAAATATATTCAACTCCCGGATTTATCAGTGATATATCCTCAGGAGATTGAAATTTATACACCAAAGACCGATGTTAAAACAAATGTCGGAGCTTCGGAAGTTTCCGGTTCTGTCACATTCGATTATTCATTTGTGCCTCTCGAAGAAGGCCAGTTTAAAATTCCTGAAATAAAACTTGTCTATTTTAATCCTGCTACGGGTAAATACGAAACAAGTGTTTCCAAGAGCTATGAAATAGTTGTCGGCAGAGGAAAGGGTTCGGCTTCATCAGAAACACGATTGTCGAAGAAGTTTGATTCTTCGCTAAGCGTTGTTGATATTTCTAAACTGAAGAAGAATCATGGCAATCTGATTGAAACGTTTGCTTATTGGTTATGGTATATCGTTCCTTTGTTAATTCTTATTGGCAGTTACATTTACTACAGATATTATATATCCTCGCATGCTGATATGGCAGCCTTAAACAGCCGTCGTGCCAACAAGCTTGCAAACCGGAGGTTGAAAAAGGCGTATGCAAATATGCAGCGTAAAAATACCGATGGGTTCTATACGGAACTATTGGTGGCATTATGGGGTTATCTCGGCGATAAGCTTAAGATGCCGACTTCGGAACTGATGAGGGATAATATCCGGTCTGTACTTGAAAAGAAGCATATTCCTGATCAGACGATAGAGCTCTTGCTTGATGAGCTTGATCGATGTGAATATGCCAAATATTCGCCCGACAGAGGCCGTGGAGATATGGCCGCAATTTATGATTCGGCAATTGATGTAATTAACAGTCTTGAAAAATCTTTCAAAAAAACGGTAAACGATGAGAAGTAAATTTATTCTTATAATTTTTTTATTGGTATTCTCTGTTTCTGCTTTTTCCAATGAGAGGCTTGATAGTGCGTCTAAAGCTTATGATGCCGGAAATTATATAAAGGCTGCGGAGATTTATAAGGATGTGGCAGAGAAATACGGGACGTCTGCTGCTTTGCTTGCCGACATGGGTAACGCTTATGTAAAATCAGGGGATTATGGTAAGGCAATGCTTTCTTATGAAAGAAGTCTGCGTCTGGATCCTTCCAATCGTAAGGTTAAAGATAATATTAATTATATCCAGTCGAAAGTAGAAGATAATAATAAAGCGGAATTAAAAGGAAAGAAGCTTTCTATAAAAGCAGAGGATAAGTCTTTCTTTATAAACCTTAAAGAATATATTTCTTTAAGACATACATCCGATACCTGGGCAATCTGGGGCGCAATATCATTTATTCTTTTTCTTGGTTGTCTGGCCTTATACATATTTACGCAAAGGGTCATAATGAGAAAAATTGGATTTTTTGGTGCTATTATCCTGTTGTTTATATGTGTGGTAACGGTTTCATTTTCTCTTATAGACGCCCATGAATCAAGGAAGCATAACGTTGGAATTATAACGGGTTATAAGGTGAATCTTATGAGTGAGCCTTATACCACGTCGAAGCCCAATCCGATTCAGCTCACACGAGGTACAAAGATGGATCTTCTGGATGAGGAAACTGACAGCAAGGGGAAGTCTACATGGTATAAGGTAAGACTTAATTCCGATTTTGTGGGTTGGCTACCTGCCGAACAGTTTGAACTTATCTGATATTTTAGCTAAGTGTTTGAAATTGTCCTGAAAAGTCAGGGGTATGTTGTATAACAGCATAAATATTTTATAAAGTCTTTGCCGGAAAGGAAAAATTTTTCTAACTTAGCAAAGAAAAGTTATGAAAAGGCTTTCACTTTGTATAAAAATATGGTGAAAGCGTTTGCAAAAACAGAATATTAACCCGATAAAAAAATACAACATGAGCAAGACCATCACATTCAACGAGCTCCGCAGACTCAAAGACAGTCTGCCGGATGGTTCGACCCATCGCATTGCAGACGAACTCAACGTAACGGTTCAGACCGTCCGTAATTATTTCGGAGGTGTAAACTATCAGTTTGGTAAAAATGCAGGAATGCACATCGAGCCGGGTCCCGACGGTGGATTGGTAGTTTTGGATGATACCACAATATATGACATGGCTGTCAAGATTCTGGAAGAGAAAAATAAAGCTAAAGAGCAATAAAATATGCCTTTTGAAGACACTTATATCACCCTTGTAATCCATAGTACAGACAGGGCTGAATCGCTTGCGGGTATTTTGAAAAGTCATGATATCGAAGCAAGTATAGAGGATGTGGTGGTTGATGGTGTCATAATAAAATCAGCGCGGCGGGTCAGAATAAAAGCATCCGACCTCCCGCATGCCTTAAAAATTACAGAGAGCGGTGATTCTTATTCTCCGGCTCTTGCAGAAATGAAAATGGCGGGAATGAGCGGAAATCTGCTCATCCCCGTCGATTTTTCTGAATCAAGTTCGATATCTGTCCATGTTGGGTTTGCGCTTGCACGACGCTTTAGAATTAAGCCCGTGATTATGCATTGCTACGTTGCTCCGATTATTTCGCCTCTTGTTGCCGATACAGGGATTGAAAATATGGATCTGGAGTCGGAAGAGGTAATGAATGCACAGACAGCCATTGATATAAGGAAAAATGCAAGGAAATTACTTGATGATTTCGAAAAACAGATTATTGAAAAGCAGAAAATAGGAGAATACCCTGATGTAAAGTTTTCTACTACATTGCTTGAGGGTGTGGCTGAAGAAGTAATACTGGAATATTGTAAGGTCAATAATCCGTTACTTGTTGTAATGGCTACCCGAGGGAAGCACAGGAAAGAAGAAGAGCTGATTGGTAGTGTCACAGCTGAAGTGCTTGATTCAAGCAGAACTCCGGTTTTTACAGTCCCGGAGCATTATAAATTCAGGGAATTGAAAGAGATCAGAAATCTTATCTTGTTTTGTAATCTTGACGAGCAGGATGTGAAGACACTTGATCAGCTGATGCGCATGTTTAAATATCCTGAATGCCGCTTCATTCTTGTACCGGCAATGAAGAAGGTTTCTGACGACATGAAGCGTCGACTCTATTCATTGAAAGATTTCTTTGAGTCACATTTCCCGGCATCGGAGTTTAAGGTTGAAATTCCTTTTGTAAATCAATATAGAGAGGGGATAGATAGGATAATAAATGATTATAATGTTGATTTATTAATTATCCCCAATAAAAAGACAAATATTTTCAGTAGGATTTTTCATCCTACAATCGCGCATAAATTCTTGTTTGAAAGAGATATGCCGATGCTTGTTCTCCCGGTCTGATCTGATTTGCTTTAGATTGTCACGATAACGGGATATTATTTTATTTTCAGTTTATGATATATCCGGAAGATTTTGAGTCGAAAATTGGTTTCGACAGTATCAGGAATGCGATTGCGGAAAAATGTGTAAGCAAAATGGGAAAAGAGGAAACGGCACGTATGTCGTTTTCTTCTGATATTAATGTTGTCAGGACACGTCTGCAATGTGTAGATGAGATGGTCAGAATAATAAAGAACAATTATCCCCTTGATATTGCATCTGTTTCTGACGTTTTGCCCTATTTGTCGGAGCTGCATGCAGCTTCTTCATATATTACTGCCGATAAGCTTCTCCGACTCATGCGTATGCTGGAAACAATTGCTTCGGTATCTTCTTTTTTCAAGAAATATCGTGATGAAGATTCCGGAGAAAGCGAATTCCCGACACTTGAAAAAGAGCTTTCAGGCCTTGAATCTTTTCCTTTAATTATCGATGAAATTTCACGGGCTGTTAATAAATTCGGAGAAATTAAAGATAATGCTTCGCCGGAACTCTATGATATTAGGCAGTCGATACGTTCTGCTTCCGGATCAATACAGAGAGTTATGAAGCGGGTTCTTGAAAACGCTGTAGCCCGAGGGGTTGTTGATAAAGATGCGACGCCCTCTTTACGAGATGGGAGAATGGTTATTCCTGTCTCAGCAGGGAATAAACGTCAGATCACCGGTATCGTTCACGATGAAAGTGCCACAGGAAAAACCGTATTTATTGAGCCCGCCGAAGTTGTTGAAGCAGGCAATCGTTTGCGAGAACTTGAAATAGAGGAAAGGCGCGAAATTATTGTTATACTTATTAGATTGGCTGATTCTATCCGGCCATATATTAGGAATATTGCTGACAGTTGTCTGCTTCTCGGTTTTCTTGACTTTATTGCCTCCAAAGCGAAATTTGCAATAGATACTGAAGCTCAGATGCCTCATCTTTCTGAAAGACCTGAGCTTGAGTGGTATCATGCCGTTCATCCGGGTTTACTTCTTTCCTTACGTCAGCATGGGCGTGAAGTTGTTCCTCTTAATATTAATTTGCAAAAAGATCAAAGGATATTGATAATTTCCGGTCCGAATGCAGGAGGAAAATCTGTATGTTTAAAGACTGTGGCTATTGTCCAATATATGACTCAATGTGGACTTTTGCCCACGGTTTATTACAATTCTCATATAGGGATGTTTTCTAACCTTCTTATCGACATAGGAGATGAACAATCTTTTGAGAATGATCTGAGTACATATTCCTCTCATTTGAGGAATATGAAGTTTTTCTTATCCCATTCTGATTCACGCACACTTTTTCTTGCTGATGAGATGGGTTCAGGGACAGAGCCTCAGATTGGTGGCGCATTAGCTCAAGCCATACTGGAGCAACTTGGCAAATCCGGAGCATACGGTGTTGTGACTACTCATTATCAAAATCTTAAGACTTTTGCAGATTCGGAACCTGGATTTGTAAATGGAGCCATGCTTTATGATAGAGCTAAGTTGCAACCCACCTTTCAGCTTTCCGTCGGAAATCCGGGAAGCTCTTTTGCCATTGATATAGCATTTAAGACGGGTATCCCGGCTTCTGTTGTTCAGAAAGCCAAGGAAATTGTGGGAAGTGATTATGTTAATCTTGATAAATATCTTTCTGACGTTGCCCGTGATCGTCGATATTGGCAAAATAAACGCATGTCTATCCGGGAAAAGGAAAATAAATTAGATCAGCTCCTTGCAAAATATGAAGAGACTGCCGGCGACTTGCGACAGCAGCGAAAGGCAATTATAAATGATGCCAAACGAGAGGCTAAGGAGATTCTTTCGGGAGCTAACGCTATGATTGAGCGGACGATTCTTGAAATAAGGAAAGTGCAGGCAGAGAAGGAAAAAACAAAAGAACTGCGAAAAAATCTTAAGGAATTCAGCGATTCGGTTGGAGATGCTGCCTCTGAGGAATCCAAGACTATGCCTGATGCACTAAAGCCTTTGAAACATAAGAGTCGCCATAAAAAGACTCGGCAGGAACATGAGGTTAAGATAGAAAAAAATATCGAAAAAGGCGATTATGTCTCAATCGATGGAGGCTCTTCGGTTGGACAGGTGATAGAAATAAAGGGCTCGAAAGCGGAAGTTGTATTTGGGTCCTTGCGAACTATTGCTGATATTAGTCGTCTGAAATTTGCTAAGAAACCTAAAACTTCTGCTGTTGAAAGTAAGGTAATCACAATTTCTGATTCCGGACGTAGTCGTGAACGACAGTTAAATTTCAAGAATGAAATTGATGTGAGAGGTATGCGGGCAGATGAAGCCTTACAGGCGGTTACTTATTTTATTGACGATGCCATTCAGTTTAATGCCGGCAGAATTAGAATATTGCACGGAACCGGACATGGAATCCTTAAGACTTTAATAAGACAATATCTAAAATCAAATACGGGTGTTAAATCTTTTGAGGATGAAGACGTTCGCTTTGGAGGAGCAGGAATTACGGTGGTAGATCTTTTATAAAAAGAGACTATCCGGTCACATTATCAATATAGCATACCTGATTTGATTATTCACCAAGGTCGAAAATCGAATTAATATTACGTTTTTTCTTTGTCATATTGGAATGAAATTGTAATTTTGCATTCCAAATTTCGACTGGATTTAACATTTTGAATTTTGTCGTATAAAATGAAATGAACTAAAGTTAGTTTGCCCCTCAGTAATGAATAAAAACAGATATACCGGGCTATGGCTGTTGCTTGCGCTTGCATTGATTATTATTATATTCATTTCATTTTATGATGATTTGAAACTCGGAAACTGGAATATAAAGAAGGCACCGATTGCCGAGTCTTTATTAAAAAAAGTCAGTGCTGATTCGGTTTCTGAATTATCACCCTCTGATTCAATTCTAAACGATTTGGCAGTGAAGCCGGTTGTAACAGATTCTATGCCTCAGACAATATTTATTTTTGGAGATTCCATGACATTTAACCTCGCATTGCGGCTTGCACAATATGCAAAACAGAATGGTCATGTCATTCATTCCGTAAACTGGGATTCCAGTAATACTAAAATCTGGGCTGAGACCGACACATTACGCCATTATATTGAAAAATGGCATCCTACACAGATTTTTATATCTCTTGGAAGTAATGAAATCTATTTTAAGGATCCTACTTTGCGTAAGCCTTATATTGAAAAAATAATAGAGATTATTGATACTATTCCATTTGTATGGATAGGGCCTCCGAACTGGAAGGAAGATTCAGGTATCAATGATCTTATTGAGGATCTCTGTGGGAAAGGGTCTTTTTTCCGTTCGAAAGGAATGGAGTTTGAAAGGAAGGCTGATCATATTCATCCTACACGTGCAGCTTCCGCTTTATGGGTTGATAGTATCATGCGTTGGTTGCCCAAATCATCGCATCCTTTTGTGGCTGACATGCCGTCAGATACGATTGGAAAATGTAATCCGAATATAGTTTTTCTAAAGGCTCGTAATAAATAAGAGTATAAATTCATATTATCAGGTTTAAAAACTTCATCTGATTATGTGGCAAAATATAGTTGAAAATCTATCAACACTTCTTGAGAATCTCGGAGTGATGTTCAAATATGATCCGAAAGCTCCGATGCTATTTTCGAGTGGTTTGTTTTGGCTGCTCTTCCTGCTCTTCCTGCCGATTTATTCTATGCTCAAGGGAAGTCGGGCAAAAATGATTTTCTTTGTTGTAGCATTCTCTCTCTATTTTTATTATAAGTCGAGCGGCCTGTTTTTTTTAATGTTGATGGGCACATCGTTTGTAGACTGGCATATTTCACAAGCGATAGCACGTTCCCGCTCACGAAATGCCCGTCGTTCACTGATGTGGTTTTCCATCATACTCTCGCTTTCTATTTTGGGATATTTCAAATATGCCAATTTTTTTCTTTGGAACTGGAATCTGATGGTTGAAGCTAATTTTCAACCTCTCGATATAATCCTTCCTGTCGGAATTTCATTTTATACTTTCCAATCGATCAGTTATGTAGTAGATGTTTATAAGGGAAAAATAAGGCCAACAAGAACATGGTTTGAGTACCTTTTCTTTTTGTCGTTCTTCCCGGCTTTGGTTGCGGGCCCGATTGTAAGGGCCGACTATTTCCTTCCACAACTTAAGGAAAACCGTCCGGCATCCAAAAATAACGTATATGGGGGATTATGGCTTATAATCGTCGGTATTGTAAAGAAAGCCGTTATAGCTGATTATATTTCGCAATATAATGACTTGATTTTCAATGATCCCTCATTATATACGGGTGTTCAGACGTTGATGGGTGTCCTGGGTTATACAATGCAGATTTATTGCGATTTTTCCGGATACTCAGATATGGCAATCGGTCTTGCTTTAATAATGGGTTTCCATCTGGGAATTAATTTCGATTCTCCTTATCAGAGCAGGAATCTTACCGAATTCTGGCGGAGGTGGCATATCTCTCTATCATCGTGGTTACGCGATTATGTTTATATCCCCCTTGGCGGAAATCGCAAGGGCACATTTCGAACGTATCTTAATAATTTTCTGACAATGCTTATCGGAGGATTATGGCATGGTGCAGCTTGGAAATTCGTTTTCTGGGGAGCAATGCATGGGGTCGGACTCGCGATCCATAAGTCATGTCGAAGTATTCTGAATAAGATTCCGGACAATTTCCTGACAATATTTATTTCCTGGGCTTTGACTTTTATTTACGTGTCTTTGCTTTGGGTCTTTTTTAGAGCTGCTGATTTTTCCGACTCCATTCTGATAATAAGTAATATTTTTGTTGATTTTCAATGGGCGCAGATTCCTCAATTTTTCGAGGCTCGTATGGTTTGGTGTATAATGATGATTGTCCTTATCATTT
This sequence comes from uncultured Sangeribacter sp., assembly GCA_964581685.1. Taxonomy (GTDB): domain Bacteria; phylum Bacteroidota; class Bacteroidia; order Bacteroidales; family Muribaculaceae; genus Lepagella. The sequence goes on along the minus strand of CAZOPN010000012.1, from coordinate 2,863 downwards.
TTCATTTTATTCCTCAAAGCTGGGCCGACTTTTGTCAGGAAACGTTTATCCGCTCTCCGTGGCTTTTGAAATTGCTTGTTTTTCTCGGCGTTATTCAGCTTGTTATTGAATTTATGTCGGAAGAGGTTGCTCCGTTTATTTATTTTCAATTTTAGAGTTACTTTTCTCATATATCGAAAGATTTAAGTTGCGGCATGAAACAATATGCTTTTTTATACAGTTGTATGACAAGTTAAAAATGTGTCGAAAGAGCGAGTTTCATATTTTAGAATTTTTAAAAAAATTACAGTCAGTTGGTTTTTAAACTTGCTTAAAGACGGTCTGCAATTAAACCTTTGTAATTTTTAGATGTCAAAAATTTAAGAGAAGTCAGGATGTCTTGATTGTATTATCATGATGTCTTGGTTTCTTGTCATCATGAAATATTTTATAAAATGTTTAAATTATTTATTCCTGTTGTTGCGGCTTTATCTTTTTGTTATGCTGCTCACGCAGAGACACTGCAACTTGCCTTTCGTTCTATTGATGGGTCGGAACGGGCTTTTAATGCAAAAAATCTGAAAATGCAGGTTTCAAACGGTAATCTTTCAGTTACCAATGATGAAGAAAGTCAGATTTTTTCTTTAGATAAACTCGATAGAATGTACTTCAAGGGCGGAGAATCTACATTGGTAGGAGAGTTCGAGTTTAATAAAGCAGAGGAGTTGAATGTCTATTCAATTAATGGCGAGTTTAAAGGATCCTATATCTCGATAAAAGAGGCTGAAAAGAATCTTGACTCCGGAGTTTATATATTCCGTTCAGAAGGCAAATCAATTAAAATCATTGTGAAATGAAGAAGTTTTTTTGGTGGAGTAGCTCTACTCGGAGTTGCAATATTCGGCATGATTTCTGCTGAAGCGGAAATGTTAAATGTAAAAATTGGTAAAATTCGTTATCAAATTCCTGTTTCCAAGGCAGGTGATATGGTCTTTGGCTCTGATGGCTCTCTCATGGTCATGGGAAAGGAATACAATCTGGAGTCGGTATCTTCTATGGATGTTGAGGATGGGGAAGTGGTCTCAAATACGGTAAAAATTACGTATGAAGGAGATAATGCTTCTGTTGATATTGATGGCTCGATAGCTTCATATATTGATGTTGCCGTTGAAAAAGCTGACGTACGAATTGTTCAATCTGACCTGGTTAGCGAAACTACGTGTGGAGAAATTCAGTATATTTTAGTTGGTTCAAGCGAATCAGGGTCGTTCAATCTAACCGGTTCCTATAAATCGACAATTGAACTTGCCGGACTATCACTAACCAATCCATCCGGAGCTGCTATCGATATTCAGAATGGTAAAAGAATTAAACTGAATATTGCCGATGGAACGGTTAATAATCTTAAGGATTGTGAGAATGGAAGTCAAAAGGGGGCTTTGGTTTGTAAAGGACATCTTGAGATTAAGGGTGCCGGCACGCTTAATGTATCAGGATTGACGTCACATGCTGTCTATTCAAAAGAATATATTGAACTTAAGAAAGCTAATATTAATATTACCGGAGCTAAGAAAGATGGTATTAATTGCAACCAGTATTTCCTAATGGAGAGTGGAGCACTCTCTGTTACCGGAACCGGCGATGATGGTATTCAGGTTTCGTTTAAAGATGATACTGACAGAGAGGCTGAAGATACAGGCTCCATAATGATAAAGGGAGGAACTCTTAATATTACTGTTACCGCTACTGCTGCCAAGGCTATTAAGGCTGATGGCGACATTACGGTGTCCGGTGGTAATATATTAGCTTCCGTTTCCGGAGGAGCCAAATGGGATGCTACTGATGTAAAGACTAAGGCTGCCTCTTGTTTGAGTGCTGACGGGAATATGAATATTTCCGGTGGAACACTTGATCTTACTGCAACCGGTTGTGCAGGCAAAGGAATAAGTGTTGATGGAGACCTTTTGATAGGTGGAGTGGAGCTTACGGTTTCAACCTCTGGAGGAATGGCTGTATACCGTAATAATCAGCTTACGGAAAATTATACCGGTAATACAGATAATATCAATAGCGATCTCAAATCTTCGCCTAAAGGAATAAAGGCTGATGGTAATATTACAATTGATGGCGGTTCCATAAATGTTACCACACGTGCAAATGGGGGAGAGGGAATTGAAAGTAAGAAGATCCTATCCGTTAATGATGGAATTATAAATATAAAGGCATACGATGACGGCTTGAATTCAAAGAGTCATACATATCTTAATGGTGGAGATATCACGGTTGTAGCCACTAATAATGATGCTATTGATGCCAATGGTAATTTATACGTGACAGGCGGCAATATTCGAGCTTTTGGGCCCGGTAGTCCGGAAGGTGGAATTGATGCTAACGATGAAGAAGGTTACAAGGTATATTTTACCGGTGGAACTCTTCTGGCTTATGGTGGTCGTCACTCGTTACCCTCCAATTCGGCCTCAACACAAGCATATATATCTTCTTCTGTTAGCGTTAAAGCCGGTGATAGCGTTATTTTGAAATCGGGTGATAATGTGCTCTGTAGCTTTGTAGTACCTGAAAATTATACTTCCTCTTCCTCTTCAACTGGAGGTGATGGACGCCCCGGAGGCGGCGGCCCGGGAGGTATGGGAACGTCCGGAGGTACTCTTGTGATAACATGTCCTGATTTAGTTACAGGCAGTTCGTATACTCTTGCAGCAGGTAGTTCAACTTCAACTGTAAAAGCTGTAGCTTACGGTTCTTCCTCTCGACCATGGTAAACAAATCCTTTTTTTAAGAACTAAATGAAAATCGCTCTGAATGAGCGTTCACATACACCGCATCGGGCAGCGCCGCAAGTCGCATCCGATGCGGTTTTTATTTC
>CAZOPN010000011.1:0-46641 GCA_964581685.1 uncultured Sangeribacter sp. | reverse complement strand
ATGCCACTTTATTTTTGTAATAATTTCTTTGCGGAACGAAGGAAAATATATTCATTTTTGACTGAGTGACAATAAGAAATTGGCCAAAAAGAAAAGGCAGAGAGTATAAAAGATAACATTTTTGCTTACTATCGTTTAATTTTGAATACTTACTTATCATTATCACTTATCATCAGAACATGTTGAAAAGTCTACGCAGCCTATCTAAATAGAATATCGTCAAAAGACCCTTTCCTCAGTTATCAGCGCGTTACCAAGTGGCGCAAATCAAACTCCTTGCCGGGAAATATCTTCCGGTATATATCAGCTTCTGCTTTATCTGCTACACCAATTGTTCGTGCTATATGATTTGAGACCATCCCCATGGTCATTCTAAAATTAATTTCAACACAAGGATTAATCTTTCGGTCGGAGGTTACAAACATATCGATACCTAAAGGTCCCTCATAGCGCTTTCCTATCACATATTGAAGTGCCCGCTTCTGAAGGTCAATTATATCTGAAAGTGGAATATCAGTTTTACCGGCTACCTTTCTAATTATTTCCGAATCATCATATAAATAGTTCAGATGATATTTTCCTCGGCGAGAAGTCGAGAAGAGAGAAAGACCGACAAATTGTGCCTGCCCATCCTTATAGGACCACTCAGAAGCAAAATCCATAAGTCGGTCATACGCTTTTTCGCACAACACACTCCCTTGCGAACCAACGATGCCTCTTATCCACGGTTCCACGTGCTTTATATCCAGATCATCTGTCAGCATAATTCCACGTCCGGAGCTACTCCACGGAGCCTTGAAATATAGATTCTTACAATCATCAAACCTTTTCAATGCCCTATTGGTTTCAAAAATTTCCTCAGGCACGTCAAACTCCATGTAACCATGTCGATGAAAGAATTCATGAAATAGAATTGTTGTTCGTCTATGTGAAAGGTCTCTGAGAAATTCAAGTTTTTCTTGTGTCGGCAAGATATTTCGCTTTGCACCACAATCTTCAAGACGCTTATGCAATGCAGCATTCCAGCCCCATGGTCTTATGGCATTCGCATTAGATAGCAATGTATATGCTTCGCTGAATGCAATTATTTCAATACCTTTAAACCGACAAATTTCATAAAGCGGTCCTGTGAGCACATTCGCCTTCGAAAGACCGAAAGGAAGAAGAATCGAACTTCCATATTCAGCATAGAGAGCAGGAAGCAAGACAAGCTGATCACGCATTTGTCTTACTGAAGCAGGAGCGGTATAGACGGATGATCCATCTGCAAGCGCGTAATCGGTTTCGGGATTAAAAATATAGATGACCACCTTATTATCAAAAATTTAAATCAATAATCACAGGTATAATGTCAGTATAAATTTCCTTAATCCTTCAAATCTTGGAGGCTGTATCAAAATTAATTTTGATACAGCCTCCATTACCTTTATGATAACATAAGACCCTACAAGTCTGTTATACAAAAGAAAAATCAATCGTCGAGATGATCCTTCTCTTTCAGAGGATTTGAGAAATACAACTTATGCTCAAGATATTCCTGAGTAGCAATTAAAGTCGGTTTCGGAAGTTTCTCATAGAATCTTGAAATTTCTATCTGTTCACGATTTTCCGATACTTCCTCAAGATTATCCGTAGATGCAAATTCCTGAAGTTTTTTCTCAAGTTCCTTTTTCATCTCAACAGCAATCTGGTTGGAACGCTTTCCAATCACGCAGACTGTCTCATAAACATTTCCCGTCTGGTCAGCCATGGCGATCATATCGCGGGTAACAGTATTGACGGGGGCGTTTGTTTTCTTATAATCCATAAGTGTTTTATGATTTTATCAGAAACGAATATATTTATCTTAAGAAATTAAGCGAAGAAATTATAAAGAGGCATGCTTACTGGCTATCTTATAGATGGCATCAGCTTCTTTTTTATGTTTTGAATCGGGGAAATTATTGATGAACGAATAATATTCATCCACTACATCGCGATAACGTTCCGCCTGACGTTCATTAACACTCTGCTTCGCTTCCTGAAATTTCGATTTTAGAATTAATAGTTCAAAATCTTCTTTATATTTGGAATAAGGATAATTCTTGAGAGCATTCTGGGCGACAATGATAGCCGACTCATAATTATTTCCCATAAAATTTCCAAGATTGTAATAAAGCTGGGCATTCTGAAGTTCTTTCAGAGTCAGTTTATCCTGCATCTCGAAGATTGCATTCTGAGCAATCGTAACACGATCACTTTTAGGATAATAATCCACAAAATTCTTAAGCTCTTCTATGGCTTTCACCGTATTGGTCTGATCAAGCTGAGGATCGGGAGAATCAAGATAATAACCGTACCCGCTGTAAAATCTCGCCAATTCAGTATATTTTCCTTTGGGATACCGGTTATAATATGTCTTGAAATATACGGAAGAATTTGGATAATCCTTATTCTCGTAGTAAGACATTGCCAGCAGGAAAAGAGACTCTTCACCTTTGGGCCCACCGCGCAGAGGAGTGATAATATCACCAAGAATTGTAGAAGCCTGCAGAAACTTCTTCTGGTCGTAAGCCCGCTTGGCATAATCGAACTTATAATCGATATCACGACTTTTTAGAACCTTGGTATATTCCCCGCAGGAAGCCAGAGCCAATATAATCGGTATATAATAAAGGAGTTTTCGCATTTGCATTTTTACGCTTTGAACTGCAAAATTAAGTAAAAAAATTCATATTTCACTGTTTTCAACATGAAAAAAAGCTCTTTTTCTCCTTTTTTAGACGTTTTAGGATTGTTTTGTCTATTTTTTATTAACTTTGGATTCGAAACAATCATAGTCTGAGGTGAAAAAGAAAGATTCTACCGATTCATACAGCTGGGGCAGCGAATTTATCAGGAGACATCCCGTAATTTCCAATATCGTTATTATTGTAATAATAGCGGTTTTAGGCTTATATGCCGCTTATCTTGCTATGGCTATTTTTACGAAACATGGCCGAAGTCGTGAAGTTCCGGGCGTTGAGAAAATGAGCTATACGGAAGCCATATCCAAACTGCATGACCACGGATTCAAAGTCGATATCCGTGACTCTCTCTACCGTGATGATGTGAAACCGGGTTATGTTATCGAACAATTCCCGAAAGCTCATTCAATCGTAAAACCGGGCCGTAAGATTTTCCTTTATATCAATGCCGTTCATCCTAAAGAAGTGATTCTTGATGACGACAATCATCCCAATGAGTATGCCCTTAAAGGAGCTTCCTACAGATCTGCAATATCAAAACTTGAGGAGCTCGGTTTCAAAAATGTTAAGATTGTAAGAGTGCTCGGCACTTCAGACCGTGTAATTAAAATTATGGCTAACGGACGCCCCATACGCAAAATGCAGAAGATTCCGGTGAATACGCCCTTGGTTTTGGAAATTTCAGATGGACGGCTTGATCAACTCAAAGACTCCCTGCAACAAGAGGAGATGATTCAATATTACATGCAAAGTCAGGAATCAAGCCATAGCACAGTGGAGGAGCCGGAAATTTCGGGAAATGAAAATTATTCTTCCGAGCCAACGCAGAATGAAGAAAATAATGAATCTCAATATATCGACTGATGGATTGCGAAATTATTGAGGAGGAACGGCAGAACGGAATAGCGGAATCATCAGATATGCCACTGGCGATCTCCGATGATGGACGTGAACTGTACGAACATTTCAGATTCGTAGCTGATAAGGGTCAGCAGATGATTAGAGTTGATAAATTCCTGACAGACCGACTCGAAAAAACATCTCGCAACAGAGTGCAACAAGCTGCTGATGCAGGGTGTGTGCTGGCCAATGGCAAACCCGTCAAATCAAGTTACAAAGTTAAACCGGACGATGTTATCAGCGTTGTTATGGATCGTCCGCGCTATGATTTTGAAATCATTGCCGAAGATATCCCTCTTGATATTGTTTACGAAGATGAGTCACTCCTTGTCGTGAATAAACCTGCCGGGTTAGTCGTACATCCGGGTCACGGAAATTATCATGGCACACTGGTGAATGCTCTTGCATATCATTTCAAGGATAATCCCGATTATGACGTTACGGATCCGCGACTCGGCCTTGTCCACAGAATCGACAAAGATACTTCCGGCCTACTTGTGGTAGCTAAAACTCCGGAAGCTAAAACGATTCTCGGCCAGCAATTTTTTAACAAAACCACCAGACGTGAATACGTGGCTCTTGTTTGGGGAGATTTCGCAGATAAAAAAGGAACTATCACAGGTAATATCGGGCGGAATCCGAAAAATAAGCTGCAAATGGCTGTCTTGTCTGATCCGGAACAGGGGAAACATGCCGTGACTCATTATGAAGTCCTGAAATCATACGGATATGTCTCGCTCGTAAAATGCGTGCTGGAGACCGGGCGGACACATCAGATAAGGGTCCACATGCTTAGTAAAGGTCATCCTCTTTTTAATGATGCCCGATATGGAGGTGACAAAATACTGAAAGGAACAACCTTCGCCAAATACAGACAGTTTGTGGAGAATTGTTTTGCAATTTGTCCTCGCCAAGCTCTGCACGCCCGTACACTTGGCTTCCGACATCCCGTAACCGGAGCAGAAATGGATTTTGAAGCTCCGATTCCGCCGGATATGCAGGCCTTGATTCAAAAATGGGATGACTACCGGGCTTCATAGACACATTCTCACATTTTTTTTGTTATATTTGTAGCCGGTTTATTTTTAGAGCCCATTCCGTTGAAAAACCGGGGCAGGGCCCGCCGGTATAACTTCAGCATTATAGATCATGGATCAGCAAGATTATAATTTCTCCGATATATCTCCGTATGATGATTCCGTTTTTCATGAAAAACTTGAAAAACTCGTCAAGGAGCCCGGATTTATTCACGCACTTAACTATACGATGCCTCCAGAAGATGTAAAATCTCTTATGGAGGTGCTTCTGAAAATAGATAATCAGTATGATTTCCAGCAACAGATCATGTATCCGTTTCTGGAAATGCTTGCTAAGACCACAACTTCGGGTATAACTCTCGGAGGAGTAAAATATTATAACCCTTCGCGAAACTATGTCTTCATCACCAACCATAGGGACATCGTTTTGGACGCTTCATTCCTGAATCTTGCTTTTATCAGGAAAGGAATTCCAACATCGGAAGTTGCAATCGGAAATAATCTTCTGATTTATGATTGGATCACTGATCTTGTTAGAATAAACAAGAGCTTTATTGTTAAACGTAACACCGGACTACGCGAAGGTCTGCTGGCTGCAAAAAAACTTTCTGCTTATATTCATCATGCCATTCTTGACAAGCATGAATCCGTTTGGATTGCCCAAAGGGAGGGACGTGCTAAAGATAGTTCCGATCATACTCAGGAATCTCTTATCAAGATGTTGGCGCTCAGTGGGGAAGGCCCGTTTATCGAAAGGCTCAAGGAAATAAATCTCATGCCGGTGTCGATATCATACGAATATGATCCTAATGACTATCTTAAAGCAAGAGAGTTTTTGATGCGTCGGCGCGATCCGCACTTCAAAAAATCACAACGCGACGATCTTTTCAGCATGGAGACCGGTTTGCTTCATTTTAAAGGCAAAGTTCATTTTCAGATGACTCCCCGGATTAATACCAAGCTTGATCAGCTCGGAGATTTCACTGACAACAACACGGCTGCAAAATATGTAGGTTGTCTTGTTGATCAGGCAATACATCGAAGCTATGAGATTTTTCCCATCAACTATATAGCATACGATCTGCTGCATAATACCGAACGTTTTGCCCGTAAATATACACAGGAACAAAAAGAGGAAACTCAGAAATATTTCAATGAGCAATTAGGCAAGATCGAACTTCCGGATATCACGGAGGAGGAGAGAGCTTATCTTTTGGAAATGATGCTCGTCATGTATGCCAATCCTCTAAAAAATAAACTTAAAACTATTCTCGGAGGAATAGAATAATACTGATTGCCCATGAGAATGCCATTGCCGGCAATGCTGCTGATGATTATTTCAGCAATCGCAGCCGATATATATATATACTTTGATATCCGTGCTTATTGCCGAAAAGAAAAAAAACGTCATTGGCCGGCTTTCTATCTGGTTACATGTGCTTTTTGCTACGGTCTTCTCATAGCAATTTTGTGTTCTCCCTTGAGAGATCGCAGCTCTTCCATATCTTCCGTGATGTGGATGCTTTATACTTTCCTTTCAATATATATCCCGAAATTTTTATATGTTATTTTTTCGCTTGTCGGGCGGATTCTTCCGGCATACAGACGCAGGAAAGTAAATTATGGGGCTATGCTTGGGTTTCCTCTGGCAATTATCGTCTGCCTCCTTATGTGGTGGGGAGTCGTCTTTACCCGACACGATATAGAGGTTATTCCGGTAGAAATTTTTTCGGAGAAGCTACCTCCGGCCTTTGATAACTATAAGATCGTTCAATTCAGTGATGCACATGTCGGGACATGGGGGAAAGACACAACATTTATTTCAAAGCTTGTTGATAGAATTAATTCTCTTGACCCGGACCTAATTGTTTTCACGGGGGATATTGTAAACAGGGAGACCGGGGAATTAGAACCTTTCATGAAAGTATTGAGTCGGCTAAATGCCAAAGATGGTGTTTATTCCATTCTTGGTAATCATGATTATGGCGATTATATCGACTGGGAATATTCATCAGAACGCGCGACGAATAATGCTCTTCTTCAAGTGTGGCAGAAACAGATGGGGTGGACTATGCTTAATAATGAACACCGTTTTATTCGTCATGATAATGATTCTATCGCTCTTATAGGAGTTGAAAACTGGGGTGAACCCCCTTTTCATCAGTATGGCAATCTTGGAAAGGCTTATAATCTAAGTGGCGATTCCATTAATAATGTCAATGATGATAAATTTAAAATCCTTCTAAGTCATAATCCCGAACATTGGAATCAGGAAGTTACTAAAATCAGCAATATTGACCTTACCCTTTCCGGGCATACACATGCCATGCAGTTTATGATCAGATTAGGAGACTGGAAATGGTCTCCGGCCGGTTTTAGATATCAGCAATGGGGTGGTCTATACGAGAGGCTGAATCCAAAAGGAGAGCCGATGAAGTTATACGTCAATATAGGATGTGGAGAAGTTGCCATACCATCGCGCATAGGGGCAATTCCGGAAATCACCGAAATCATTCTTAAAAGAGGAATCGGTCGAAATGAAAAATAAAATAACTTTAAGCCTTGGAAGCAATTTTGGAGACCGGACAGCTTTCGTGACTGCAGCCCTTCATTGGCTTCAGCAAGTAATTTCAGTCTCGAAAAGTTCTTCTATCTATGAAACGCCGGAACTACATGGCAAGGGAGCTCCGTATATGAATGCTGTTGTGACAGGAGAAACCGACAAGACTTTCATTCAGCTTAATAATGAAATAAAAAATTACGAATATTCTTGCGGAAGAAATGCTGAGACCAGAAATCTCGGAATTGTTCCGATCGATATCGATATTGTAATCTGGAACGATGATATTCTTCGTCCTGCTGACTTCTCACATAGCTTTTTCCGGATAGGATACAGAGAATGTTCCGACTCGTTTCTTAAAATTTTATGAAATGAGCCATTGCCCGTCTCTCAAAAAAATGAGGTCTTAGAATTTTGAAGCACGTCGGTATAAGAAGATTCCGATGGCAAGATAAATAACATTAGGAATCTCCATGGCTATAAAAGGAGAGGTAAGACCCGATATGGCGAAAGAACTGGTAACGGTTGAGAAAAGAATATAACTGAAACTGAGCAACAGACCAATTCCTATATTGATACCCATTCCTCCTTTCGTTTTCTTTGCCGAAAGCGACATTCCGATCAATGTAAGAATAAATGCTGCAGCTGTCGATGCATATCGACGTTCACGTTCAATCTCAAAAGCTTTTATATTGGCTACTCCTCTCATCTTTTGCTTCTCCACATATTCCGTAAGCTGGGGAGTGGTCATCGCCTCCTGATCGTTTACGGAAATCAGAAAATCCGCGGGCTCAATCGGTATGATGGTATCCTTCATCGCGCCACGTGTAATCTTTTCACGCATCCCATCAAAATCACGGATCATATAATCTTTAGCTATCCAATGATAATTTCGTGTCGTATCATAGGTGACGGTCTGGGCTGTCATTCGCGACACAAGCTGCTTGCCATTAAATTTGTCGACCGAAAATCGATAACCTATTTTCTCCTTATTCTCAAAACGCCCTATGTAGACCACCACTCCGGGACTTGCCATAAGTTGTATGTCAAGACCTGTATTGACACTTTTATTCCTTACGTATTTATTATAATACTCGATTCGTTTTACATTAGTGGGGGGAACAAGATAGTTACTGAGCACGAAAGTTAATGCTGCGATCACGGCCGCTCCAATCATATATGGTCGCAGAAGTCTTCCAAAACTTACACCGCTCGACAACAAAGCTATTATTTCGGAATTTCCGGCCAGCTTCGTTGTAAAAAATATTACCGAGATAAAGACGAAAAGGGGAGTGAGTTGCAGAGCGAAATAGGGAAGAAATGAGAGAAAATAATCAAAGATGGTTTCAGAAAGAGGTGCCGTAAGGAAAGCATCGAGCTTCTCCGTAACATCAAACATCGCAATGATGGCAAGAAAGAGCGCTGTGGCAAGAAAGAAAGTACCAAGAAATTTCTTGAGAATAAAAAAGTCAATCAGATTCAGTCGGAAAAAATCGGTCCAACCTCTTGTTTTCCAAGACGTGAGTCCGGAAGAAATCCGACGGATACTTATTTTACTTTTAATAGAGTCTCTCATTTTATTCATCATAGCCATCTTCTACCGACTGATGTATACTATCTTCCAAGCAGCATTATAACCGTCTGGTCACATTTTCAACCATCTCCTGCTTCCAGCTTTTGAAGTCTCCTGTTATAATGTGCTTTCTGGCCTCTCCGACAAGCCAAAGATAAAATGCCAGATTATGGATGGAGGCAATTTCCATTGCCAGTAGTTCCTGACTTACGAAAAGATGACGGACGTAGGCTTTAGAATATTCTTCATCAAGTGAGCATGGGCCACCTTCATCAAGTGGAGAAAAATCATCGGCCCATTTCTTATTGCGCATATTCATTATACCGTTACGTGTAAAAATCATGCCATTGCGACCGTTACGGGTGGGCATTACGCAATCCATCATATCTACACCGCGATCTATTGCCTCAAGGATATTGGCAGGGGTGCCTACACCCATCAGATATCTTGGACGATCAGTCGGCAGAATCTCATTGACAATCTCAATCATTTCATACATTGTCTCCGTCGGTTCGCCTACAGCAAGACCACCTATGGCATTCCCATCAGCACCAAGTTCTGAAATTTTCATTGCAGATTCTCTTCTGAGATCCGGATACACACATCCTTGCACAATGGGGAAATATGCCTGACTGTAGCCATAAAGCCCTTCCGTCTCCTTATAACGTTTCCAGCCACGGTCAAGCCAACGATGGGTCAGATCAAGCGATTTGCGGGCATAACGATAGTCTGCAGTGCCGGGAGCACATTCATCAAGAGCCATCATTATATCGGCGCCAATAATTCTTTCGATATCCACAACTCCTTCAGGTGTGAACAGATGTTTACTTCCATCGATATGACTTCTGAAATAGGCTCCTTCCTCCTTGAGTTTACGGTTAGCGGAAAGTGAAAATACTTGGAAACCACCTGAATCCGTAAGAATCGGGCGCTCCCAGCTATTGAATTTATGTAGGCCTCCCGCACGCTGAAGAATCTCAAGTCCCGGACGTAGATAGAGATGATAAGTGTTGCCCAGAATGATCTGAGCCTTGACTTCTTCACGCATATCGCGCATCAATACACCCTTCACACTGCCTACAGTGCCTACAGGCATGAAAATAGGAGTCTGAATGCGTCCATGCGCGGTTGTAATCTCTCCGGCTCTTGCATCGGAGCCGGGAGCGGTTGCCTCTAATTTAAATTCCACTTTACTTCCCGTTTGGTTATGATTGCAAAATTAGTCTAATCCTCGCAATATAGCAAATATTAGGTCAAATGAGATGATAAGGAGCAATACCTGACATAACATAATAATGGCAAAAGTAAACTCAGCTTTCTCTTTGTGAGCAAATGCTGCAAAAATAAGAAAACATGTTGCAAAACATATCAATATATATTATTAGACCAACAATAAGTGTTAAATTTACACCCAAATAATATTTTTCCCTAAAACTATTTAAGAAAAATAAGTAAGTGTTCAAAATTAATTTATACTAAATGTGAGCTTATTTTTTAGGCGATTTTGATGCGGAGTGAAAGAGCATAGCGAGCTATGCGACTGAGCGACAAGTCAAAAGCGTCAAAAAAGAAGCCACAGTTAGTATGAAAGATAAAATAGACACTTACTATCGTTTAAATTTGAATACTTACTTAACTAAACACTCATAAACAACAATAACCATGAAATTTATCAGCTATTCGGCCTCAATTCTAACTCTTGCAGTTCTTGCATCGTGCGGAGGCCAGAAAGAAGCAAATCTGACTCAGTCGGGATTAAATCCTGATAATTTCAAGTCGGTTTTCAGAGGAGATTCCACATCTCTCGTTACTTTAAAAAATGCTTCCGGAATGGAAGTATGTATCACCAACTATGGAGGCCGTATTGTCTCTATAAGCGTTCCGGATAAGGATGGCGTTTTTCAGGATGTAGTTCTTGGCTTCGATAGTGTCGCCGCTTATTTTCCTGAAAACAATGCTTCAGATTTCGGTGCTGCAATAGGTCGTTATGCCAACCGTATCAACCAGGGACGCTTTATTCTTGACGGTGACACAATCCAACTCCCCCAGAATAATTTCGGGCATTGTCTGCATGGTGGAACGGATATGGGAGATCTCGGGTGGCAATATCGCGTATACAAGATTGAAAACACAACGGATTCGACCGTTACAATGAAGATTGTCTCTCCCGACGGTGATAATCATTTCCCCGGAGAAGTTACGGCATCCGTTACCTATACACTCACTTCCGATAATGCCATCAGAATTGATTATGAAGCCACAACTGATAAGCCAACCATAATCAATATGACCAACCATTCATATTTCAATCTATCCGGAGATCCTGAAAACAGCATTACCGATGAGACAATGTGGCTCAACTCCACAACCTATACTCCTGTCGATAGCACGTTTATGACAACAGGAGAAATTCTACCGGTAAAAGATACTCCTTTTGATTTTACAGTTGAGAAATTGATCGGAAAGGATATCGATTCAGATTTCGTCCAGATACGTTATGGAAAGGGTTACGATCATAACTTTATTCTTGATTCCAAAGGGGATTTAAATATTCCTGCAGCTCGCGTAAGCGATCCGCGTTCCGGAATTGTTCTTGAAGTCTTTACCACCGAACCGGGTATTCAGGTTTATACCGGTAATTTCCTTGACGGAACCGTGACAGGCAAAAAAGCCAAGATTTACGAGCGTCGCCACGGTCTCTGTCTTGAAACGCAGCATTACCCCGACACCCCCAACAAACCGACATGGCCTTCGGCAACTCTTCGCCCCGGTGAAACATATAAGAGCTGCTGCATCTATAAGTTTACAGTAAACAAATAATATAAACTCTTACTAACTAACACAATTTACCTGACATTATGGGAATTTTAGACTGGGTAGTAATCGGCCTATTTGCCGTTGCCCTAATCATGATTATTGTCTGGGTGTCGCGACAGAAACAACAATCGGCATCCGACTACTTCCTCGGAGGAAAGGATGCCACTTGGATCGCAATCGGTGCATCTATTTTTGCCTCCAATATCGGTTCTGAACATCTGATCGGTCTTGCAGGTGCCGGTGCATCAAGCGGTATGGCGATGGCTCACTGGGAAATTCAGGGCTGGATGATCCTTATTCTTGGATGGGTTTTCGTTCCCTTCTACACCCGCTCGATGGTATTCACAATGCCGGAGTTCCTGGAGCGTCGTTATAACGGAACTTCAAGAACTATTCTTTCAATGATCTCTTTGATAAGCTACGTACTCACAAAGGTTGCCGTTACAGTTTATGCCGGTGGTCTTGTTTTCCAGCAGGTGTTCGGTATCGAAACCCTCTGGGGAATTGATTTCTTCTGGATTGCTGCAATAGGTCTCGTACTTATCACCGCTCTCTATACAATTATCGGCGGTATGAAATCCGTGCTTTATACCTCCGTGCTCCAGACTCCGATTCTTCTGCTTGGTTCGCTTATCATCCTTGTACTCGGACTCAAAGCACTCGGTGGCTGGGATGAAATGATGCGCATCTGCTCAATCGAGGTTGTAAACGACTATGGTGATACTATGACAAATCTCATTCGTGACAACCGCGATAGCCAGTATCCCTGGCTGGGAGCACTCATCGGTTCTGCAGTTATCGGCTTTTGGTATTGGTGTACAGATCAGTTCATTGTTCAGCGTGTACTCTCCGGTAAGGATGAAAAACAATCACGTCGCGGTACGATTTTCGGCGCCTACCTCAAGCTTCTCCCGGTTTTCCTTTTCCTGATTCCCGGTATGATTGCCTTTGCACTCCATCATCAAGGAATCGTGGTGAACGGTGAAGTCTTTAAGCTCTCTACTCCTGATGCCGCATTCCCGACACTGGTTTCCAAACTCCTTCCTGCCGGTGTTAAAGGTCTTATTGTATGCGGTATTCTCGCAGCTCTTATGTCGTCACTGGCCTCACTTTTCAACTCATCTTCAGCACTCTTTACCATCGACTTCTATCAGCGCTTCCATCCGAATACCGATCCCAAGAAACTCGTAAGAATCGGTCAGGCAGCCACTGTAGTAATCGTATTCCTCGGTATCGTATGGATTCCTGTTATGCGTTCAATGGGAGATGTCTTATATAACTATCTGCAGGAGGTTCAATCGGTTCTTGCGCCGGGTATTGCAGCAGCATTCCTTATGGGTATCGTATGGAAACGCGCATCGGCAGAAGGCGGTATGTGGGGTCTTATTGCAGGTCTTGTAATCGGTATTACACGTCTGAGTGCAAAAATATGGTACGACTTTAATCCGACTACCGGCGATCATGGCTGGTTCCAGTATATGTTCTACGATTGCAACTGGCTTTTCTTCTGTGGATGGATGCTTCTTTTCTGCCTTGCAGTTGTATTTGTTGTCAGCCTTTGCACCAAGGCTCCCGACCCCAACAAAATCAGAGGTCTCGTGTTTGGCACATCCACTCCCGAACAGCGACTCGCAACACGTCAAAGCTGGAATGCCTGGGATGTTATTAATTCAATAATCATTCTTGGTATCACTGCTGCATTCTATATCTATTTCTGGTAATGACGGAAAAACCGCATACACCTCTATATTATACCGAACAGCCCCATTATCCGGTGGCTATAGATTGTATAATCTTTTGTCTGCACGAGGGGAGTCTCCGACTTCTCCTCGTGCGTCGCGATTTTGAGCCCTGTAAAGGTGAATGGTCGTTGATGGGAGGCTTCGTTACGGAACATGAAAGCCTTCAGGAAGCAGCCCGACGTGTGCTTAAATCGCTTACCGGAATAGAGGGGGTAAATCTACATCAGGTCGGAGCATTCGGAGGAGTGAACCGTGACCCTGCCGAGCGCGTTATTTCAATAGGATATTCGGCTTTGCTGAACTATTCGGATATTAACCATTCAACGCTTCGTGCATACGATGTTAAATGGGTTGAGCTGAGTAATGTCCCGGAGCTGATATTTGATCATAACATTATGATTGAAGAGGCCCTTAAACAGTTGCGTAGAAGTATGTTTACAGAAAATCTTGCCTTTAATCTTTTGCCGGAATATTTCACTTTGACGCAACTGCAGCGTCTTTTTGAATCCGTGCTCGGACGAAAAGAAGATAAGCGCAACTTCCGACGCAGAGCTCTTGAAACATTTAATATAACCGCGACCGACTTGATTGATAAGGAAAGTTCTCGAAGAGGAGCGCGATTATATAGATTTAACGGTCAGAAAAAAAAGATTAATAATTACTAATAACTTGAAATAAAATGCTTGAACAGCTTAAAGAAAAGGTTTTCAAAGCAAATCTTGACCTTGTGAAACATAACCTCGTGATTTTTACGTGGGGAAATGTCTCCGGCATCGATAGAGAGAAAGGGCTTGTCGTAATCAAACCCAGCGGAGTAAGCTACGACACCATGAAAGCTTCCGATATGGTTGTAGTAGACCTTAATTCGGGAGAAGTAGTTGAAGGAGATCTTCGACCATCATCCGATACTCCGACACACCTTGCCTTATACCGCGCTTTCCCCGAAATCGGAGGTGTGGTTCACACACATTCCACTTATGCCACAGCCTGGTCGCAGGCCGGAATTGATCTCCCGAATATCGGCACGACTCATGCTGACTATTTCCATGATGCTGTGCCATGTACGGCCGATATGACGGTAGAAGAGGTAAGTGGAGATTACGAACTTGAGACCGGAAATGTGATTGTTAAACGTTTCGAGGGTATGAATCCAATTCATACTCCGGGTGTACTTGTGAAAAATCATGGACCTTTCACATGGGGCAAAACTCCCGATGAAGCCGTTCATAATGCAGTAGTCCTTGAGCAGGTGGCAAAGATGGCAAGCATCGCATATAGCGTCAATCCCGCTCTGACGATGAACCCGCTTCTCGTGGAAAAGCATTTTTCGCGCAAGCATGGTCCGAATGCTTATTACGGCCAGAAGAAATAAATCTAAATTAAATCCTACTGAATTCTAAATCTAATTGGATTAGAATCGATTGTAAAGAATCATATTAACAAATTTAAAATACGAAAAATGGCAAACAATATTTTCGATCAGTACGAAGTATGGTGGGTAACCGGAGCACAGCTTCTCTACGGAGGCGACGCCGTTGTAAAAGTGGATTCTCATTCAAAAGAGATGGTTGAGGGTCTGAATAAATCAGGTATCCTCCCGGTAAAAGTGGTTTACAAAGGAACAGCCAATTCTTCGCGTGAGGTGTCCGACGTGATGAAGGCAGCTAATAATGATGACAAATGTATCGGTATCATTACCTGGATGCATACGTTCTCTCCGGCTAAGATGTGGATTCACGGTCTGAATCAGCTTCAGAAACCGTTGCTTCACTTCCATACTCAGTATAACGCTGAAATTCCATGGAATGAAATCGACATGGACTTCATGAATCTCAACCAAAGTGCACATGGTGACCGCGAGTTCGGTCATATCATGACCCGGATGCGTCTTGGAAGAAAAGTAGTGGTTGGACACTGGACAGATCCTAAAGTATTGGCCAAGATAGCTGTATGGGAAAAAGTGGCTGCTGCCTGGGCTGATTCTCAGGACATGCTCATCATTCGCTTTGGCGACCAGATGAATAACGTGGCTGTTACTGACGGTGATAAAGTAGAAGCAGAACAGCGTCTTGGTTATCATGTGGACTATTGCCCGGTTAGTGAACTCATGGAGTATCACAAGAAAATTGAAGATAAGGATATCGATGCTCTCGTAGCTGAATATTTCAAACTTTATACTCATAAGCCGGAGATGGAAAATCCCGAGACTGATGATTATAAAGCAGTACGGAATGCAGCACATGCAGAGCTCACGCTTCGCGCTATCCTTAAAGATAAAGGCGCGAAAGGATTTACAACCAATTTCGACGATCTGGGCACGGCTGATATTGAAGATCCCAAGTTTGTAGGTTTCGATCAGATTCCGGGACTTGCTTCTCAACGACTCATGGCTGAAGGCTATGGCTTCGGAGCTGAAGGCGACTGGAAATCGGCAGCTCTCTATCGTTCGGTATGGGTAATGTCACAGGGTGAAGGATGCTCTTTCCTTGAAGATTATACAATCAACTTTAAAGGTAGTGAAAGCTCTCTTCTTCAGGCTCACATGCTTGAGATATGTCCTCTTATCGCAGAGGATCGTCCTCGTCTTGAGGTTCATTTCCTCGGAATTGGCATCCGTAAAGCACAGACGGCACGTCTTGTATTTACCTCTCGTCCTGAAAAGGGTGTAACTGCTACTGTGGTTGATCTCGGCAATCGTTTCCGTCTCATCGTGAACGATGTTGAATGCATCAAGTCACAGCCGATGCCCAAGCTCCCCGTAGCTTCTGCTCTCTGGATTCCGATGCCCGACTTCGAGACAGGTGCCGCCGCATGGATTCTTGCAGGTGGAACCCACCATTCCTGCTTCTCATATAATCTCACTCCGGAGTATTGGGAAGACTATGCAGAGATTGCCGGAATCGAAATGTGTCATATCAATAAAGACACAACTATCCCCAAATTCAAGGATCATCTGCGTTGGAATGAGGTTTATTATATGCTTAACAAAGCTCTCAAATAATACGCTCTATGAATTCAGATCCTAAAAAAACCATTCAGGAAGGGAAAGCAATTCTGGGTCTTGAACTCGGCTCAACACGTATCAAGGCTGTCCTGATCGACGAAAACAACATGCCGATCGCACAGGGGAGCCACGTATGGGAAAATCAGCTTGTCGATGGATTGTGGACATATAGCATTGATGCAATATGGTTTGGCATTCAGGACTGCTACCGTGATCTCAGGGCAAATGTTCAGGAGAAATATGGTGTAGAAATCGAGAATCTTGCAGCCATCGGTATAAGTGCAATGATGCACGGATACATGCCGTTTGATGAAGCCGGTAAAATACTTGTACCGTTCCGTACATGGCGTAACACCAACACTGCGCGGGCGGCAGCAGAGCTTTCCGAGCTGTTTGTCTACAATATTCCGCTGCGCTGGAGCATCTCGCATCTCTATCAGGCCATTCTTGACCATGAAGAGCATGTTGGCAAAATCAATTTCTTTACCACTCTTGCCGGGTATATACATTGGCAACTCACCGGAGAGAAAGTGCTTGGAATCGGCGATGCTTCCGGAATGCTTCCAATAGATCCCGAAACAAAGGGCTACTCGGCTAAGATGATTCAGAAATTTGATGAACTCGTAGCTCCGTATAAATATGAGTGGAAACTGGAGGAAATTCTTCCTCGTATCCTAATGGCAGGAGAAAAAGCCGGAGTACTTACTGAAGAAGGTGCAGAAAAACTGGATATCTCCGGTCATCTTAAAGCCGGGGCGCCGTTCTGTCCTCCCGAAGGGGATGCCGGAACGGGAATGGTTGCCACAAACGCCGTGAAGCAACGCACCGGAAACGTTTCTGCCGGAACCTCTTCTTTCTCAATGATTGTGATTGAAAAGGAGTTGAGCAAGCCCTACGAAGTAATCGATATGGTGACTACTCCCGACGGTAGTCCGGTGGCAATGGTACACTGCAACAATTGTACCTCAGACCTTAACGCCTGGGTAAATATCTTTAAGGAATACAATGAGTTAATGGGAATTCCTGTGGATATGAATGAGATTTACGGGAAGCTCTATAACTCAGCTTTGGAAGGAGATCCGGATTGTGGAGGATTGATTTCCTACAACTATTTCTCAGGCGAACCCGTTACCGGACTTGCAGAAGGACGTCCTCTTTTCGTACGTTCGGTAAATGATAGATTCTCGCTCGCTAACTTCATGCGCGCCAATCTTTATGCTTCCGTAAGTGTGCTTAAGATAGGTAACGATATTCTCTTTAATGATGAGAAAGTGAAAGTAGACCGAATCACGGGCCACGGAGGTCTTTTCAAGACTAAAGGTGTTGGTCAGCGCATTTTGGCCGCAGCTCTCAATTCACCAATTTCCGTAATGGAAACGGCCGGAGAAGGAGGTGCTTGGGGTATGGCTCTTCTTGCCGGCTACCTTGTTCATAATACAGACGATCGTAATTTGGCCGATTATCTGGAAATGAATGTTTTCAACGGTGATACCGGGGAGAAGATCGAACCGACACCGGCTGATGTCGATGGTTTTAATTTCTATATCGAGAATTACGTACGCGGTCTTGGTATAGAGAAAGCCGCCGTCGAATTCAAACATTGAGAATTTAGCTCATAATTTAATCATTCAAGGAGGCCGAGTCGAAATTTCCATTTTGACTCGGCCTCTTAAGGTGAGTAAGAAGGGGTAAGATGCAAGGCGCTGAGGATGAGGCCAAAGGGAGCATACATAAGTATGTGACCGAAGCTGAATTCCGAAAGCAACACAGCAGATTGCCCATTATGACACACCGTCCTCCAAGTTATTATAAAAAATTTCCCTTTATCTCATAGACTAAGAAAGTTTTAAAGCCTTTAAGAAACTATCATACTCTGTCGGCGCCTATGGAGCGGCGGTCTCCCGACCGCCGACAGAAAGTATAATGAACTATAATAAGGATTAAGTGTTAAAAAATTATAAAGAGTTGGAGTGATAATTTAAGGGATTATTCTCCCGTCATAATGAAGTGGTTTAAACGACTTCAAAAAAGTATAAGCGAGTGAAGAAAATTTTTTACATATTAACTCTCATGATACTTGCTTCTCTTCTGAGTTGTAACAGGCATAAGGAAGTGACGCAAGAGGAGGAGACAATCAGTTTTGATGATCAAGTGCCTCTGACAGTCGTCTCAACTGTCGATTCAGTCAAGGTGTCTGACACTATTCCGACCGCAAAAGTGGAGGATATTTCTGAAGCCTTGAATTTTATGAAAAATTCGGAACATAGCGAAGAGTACCTTTCAGGAATCATCCCGACAATTGCTCGTCGATCAATGGATTATGCCCGAAAACTTCTTAATAATAAATATGATGGATTTATTGTAGTTGATAAAAGTCGTATGAGGGTAATCCTCTATGATAAATATGGGCACATAAGGAAAAACTATGGTATGGCCTGCGCCAAGAATTACGGAACAAAGCATCACAAAGCCGACTCACGCACTCCCGAAGGATTCTTCAGTGTTCAAGGAATATACGACAGCACTGATTGGCTATTTACTGACGATGATGGAGTTACATCCAAGAAAAAAGGACAGTTTGGTCCCCGATTTATAAGGCTTCAGATTCCGGGCACAACACAGATCGGCATTCATGGAACGTGTGCCCCCTGGTCGATAGGTGGTCGTTCCAGTCATGGTTGTATAAGGGTAACGAACGAAAATATTCTCGAACTTGTAGAACTCGTGGAGCCCGGAATGCCCGTAATAATTATTCCCGGAAAGAAAGATATAGCCGTAAATCTTGAGGAAGGAGAGGATATTGTTTGGTTCCCTACAAAAGATGGTATGCCCGATATTGAAAAGAAAGCTTCAAAAGAAGCTGAACTTAATATGGCGAAGGAAGCTGAAACAACCGATTCAATTATAACCATTGAAAATATTGAAAGTGTTGAAACACAAGATTCCATAATAGGGGAACCGGCTGAAAACCTCAAAGATCATTCTCCCGCTATAGAGTCTGAGGAGTGAAGAGTCTATTAAAATGTGTTAAATATCATTATCCACATCAATTTTATTTTGTAAATTTGTGACTGACTTTCTAAAAACAGTCTCCAAGATAATGATTCGAAAGAAATATTTATTTCAATATATAACAGCTTTTTTGCTTTTTCTAACTTTTCCGAATGTCTTGATTTCGGCTGATAACAACGTATTTACAGTTGTGATCGATGCCGGACACGGAGGAAAAGACACCGGAGCCATTGATAATAACGTCAAAGAAAAAGATATCAATCTTGGAGTGGCCAAACAACTTGAGGCTCTTATAAAAAAGAAGCTTAAGAATGTAAAGGTTGTAATGACACGCGATAACGACACTTTCATCAGTCTTCAGGAAAGAGCCAATATCGCCAACGCTAATAAGGGAAATCTTTTCATTTCCATTCATACCAATTCTGTCGATAAGACAAATCCAAACCGTCAGACCGTATCAGGAACTTCCGTCTATGCTCTTGGTCTCCATAAAGATCAGAATAACCTGAAGGTAGCCCAAAGAGAAAACTCGGTTATAGAACTTGAGAAAAATTTCGAACAAAAATATAGTGGCTTCGATCCATCCAAAGACGAATCTTATATTATCTTCGAGATGGCTCAAAAGAAGAATCTGGGACAAAGTTTAAAATTCGCCAATGCCGCGCAGCAACAACTTGTTAAAGTTGCAGGAAGAAAAGACCGTGGCGTTAAACAAGCAGGCTTTTGGGTTCTTTGGGCAACCTCTATGCCGGCTGTACTCGTCGAACTCGATTTTATCTGTAATCCTAATTCCGCAAAATTTATGGGCTCTGAAACGGGGCAGAAACAATTGGCGGAAGCTCTTTTCAAAGCTGTGGAAAGTTATCAATCTTCATACAATAAAAGAGGAGAGGAAAAAGTAGTGGAAGAAACCGCTCATGCAGAAGAAACCATTGGACAGCCTGTTGCAGAACTTGCCAAAGCCACAAAGACCAATCGTGTTGTAACAACTCCTCCGGCTACTGATAACAGAAAATCTACCACGCCGGCCAAACGCCGTCGTCGGTCGATAGCAGCAAAAAATAATTCTGTGAAGCGTTCTGTTGAAACCCCGGAGATTATCCTTCACTCGGAAGGGGAAAGAATGGCAATGGTTAAGAAAAATGAAGAGAAAGTTGAGGCAGATATAAATGCTAATTCAACATCCGATTCCGACAATAAAGCAAAAGCAAAAAAGAATAAAAAAGCAAAAGCTGAAAAGAAAAGGGACGATAAGAAGAATCAGCGTACCTATAATAATAAGAAAATTGTTATTGCAGAAAATAAATCCAACTCTCCATCTTCAGAACCTAAAAAACATAAAGCCATTACAGGATATCATTCAAAGGTTGAAAAACTAACTACTATCTATAAGATTCAGATTTTAGCAAGCCCCGAGCAGCTTAGTCAGAAAAGTCCTCAGTTTTGCGGCCTTACTCCCGTAAAATATTTCAAAGAAAATAATCTATACAAATATACATACGGAGAAAGTGAAAGCAAGAAGGAGATCGAAGCACTTCTTAAAGATGTAAAAAAAGTGATTCCGGACGCCTTTATCATTACAGGAAAAAAATGATCGAAAATTATGAAGAAGATATTTAATAAGGAGTTTAAAATCGGTATTGCAGTTATCGTAGCTATTGTCATACTGATTTTCGGTATTGATTACCTTAAGGGAATTAATCTGTTCAATCCGGCTAATTTCTATTATGCCGAATATGAAAATGTAGCAGGACTTGAGATCTCTTCGCCGGTTACCATTAATGGTTATAAGGTTGGACAAGTAAGAGCCATTGATTTCAATTATGAAAAACCGGGTAAAATTCGCGTTCAGCTTGCCCTAAACAAAGATCTCAGGGTTCCACGCGATTCGTATGCACAGATTGAAAGCACACTCCTGAGCGGCGCATTCATTAATCTTAAAATGGGATCGAGTAAGGATATGGTCGAAATAGGCCAAAACGTTAATACAGCTGCCGCCCCCGATCTTATGGCGTCAGTTCAACAAAACCTTATGCCTACCGTTGAAGCAATTCTTCCTCGTATCGACACATTGCTCATGTCGCTAAATACTTTGGCAGCCGATCCGGCTCTGCTGGCGTCTATACAACGCCTGGATGGCATTACCGGAAACGTATATGAGCTGACAGCAAGTCTTAAAGGGACTGTTAATCGTGACGTGCCGCGAATGGTTAGAAATGTGAATTCCATTACTTGCCGCATTGATACTGTCTCTGATAATCTTGTGTCATTATCTACACAGCTTAAACAGCTTCCGCTCGCTACGACAATGGATAACGTAAATCAGATCACTGATAATCTTTCACGGTTTTCCACGCAGCTGAATGACCGAAACTCTACACTCGGTATGCTCATGAATGATCCCGAATTATACAGAAGATTAAATCAGGTATCGGCAGATATCGATTCTTTAATAGTAGACATAAAAAGGAATCCGAAGCGCTACATAAGTATTAAGCTTCTTTAACTGGCATATCGAGGATAAACTTAGGCCCCGTCTCATAAAAACGAGGTCAAATTTAGAGATCGAATCAAAATTTTTATTTTGATTCGGTCTTTTGGTAAATTATCGCCGGCATATATCCATGAACAATAAGGCCCCATTTTTTATGAGGTGGGGCCTAAATCTTCATAACAACCATTTTTCTTAATTAGATTTATTCTAAATAAAAGTCCGGATAGGAAAATCCCTTTTTATAGGATATAATAGGGAGAGATTATCAAACTGAAATTGCGGGACACGGATGAAAGCAGATGCATAAAACGCTGAAAATAAACATCGTTATCATCAAAAGGGAGTGTTTTGAGAAACACAACCATTTAGTCCTTGTAAAGTGCTGATTTCATGCAAAATATAAAATTTAGAAATAAACAATATTTTTCTGATTTTTTTTTATTGTTTTTTTGTTTTTATTTTGCAGTGCCAAAAATATCCGAAAACATAATTATAGGATATTGAAGCTTTAGGATATGACCGCTGAAAGACAGAAATGGAATAAATGTCTTGAACTGATACGCGACAATATCGGCCAAGAACGATTCGACACATGGTTTGCATGTGCCGAAATGGTTTCATATTCCGACGGACTCATGACTCTGAAGCTTCCATCTCATTTCTTCTTTGAGAAATATGAAGATGATTTTTATGAAATACTTTCATTGGCGCTCCGTCGCGTTTTCGGACGCAGCGTCCGGCTGGAATATGAAATTCCAGTTGTAGCGGATGATAAGAATTCAAATGTAAAGTTAAAAAGTCCGCAGCAGGCTCATATTATCAATGATAAGCTCAATAGATCGGTAAACAACACACCGGTCACCGAACGCAAGATTAATTTCGATCCTCAGCTTGTATCCTCTCTAAATTTTGAAAATTATTGCGTAGGGGAAAGTAATCGTTTGCCTGTCACAATAGCGGAGTTTATTGCTAATAACCCTCATAAGCCGGAATTTAATCCATTTTTTCTTTACGGAAATGTCGGAGTAGGTAAGACTCATCTCATCCAGGCAATTGGAATCCGGATTAAGGAACAGAATCCTAACGCTAAGGTGTTGTTTATACCTATGCGTCAGTTTCAGACAATGTATACTAATGCAGTTCTTGAAAAAGTTGTTCCTTCATTCATCAACTGGTTTCAGGAGATGGATGTTATCCTCTTTGACGATCTGCAGGAGCTTTCAAATAAAAGCGGTACAGCCGACGCACTATTCCCGATATTCAATCATCTCCAACGAAATAATAAAAATCTTATCTTTACATGCGATCGGCCTCCGATGGAGCTCGACGGAATAGCTGACCGACTTATCGACAGATTTAAATGGGGTGTTACCGAACCGCTTCCGAATCCGGACTATGAACTTCGTAAGAAGATACTGAATTTCAAGGCCGGGAAGAACGGACTTGATCTGCCGGAGGAAGTAACAGACCTGATCGCTGCAAAAGTTGATGGATCTGTAAGAGAACTTGAAAATGTTGTCACCGGATTGCTTACGCGAGCAATTGTAAAAAATGCGCCAATCACCATTGATCTTGCACATGAAGTGATCAGTCACATCGTTCGACCGAAAGAAAAGAAAACGATCAACTTTGAAATGATTGTAGAATCAACAGCAGAATATTTCAACTTGAATCCTGATGCAATCTTTTCAAAGAGTAAAATAAGAGATATTGCTGACGCTCGACAACTTATAATGTATTTAAGCCATAAGCATACGTCGCTATCCTCTCCGGCTATCGGGAATAAACTCAACCGCAAACACGCCACCGTACTCCACGGAATAAATGCCGTAAAAGACCGGCTTTCATATTCAAAAGAACTTAGCGATGCCGTATATTCAATTGAGGCAGATCTGCTGAAATAAAAATCGACGCTGAAACAATTTCAACGTCGATTTTTTATTTCATGGAGAGCATTTTTTATTTTTCCTGCAGACGAAATTTCACATCATCCCGAATGATATTAAATATATTTGACGAGAGACCCAGATTTGTCCAGTCGTCGGCATCATAAACAAAATCCTCTTCAAAAATATCAGGACGAAGCCGGGCGGCTTTCACGTAAAGTTCTACGGCCTCGTTATATTTCTTTAAAGCCATTTTTAAATGTCCGGCATTAAGAAAATCTATATATTCCGGCTTATCAGAAAGCAATTTGTCGAACATTGACGAACTCTTATCCAGGTTTCCGCTTTTCAATTCAGCCCATGCAGCAGCTCTTAAAGCTCCTTTATCTTCCGGATTAAGATACAAGACATGATAATAATTTTGAAGAGCTCCCGGTAAGTTACCGGATTTCAAATAACAATTAGAACAGGAAAGTAGCATTTTAACATTTTCCGGTTCTTTTTCAAGCACCCTTTCATAGTATCCGGCAGCCACGTCATATTGACCGGTTTGTCGATTTATGAAAGCCAGCTTTTTCAATAACCATAATCCGGGCGTCTTTAAAAGCTCAGCTTTGGTATAAGATTCAAGAGCTCTATCGTAAAACTTAAGATTTTCATAACAGAATCCGATTTTTTCCCAATATGTCTGGTCCGCCGATTCATCTCCATCTTCAAGAGCAAGAAACATATCCAGGGCTTCGGCATAGTAACCTCTTTTGAAATAGAACTCCCCTATAACACGGATTATCTCCCTATCCGACATCATTTCTCCCACAATCGGAATAGAAAGAAATCTTAGCGGACCTGAAAACGGATCTCTAAAATCACTGCGGTTTCTGTATAATTTAAAGAAACGGTAAAGATCTCTCACAACTCCGGTCGTTTCCATATCGAATTCAGGAGTGGAAGATTTTGCCATCATCGTCTTGACATCTTCCGAAATCTGCGCCATCTGGGCATCAAGCTGCGACATCATCATCCTCTTCTGATTTTCCGGCATTCTGGCAAATGCAAGTGCAAGCGAATATTTATCTGAGTCGCATACATTACGCGTAGAATCAAACAAATCAAGCAATCGCTTTTCGTTATCGGAGAGACTGAGTGCCGGATTTGAAGCATAGAAAGGAATAAACCAGTTGGCAACGGTATTGAAAAAATCAAACTGCTTCAAATTTGAGAATGCAACCATCATCAGGTCCGCGCCCTCACTCTGCATTTCACTCAACTCCTGCATTTTCTTTGCCAGTCCTGATTTCTCAAGCATCTCCTCCCATTCCGGATTGTTGTCGATATCGGCAGCTAACATATCATCCGGATTTGTATTCATATTTTTTAAAATATCCGGTTGAAGTTTCATTAATTCCGGAATAACTTCCTCTCTCATCTTTGTGGATACACGGTCTGTATCGCGCGTCCGGATTATAGTCTTGATAACTTCTCGAAGGCGGCGGTAAGTGATGATTGAATCCTGCCATAAAGACAGACGTGTCCGAATAGGAGAATTCTCTCTGATACGCTCGCGATGCAAATCGAGAGCAAAAACTATACCCACTAATGAACGAGCGGCAATAGGTTCCGATTCAGAATTTTCGTAAATTTCAGCAAGGGCCTCAAGTTTTTTATCATCATAATATGAAAGCAGAGACAATGACAGTGCGCTTATAATAACCTCAGGCAACCGACTGCCCTCAAGCGAAGACAACACAAGAGAGGGGAGACGTCGATATAGAGAGGTGTCATCAAATGAAGTCCATATATAATTAAAAATCTCCACAAGCAAAGCACTCCGCTCTTTTTCAAGTTCGGGATCCTTCACCCCGGCTTCCAAGCCATCGGAAAGGTTGAGTATTATCTCATTATAACGTCCCACCAATTCATCCCATGATTTATCTCTAAGACGTATCATTCTAAGAGCTGATGAATAAGAATCGGAACTATCGATAGCCTTATCTTCTCTTTCAATCTTATCGGCAATTCGACAAAGCGACTCTCCGATTCCGGCATATATCTTCTCTCTCGTATTATCCTCATAGCCTTTAAGAAGATAATCAATCATGTAACTATAAGTTTCCTTAAGAGAGTTTAGCTCTCTACGAAGGCCGGGAAGATTCTTCTTTGAAAGAGTCTCTGAAAGAACTGCGAAAGCGTCGGCATATCTCGACTCATCCACCGATTTCTTAATTTTGTCGATAACCGACTTTTTTAAACTCATATTTTTTTAATTAATGTCTCAAAAAAACAGTGAAGGGAAAAAGAAGATTAAACCGGAGTGTAAAACATCGATTCAACCCGAATAAATCCCCGCACACAAAATTTATAACAAAAATTATTCCAAATTTCCTCAAAAATTAGAATCGCTCATAGGAATTTGCTAAATTTGCATCTCAAATGTAGAAATTAATAGAAATTATGGTAATTCAACGTTGGCAATCCGTATTGCTCCTCCTTGCTGCATTACTTATGGGATGTTTCTCCTTTATGTCGTTAGGACAAGTGCAGCTCACAGATTATAGTCTTGATTTCACTCCGTTAGGTTTTTCAATTGAAGGAGAATCAGTGAATGGAGCCCCATCGGGGTACGTGGCTCATACCTGGATATTTTTTGTTGTTTCGCTGATGAGTGCTCTCATTCCGGCTATAACAATATTTCTTTATAGAAATCTTTCGCTTCAAAAGACACTATGCCTTATCGAGATTCTTTTTCTCGTTGCGGTCACTGCAATCGGAGCGGGTTATGGATATTATTCTTTTGCACCGGCATCCGTAAGCTGGTCATCCCTTATAATTGCACCCCTTCTTGCATTTTTCTTAGTGGTGCTCGCTTATAACCGCATCAACAGCGATCGTAAAAAAATCAATTCTTTCGAGCGTCTCCGTTGATTTATCTCTAATCACGGGCAACATTCTTATCCTGCTAAAAAATAAAAAAGATCCAATCTATATGGCAAAAGAACTTAAAAATTTCACAAAAAGATCAGATAATTATTCTCAATGGTATAATGAACTTGTCGTTAAAGCAGATCTCGCCGAACAATCGGCTGTGAGAGGCTGTATGGTGATAAAACCTTACGGTTACGCGATATGGGAAAAAATGCAGCGTCAGCTTGATGATATGTTTAAGGCTACCGGACATCAGAATGCTTATTTCCCGTTGCTGATTCCTAAATCATTCCTAAGTCGGGAAGCTGATCATGTAGAGGGTTTTGCAAAAGAATGTGCGGTTGTGACACATTATCGCCTGAAAAATGATCCCGATGGTAACGGTGTGGTGGTTGATCCTGCTGCCCGCCTTGAAGAAGAGTTAATAATTCGACCCACCTCCGAGACCATTATCTGGAATACATATAAGAATTGGATCCACTCCTATCGCGACCTTCCTATCCTTGTGAACCAATGGGCAAACGTTTTCCGTTGGGAGATGAGAACACGCATGTTCCTGCGTACTGCCGAATTCCTATGGCAAGAGGGCCACACTGCTCACGCCACAAAAGAGGAGGCTGAAAAGGAGGCTCGCAAAATGCTTGACGTTTATGGAGATTTTGCTGAAAAATATATGGCTGTCCCCGTAATAAAAGGTGTAAAATCTGCTAACGAACGTTTTGCCGGTGCACTCGATACGTATACTATAGAGGCAATGATGCAGGATGGAAAAGCACTCCAGTCAGGCACATCCCATTTCTTGGGTCAGAATTTCGCCAAGGCTTTTGACGTGACGTTCATGAATAAAGAAAACAAACCGGAATACGTTTGGGCCACATCATGGGGTGTATCGACACGCCTCATGGGAGCTTTGATCATGACCCACAGTGATGACAACGGACTTGTGCTTCCTCCACGTCTGGCACCGATTCAGGTCGTGATTGTTCCCATATATAAGAATGATGAGGGGCTAAAAGCGATTTCTGAAAAAGTTGAACCGCTTGTAGAGAAACTTCGCGCCAAAGGTCTCAGTGTAAAATACGATGATGCCGATAACAAACGTCCGGGATTCAAATTTGCCGATTATGAGGTTAAGGGTGTACCCGTTCGTCTTGCAATCGGACAACGCGATCTTGAAGAAGGCACTGTTGAAGTGATGCGTAGGGATACTCTTGAAAAGGAGACCATGCCTCTTGAGGGAATCGAAGAAAAAATTCCCGCGCTTCTCGATGAAATTCAAGATAACATCTATAAAAAAGCACTGGCACTACGCGAGAGCAAAACCATAACGGTCGATTCTTACGATGAATTTAAAGAAAAGATTGAAGAAGGCGGCTTTATTCTTGCTCATTGGGATGGCACACCCGAGACTGAAGAGAAAATTAAAGAGGAAACAAAAGCTACCATCAGATGTATTCCTTTTGACGGCGACAAAACTCCCGGCGTGTGCATGGTGACAGGTAAACCCTCCGCACAGAGAGTGATTTTCGCG
This sequence comes from uncultured Sangeribacter sp., assembly GCA_964581685.1. Lineage (GTDB taxonomy): Bacteria > Bacteroidota > Bacteroidia > Bacteroidales > Muribaculaceae > Lepagella. The sequence goes on along the minus strand of CAZOPN010000011.1, from coordinate 18,437 downwards.
CGTTCCTATTAATCAGATAGACAGATTAAGCACAGAATCAGATTATGAAAAGATATCCCTTTTTATCAGCATTTGCTATTACGCTTGCTTCAGTATCATACGCTTCGGCAGCAACAATACTGACAGCTGCCGACTATTGCTCACCGGATCTGACCTCACCGGCAGGAATAAAAGAAATGATTCCTATGGCCGATGGTGTATCTTTTGCAGCAAAATCAGACGATGGCAAATCTATCGAAGTCTATAGCTATAAGACAGGAGAGAAAATTTCCACTCTTTTCAGTATCGACGGAGTAAAAGGGGATATTCATATAAATGGATTCGACGGCTATCAAATCAGCGAAAACGGCAAGAAAATTCTGCTATGGAATGAGAAAGACAAACTCTACAGAAACTCTTTTTATGCTGAATATTATGTTTACGACATAATGAGATCTACTCTGAAAAGAGTTTCAACCGGCGGAAAACAAAGAGGAGCGGTTCTTTCACACGACGGAAGGATGGTTGCCTATACCCGAGGAAACAATATCTTTATTTCAAATCTTGACTACGACACGGATAAGCCTATCACTACCGATGGCGAAAATAATCGCATTATAAACGGGAGTCCGGACTGGAGTTATGAAGAGGAATTCGGTGTCCTCGGAACCATAAGATGGAGTGGAGACGACACAACGCTCGCATATATACGTTTTGATGAGAGCGAGGTGCCGGAATATCAATTTGATGTTTACCGGAGTTATTGCGACTCGGATCCTTTATCCGATCTTTATCCCGGAAGCTACTCCTATAAGTATCCACTTTCAGGCTATCCGAACTCCAAGGTAACTGTCCATGCCTATAATATTGATACCCGAGTAACAAAAACTATGGATCTTGAGATCGGTTCCGACTATATACCGTCGATGGAATTTGACGGGGAGGGGAAAAATCTCATGGTTATGGTGCTTAACAGAGATCAGAACGATCTAAAGTTATATAAGGTTAATCCGGCTTCTACTGTCTGTCACCTCATTTTGAGCGAAAAAAGCGAAGCGTGGCTAAGTCCGCAGGCTTACCAGATGGTGGAATATGGCAATCAAAGCTTTGTGATCGGAAGTGAACGGACCGGTTATCGACATCTTTATGAATATGATTATAACGGCAATCTTATCAAGCTCGTATCGTCCGGCAACTGGAATGTAACGGCATACTATGGGTTGGACAAAGCCTCCGGCAATCATTACATACAGTGTACAGCTCTGGGAGCAATCAACCGTAACATTGCTGTCATAGATAAAAAAGGAAATTTCCGGATTTTAAATAATACGGAGGGAACCGAAGATGCATCGTTTAGCAAAAATATGGATTATTACGTAAGAAGCTATAGCAATGCGCTTGTTCCTCCGCGTTATTCCATCTGTAACAATAATGGGAAGGAGATAAAAATTCTTGAGCAAAATGAGGAGTATGCATCCCGATATGCTTCAGCACCACGCAAGGAATTCATCAAATTGAAGAATTCTGAGGGATTGGATATGAACGCCTACATTATCAAGCCTTTAAATTTTGACGCCACTAAGAAATATCCTCTTCTTATGTATCAGTATAACGGTCCGGATTCGCAGGAAGTACTGAATAAGTGGAAGATGGAGGGGATTTATTATATTGCATCTCAAGGTTATATCGTAGCATGTATAGATGGTCGTGGCACAGGCAATCGTGACAGAGAATGGTCTACATCCGTTTATCGACACCTCGGTTTGCTTGAGACAGCCGACCAGATTGCCGGTACACGGAAACTGGCCGAATACCCTTATATTGATTCCTCTCGTATGGCATGTTTCGGCTGGAGTTATGGTGGATACATGACCCTTATGGAACTCTCCGACAAGAACAATCCATTTAAAGCCGGTATTGCCATGGCCCCTGTCACCGATTGGCATTTTTATGACTCAATATATACCGAGCGTTACATGTCTACTCCGGGAGCAAATTCGGAAGGGTATCGGTTATCATCAGCTCTCGGACGTTCGGAAATGATGAATTCACGACTACTGATCATGTCGGGCACGAGCGATGATAACGTTCATTTCTACAATACGCTTAAATATACTTCCAAACTGAATTCAGAAGGAAAATTATTCGATATGATGGCATTTGCCGGATTCGAACATAGTTTAAGAATGTGTAATGCGAGAGAACAGCTTTTTAAAAAGATACTCGACTATCTTAATAACCATCTCAAATAATAGGTTTTAGACCTCTTTTCATAAAATTTCAACAATCTTTTTGTTAAAATTGAAATTTTTCATAACAAAAACGATTCATGTTTGTTATAAGTAAAGAAAAAGAAACCGGTCATCCATTTTTCTGTTTTATGATATAAAACGGAAATATGTTTTTTCACGGTTACACGGCTTCGAAAAAAAAGAATTAACATCACGAAATGGAAGATCTCAGAAAAGTCAACAGTAAGCAATTGCAAACATTCTGGAAGAATTTTTCGGTTGGTCTGCTCTCTTTTGTTGTCATCATGGGGCTTTCAATGGTGCTTCCTTTCTATTTCTCGCCAGTAGTCACTTTGATTGTGGCCGCTTATCTTTATACTCTTCTTTATAATAATAAGCTAAAACCGCAATCCTCCTGTATGATTGTTCCATACGCCGTCTTTTTCTGTCTTATATCCTATTCCTTTCTCTCCATATTGCTCAACATGTTGCATATATGGGGGATAATATGGCTTCCGAAAGAAATAACTTTCTTTGTCAAGCCTTATATTTCGGCTTTATTGCTCGACCCCACATGTGCCGTGGCATTAACAATCATATACTTTCGGCGCCATAAACTTAATATGTGTATTGATTGTATGTTGCAACGTGGCCGATCCTTGGAGAGAGGAAAGCTCGGGGCAATATTAGATCATGAATCAGGACTTCAGCTTCGAAATCTCATCTGGATTTTTATTTTCCTTTCAATTGCGGTTTGGGTTTACTATTTCGTCTTCTACTATCATGAAGCCGAAGTAAACAGTCGGGATTGGTACGTCTTCGTATGGCTCAACATTATTGTGTTGCTGCTGGATGAACTTTATTTCAGTATAAGATATTACAACCTTTACCTCGACCTGAAAGAAAATGATGAAATTATTACTCCGGAAGAACTTCACGATCTGTCGTCAAAGACATATCTTAGATTCTACGTTATATGCGGAAACAAGATATATATTGATCAAAAGAGTTACGACCCGCGAACTCCATATAAAGAAGTGATCGACACTCCGTTTATAACCAAACGAAGTGTAAGCGGTATATCCATCAATGAAGTTGAGACAATCATCAAGCGTATGACCGGCTATGATGGTAACCTCCGCTTCTTCTATGGAAGAAAGTCACCCGATCTTGAACGTCATAGTCTTTTACGATATTTTTATTTCCTTGACGGAAAAATTGAAGACTATCCGGATATCAGGGTAAATGGAGAGTGGATGGATTTTGATGAAATAAAAAAAATATATTCATTCCGTCCCGGAAAGATGTCGCCTACATGCGTTTCAGATATTACAAGAATGGCGACCATTATCCTTACTCAGAAAACATTTAACGAGAATGGTTTCCGCAAAAATAAGCTTGCTTCTTATCGTCCCACTTTCGACCTTGAGGAAGTGAAAGAAAATAATTATGATTTTCAGGATGATAAGTGGATACGGATTTCTCTTTTTAACTCCGATACAAAACTATATCGTCTTAAGAGATGGTGGCGCAACCGCCATAGAGATGATAAAAATAACCGTGCAAGTCAATGGAGTTAGAAGCCATAGCTGTCGTTGGTCCGACGGCAAGCGGCAAGACTCGGCGAGCGGTCCAGATTGCCGGGCATTTCAATGGTGAGATCATATCCGGCGATTCAAGACAAATCTATCGTGGAATGACCATTGGCACAGGGAAAGATCTCTGTGAATACGGAAATATCCCATACCATCTCATTGATATTGCTGAAGCAGGGGAGAAATATAATCTTCATCGCTATCTAACCGATTTTAGAAAAGCTTTTACCTATGTTACTTCTAAAGGGAAACTGCCTGTAATATGTGGCGGGACCGGGATGTATGTTGAGAATGCTCTTAACGGTATAATTATGCCGGAAGTAGAGCGTAATCAGGAATTAAGAGACACTCTTGCTGATAAATCGCTTGAGGAACTGACTTCACTTTTATCCCAATATAAGTTGCTGCATAATTCTACCGACGTAGATACAAAAGCAAGAGCACTTCGTGCTTTGGAGATTGCCGATTATTATTCGCGCAATCCTGAAGCGGCTGCAGCGGCCAAAAAAGAGACCGCAATTCCCATTAACGCACTTATCATAGGGATTGATATTCCTCGTGAAAAAAGACGTGAGAAAATTTCTTTACGTCTGAATGCTCGTCTGAAAGAGGGGATGCTCGACGAAGTAAAATCTTTGTTGGAAAGAAATATCCCACCCCAAGATCTAATCTATTACGGTCTGGAATATAAGTTCACCACACTTTATCTTATTGGACAATTGAGTTACGAAGAAATGTTCACTCAACTTGAAACAGCTATTCATCAGTTTGCCAAACGTCAGATGACATGGTTTCGCGGCATGCAAACTCGCGGCCATGAGATTCATTGGCTTCCGTATGATATGGATGATGAAGATTTCATAGAAAGCGTTGGTAAACTTATGAACAATTATAGATCCCGCGCAAATTAATTTAATATTAAACCAAAATAAAAACTGATGAGAAAAATAATATCCGCAATTATCCTGATACTTGTTGCATTGGCAACCCCAATACACGCACAGAATCTCAAAGGAGAGAAGACGTTGGGAGTATCCGGAGGATACGCATCCTATAATAACGGAGCTTATACAAGCATTTACTTTCAATACTCGTTCTCCCGACATTTTAGAATTGCACCCGATATCGGTTATATTTTTCGTCATGAAGGCAAATCGGCATTTAATCTAAATATAGATGCTCATGTGCCGTTCCGACTTGCCAAAGGTTTCAGTATTTATCCTTTAGCCGGTTTCACTTTCAATAATTGGAATTACATATCAGATAAATCTACGAGTAGAGCCGGATTAAATTTAGGAGCCGGATTGGACATCTACCTTACATCGTTCTTGAAAATGACCATTAATGGTAAATACTCTTTCATGAACGATACCTCAGGAGCCTTTGCCGGCCTCTCCCTCGGCTATATGTTCTGACAATGGGATAGGTAAGATAAAAAGCTGCGGTCTAATTTAACCACAGCTTTTTATCTTTCATGTATGATTCTATACAAATAAAGATTGTCCTCTTATTTTATTCCGGATAATCTCCAATTCTTACAAGCGACATTTCTCCCATAAAAAACCATGTAGAACTACCTTGGAAACAGATATAGACATCTCCGTCAGTAGGATTTCCAAGTTGAGCACTCCACTTATGCATAACCGGAGACTCATTACCACCATCTTCAATTTGAATAATTGAACTTTGAAATTTTACAGGTACTCCGGCCTGCTTGGCTGCGTCACTTACTTCAGGATTGAGGTCATAAGATAAAAATTCCGGTCCTACCTTTTTTTGCATTGTTACTCGAAGACCGTTTATTTTTACATAATGATTATTTTCTAAAGTCCTATCATCGCTTCTATTACCCAATTCACCAACTTTACAACTGAATTTGTAAAGTCCTTTTTCAAGATTTTTAATCGGATAAACATACCATCTCTTACTAAGTTCGAAATTATCCCAGCGTATTGTAACTCCAATTTTTTCATAAGGCTTTCCATCCTCATCCATCGCTGCCGGATACTTCTCAAGACGGACCAAAGAGGGCCATTCTTCTGTAATATTTACAGGTGAATATTGTGCTTTTAAAGTTTCGATTTCGCCGGCACTCAGCCCAACGTTACTTTCCCAAAATCTATCATCCCACGAATATAAAGATTCTGATTCGTTATATTCAAAAGGACAATCCCACATTTGCCAACCATTTAGTACAAGTTGATTATCAAACCCGGAAGGACCACCGGGACCACCGACAGGTTCTCCCCTTAATGAATATCTCAAATAATTTTCCGGCAACTTAGTTCCATATACAGCGCGTACACTTGCACCAATATAACGCTCAATATCTTCCATTACATATTCATCCTTACTTAAACTGAGGAAATAGCTGGAGGATAAATCTTTATACGAAGAACTCCAATAACGTCCGATATTAGTATCATATCTTAATAAATCTGAAGCCATATAACCTGCTGCAGGAAGAAATATCTGATTTTTATTAGGTCCAGTTACTAAATAACCCTCTTTACCATTTAACGTTGTCCATGTCCAGATACATTCATCTAATAGCTCTATCATTTCTGTATCGGTAGGTAAACGCCATTCTCCTCCAAGTTGTGTTCTTGCAACGTCATATTCCTCATTGCCTGATATATCTCCCAATATTTTTCCGGAAGTCGTACAATTATTACCATTATACACAGTTTTCGTAGTCGTCTCTCCCCATGAATAATAGTTACCATATTCCTCTGGAGAAGAAGCTCCAATATTACAAGTTGCCCATTTAATGCCACTTGGAAGTCCTAAATCGACATATTCATAACCATTTATAAATCCAATCTCTTCATCTATATCCTGAATTTCCACATAGTCAATATCGGATATTTTATGTTGCTGAATCATTTCTCCTCCGCTATATATTCGGAGAACTCGTATCTGTTGCGCCCATCCCATTATTGAAAATATAGCAATAACAGATACAATTACCATTGTTACTTTTCTTATTGATTTCATAATCATTTTTTTATAAATTTAATTTTTTTTATTTCGTTACCATTGACCGCAACCGCGATATAAACTGCCGGTTCAAGAGCCTTAACGGAAACGAATTCTCCACAGCATAGATTAGCACGACATATTAAAGTGCCATTTATACCGAAAATTCCGATTGAATATAACTCCTCTTTATCCCCAACCAGTTGAAGAGATTTTTCTGAGTCGTTATAAAATAAAGAAACATCCCCATCATCCTTTAATTCGGTTATCTCAGTAGGAATTCCATCCCCAACTTCAAAACGATGGTAGGCAGAATAAAGCAATTCCACTTGATTTTCAGGAAAGTCGGAATGGGAGATAGTCATAGAGTTTTCACCGAAAGTAATTCGATTAAAACTTGCAATATCAAGTACATGCTTCTGTTCCGAAGCCCCGGAGAAAATAAGACAAGGCTTATTCTCCTCTGCATGCACCATTCCGAACCCTTCAATAAAACAAAGAATTGTCCAAAGTAGTGTTCTTCGCATAAAGTAGAGTTTTTGTTCACTATAGCCCCTCCAAAGTAGTGTGATTTATAAAAAGAATTGCGTGAGGAACTGTACCTGTTGCCCATTCTACTCGTTGAGGCCCTGGAATTGCCCTTCTCAGTAGAACAGACAACGCAGAGGCCTCACGCAGAATATGATGCTGCATCATCACGATGCAACAATGTGAACGCGCATCAATACGCATCCCGACATAGTCATATCCACAACAGGCATCTACCGTTGTCTCATCCTTGACTGAGATATGAAATTTTCCAGGTTTCAACGAATCAAGAATAAGCGTCTGGTAAACGCATTCAAAATAAAATGTCAGCCAACCCTCCCACATACCCGAAACCGGGCCTCTGCAGGCGGTTTGCACATACAAATATAGAGATAAAATCCTATTTCACAAAAAAAGCTACAATATTGTTACTAATAATACAATATTTTTACCATAATAAAAGACAATCTATAAGTCATAATCTCGAAATTTTGCGTATAGTGTTCTAACATACAGAATGATGCCATAAAAACGGCTAAATAATAATCTGCGTACCATCTGCTCAAATCCGGCGTGCAAAGCTCGGTTTCAAGCTTAATCCCGCGCTTGGACACCTTTCTAAATCCTTCAAATGCAGGTATATGGAATGGCGATCCCGATCGCTGACTTGGATTTGGAAAGATTCCAAGTTCAGATGGGCCGGCTCAATCTGAGCCTGACGCAAGATGGAAGCAGAGGAAACGCAGATATTTTTCATTACTTTTAATATAGGTATCGGTGTAGCTTTCGGAGGCTGTGTATGGAGCGGTGACCTCCTGATCGCCGTAGAAATGAATAAAAGCCGCTTTTTACTTATCTCTCGGCGATCAGGAGATCGCCGTTCCATAGTGCCGACACAATAACAGCAATTGATTAAGGATAAGAGTAAGGATAAAAGAAAAAATCTGCGTAACATCTGCTCAAATCCAGCGTGCAAAGCTCGGTTTCGAGCTTAATCCCGCGCTTGGATACCTTTCTAAATCCCTCAAACGCGGGATATGGAACGGCGATCTCCTGATCGCCAACGTGGATAAAGAAAGATTCCAAGCGCAGATGAACCGGCTCAATCTGAGCCTGACGCAAGATGGCAGCAGAGGAAACGAAGATTATATTTAGATTATTTAAATAAAAGGTGGCGAAGTTTTTCAAGTATAAAAAGAAAGCGCAACAGAATTATGTCTGCTGCGCTTTATATTTTAAAGGGGTCTTAATTATTTAAGAGCATCTTTAACTGCATCGTTAGGAACCATATCCTCTTTGAAGATATAAGCACCCGTTTTAGGAGATTTCTCCATGATGATGACTTTGCTATATGTGCGGCCTTCACCTTTCTGAAGAGACGCGACGGTTTTCTTTGCCATAGTTCAGAGTGCTTATTTTATTTCTTTGTGAATAGTTACTTTCTTAAGGATGGGGTTGTATTTCTTCAATTCCAAACGACCTGTTGTATTCTTACGGTTTTTGGTAGTAATATATCTTGACATACCGGGCATACCGCTTGCCTTATGTTCGGTGCATTCGAGAATAACCTGAACTCTATTGCCTTTTGCTTTCTTTGCCATAATATAAAAGAACTATTAGAGAGAAAGGATTTTTATGTCTTTAAAATCAAGGTTTCCTTCAGCCTCTGCCTTTTTGAGAGCTGCATTAAGACCGATTTTATTGATTGTGCGGAGAGCGTGAGCTGAAAGACGCAATTCGATCCACATGTCCTGCTCTACCCAATAGAATTTCTTTGTATGCAAGTTTACCTCGAACTTGCGTTTGGTGCGACGCTTTGAGTGAGATACATTGTTACCCACCTGCGCTTTTTTGCCTGTGATTTGACAAACTTTTGACATGGTTGTTGTTGATTAAATTATACTTTCGTGTTCAGGCCGCAATCTCAGTTCTCATATCATCGCTAAGTGCATCATTTTCAGCGACTTTTTTGGATGAGCCACAAAACGAATGCAAAGTTAATGATTTTTTTATTATTTACAAAATTTTTCTTCGATTTTTTGCCTGTTTTCTTGAAATTTATATCTCTTTAAACCATTGGCCGTTTGACATCAATCATCGTTAATCTCCTCCTGAACAGTATAAGTATCCCGAAGTAGTCTGATTAGCATCACCATTCCATGATTAGTCGCACTCTCGATAACCGTCTGGCGGTCTCCTTCAAAACGAATACATTCGCTTACCATTCTCTCATTATATTTTACCGCAATCCACACCGTTCCGACCGGCTTAAACTTACTTCCTCCTTCCGGACCGGCAATCCCGGTTGTGGCAATGGCACAGTCGGTCTTCATAAGGGTTGCCACACCATTTGCCATCTGTTCTGCCACTTCCTGACTTACAGCCCCATAACGGCCAATATCACTCCGGGAAACGCCAAGAACACTTGCTTTTACCTCATTGCTATAGCTTACCACACTTCCCAGAAAATAGGCAGACGAACCGGGAATCCGCACAATACGGTGGGCGATATTTCCACCGGTGCAACTTTCTGCTGTAGCTACAGTTAGCTCACGCTCATGAAGCTGCTCGCCGAGAATCTGGGCAATACTCTTATCTTCATGGCTAACGGTCTCTTCAGAAAAGAGATCAGTCAGAGTCTGCTGATAACGATTCATATTGAATCGTAACAATTCCAGACCCGAATTCACACCGGTTAAGGAGATTCGTGTCACAAGATTACTACTATCGATAGTTATCTTCACAAAATCCGGCAATTGAGCCTCAAAATGTTTGATGATACGCGAGAGTTCTTCCCGAGTATAACCATAAATCACCAGGTGGCGTATTTCCTTGTGCTGCATATTGTGCTGCATGGGTTGCTTATCTTTATTCATGGCAGTTATATTGATACACGGGCAAAAGGAGGGAGCCCGAGTTGGCTGAAATCGTTATTCAAATATTTATGATAGCCTGCAATGGCAACCATTGCTGCATTATCAGTGGTAAATTCGCGTGCAGGAATCCAAGCTGTAACACCCAGCTTATCACATAATTGTGCAATTCTTTCCCGAAGTTCTGAATTTGCCGATACGCCTCCTCCGATCGTCAGATGCTTCACACCTGTTTCGGCAATCGTCTTTTTCAGTTTATCGAGCAAAATAGAGATTACCGTATTTTGTAAAGATGCGCAAAGATCTGCTTTATTTTTTTCAATAAAATCAGGATCTTTTTTCATCTCATCTCTCAATGTATATAGAAATGACGTCTTCAGACCACTGAATGAATAGTCAAGACCGGGAATATGTGGTTTACTGAATCGGAATCGCTCAGGATTGCCCTGCCGGGCAAGAGCATCGACATACGGACCACCCGGATAGGGGAGTCCCATTACTTTCGCACACTTATCAAGTGCTTCTCCGGCAGCATCATCAATAGTTTTGCCAAGTATTGTCATTTTATCAAAACTTTCAACGAGAACTATCTGAGAATTCCCTCCTGATACAAGTAGACAAAGAAATGGAAAATCAGGAACAATGTCATCATCACTCTTTCTTATAAACTGCGATAAAGCATGGGCATGAAGATGATTTACATCAATCAGTGGAATTTCCAGTCCAATGGCCATACCTTTTGCAAAGGAAGTGCCGACAAGCAACGAGCCAAGCAATCCGGGTCCGCGGGTATATGCTATTGCCGAAAGCTCACTCTTATCTACCCCTGCACGTTTCAGAGCTTCCCAAATTACGGGAACAATGTTCTGCTGATGTGCACGTGATGCAAGTTCAGGCACTACACCACCGTATGACTCATGGACTTTCTGACTTGCTATAACATTACTTAGCAAGATGCCATCACGAATTACAGCAGCCGACGTATCGTCGCAAGAGGATTCTACTCCGAGAATAATCGTACTCATAGTTAATCTTTAGCCCCACCACAAACGAGGCTTGTGAATTATCTTTTCAAGACAGGACAAATTTACATAAAAACGTTGAATGAGGAGTCATTTTACAACTATCTTTTTACCTCTTTTCAGATAAATTCCCGGCCGAAGTGGCATTTTTTTATATTTATTACCCCACATATCCCACCATTCGGCAGTTTCCTCTGTAATTTTATCCACCCCTATCTCTTTTACACCTGAACCATCTCCAAATGAGCATAACGCTTTTAGAGCAGGGGTAGCCTTTCCGGATGTGCTATCAAAGAGAGGCGCATTATACCATCCCTGAAGAGATGTGCCGTAGGCATTATATTCAAGCCACCACCAGAAAAGACCGGTGCAATTCTTATAGTTTTCTAATGTGGATACAAGATCCTCAGCAAATCTATATTGTCCCTCTTCCGACAAAGGCCAACGATCAGTTGTATCATGGCTTGTCCCGGGCACCTCCCATTTATAGGAATATCCGGTTTCTACAATCATAATATTTTTGGAAGCAAACCGGGTCTGGAGGGCAGCCAGAGCTTCAGTAAGCACATTCATCCCTCCATGAAAATAGGGATAATAACTCAGCCCGATAATATCGTAATCGACATTCAGCTCATTCATCTTATTGTAAAAATTTATGAGCACTTCCGGCTGAGCCACTCTCTCGGTATGAAGAACTATTCCGGCTTCCGGACAAACCTCACGACAGGCTTTGACCGCTGACGATAATAATCTGCCGAATCTTGACCAGTTGGCCTCGCTTCCCATCAAAGCTTTCTTCGGATCTGTCGTTCCGGCCTCTCCCCATAACATTCCGTAACTTATTTCATTGCCGGGCTGAATAAAGGCCGGAACCACACCGGCAGCCTTAAGTTTAGCCAAAGACTCAAATGTATATTCATATATTTTATCGCACAGCTCCTCCTCATTCAGATTTTCCCAATCAATCGGAGTCCATTGCTTTGCAGGGTCAGCCCAAGTGTCAGAGTAGTGAAAATCAAGCAACAGCGAGAATCCGTTATCAACGATTTCCTTGCATAAATCTGTAACCGATTCAATGGTTTGGGATGCATTAGGGTCATAGCCAGTCTCAGCATTCGTATCGGAAGAATGCAGTTGCTTATACTTTTCAGGATTCACGAATACCCTAACCCTCATGGCGTTCATTCCTTCCTTATATAACCAAGGCAGAAGTTTGTCAATTGGTTTTCCATCCTCATCCTTATATTGAGCCCCTGCTTCTTCGTAAACCGGAAGCAGAGAAATATCTCCTCCGACATATCTATGGCCCATGCAAGGAACAAAGCCGGCAACAATAATTAAAAACACCGGAAAAAACTTTCCGAATATCCGAAAAAAAGCATAAGACCTTCTCATTTCAATTTTGAATAAGGGTAGAGTAATTTAGAAATCTTCTAAAAGAAATATATAAAAAATCCACGGACAAACAGATGTCATCCGCGGATTTAAGACTGTGTCCAGAATGAGACTCGAACTCACACGGCCAAAACGGCCACTACCCCCTCAAAGTAGCGCGTCTACCAATTCCGCCACCTAGACTTTGTCATTATTTCACTGCAAAATTGCAAATTAATTTTGATATATGCAAATATCCGGGCTCAAAAATATTTCTATTTACTTGGACTTAAAGAAAACGAGGATATCTTTCGGTGTAAATTTCTTTCCTTTAAGCAAAAGTGAAGAAGTGTATATCTTACCCGAAAAAGAAACGGATAACCATGCAAAGAAATAGAGCACTACAACAGAGAGAATAGTTTGCCAAAGGGGCACTTCACCCGACACTGCGGTAGCTGCGCCAATCGTAGGACTCGTAAAAGGGAAATAGCTGCAGAACACGACAAAAGCATTACCCGCATGCTCAACGGCATATTCACCAATATAGAATGAGCCAAGAAGCAGGAACGTAATCAGAGTCATATATCCTTGATTCTCATTATCCTTATCTGTCATCGCACCACAAGCAGCATATATGGATCCGTAAAAAATATACCCTCCGATGAAGAAGATAATACTCCAGAAAAGACCCATTATAAATCTTGTATCCGTAAGGAAACCCCAAGGGATATCCGGATGGAAGATGAAAGCCACTCCGATTCCAAATAAGATACATAACGCAGCCCAAATGGCAAATTGAGTGAGGCCGACAAGTCCCACAGAAATTATCTTGCCGAGCATCATGGTGCGTCCTGTAACACACGTTGCCAGAACTTCCATAATCCTGTTACATTTCTCCTTTTTTACCTTTCCAAAGATCTGCGAACCATAAATCATGAGGAACATAGCAAGGAAAATTCCGGAGATCATTCCGAACAACTGCATCCCGGTCATGTTGTCCGACTCATCGATCATCGGATTCGACATTTTCCGCATCGTATCGGAATCTTCCATCATAAAACCTATAAAAATGGAAAAACCTATAAAAAGAAGAGGAGCAACAAGCGTTCCGATCCAAAAAGACTTGGTTCTTATATCGGTTAGATATTCATTCTTTATAATAAGACCTAACTGGCTCATTTTGTATTCTGATTAGTGGTAAATTTAATAAAAATATCATTTAAGGAGGGGAGAGCTTCTTCAAAATGAAGAATATCGCTCTGCAAAGCCAGATCATGGATTAAATCGGCATTGGCAACACCCTCCTTTTTCTGAAGTCGGTAACCATATCCTTTGCGGGTCTTATGAGCGTTATTCTCATCTATCCAGTTTACTTTTCCTCCGCTTAACACGAAATCAAGAGATAGGGGATTCATGGTTGTAACCAGCAACTCATCTGTCTTGTTATTCTCCTTGATATCGTCAATCTTACCGCTTAAAAGCAATTCTCCATGATTAATAAGGGCTATACTGTCGCACATCTCTTCCACGGCATGCATATTATGGGACGATAGAATCACGGTTGTCCCTTTATTATTCAGTCGCGCAATAAGATCTTGCAACAACGCTCCGTTTATTGGATCAAACCCGCTGAAAGGCTCATCAAGAATTACGAGCGACGGCTCATGCACAAGAGTAGCTATGATTTGCACTTTCTGCTGATTACCTTTCGATAGTTCCTTGAGTTTTCGGTTACGGTTGCCATCGATATTGAAGAGCTGAAGATATTCATCCATGACCTGACGGATTTGCCCTTTGTCCGCTCCCTTCAGCATTCCGAAATAAAGAATCTGGTCTTCAACAGTCATATTGTCGTAAAGACCTCTTTCTTCCGGCATATATCCGATTTTACGGGCTACTTTCAAAGACGCCTCCTCTCCCTCAACAAGCACTCTTCCGGAATCATGGGCCAGAATCCCGTTGATGATACGTAGGAGGGTGGTTTTGCCAGCTCCATTAGGTCCGAGAAAACCGGTGATAGAACCTCTTTCAACGTTAAAAGTGATGTCGCGTAATGCTTCGACATTACCAAAACGTTTTTCAAGATTACTTATTTCAAGTATATTTTCCATCTAATTATATTTAGAATTATTTAATCGGGAAATATCTCATCTCTTCCCGTTGTTTGGTTTGGTAATATAGGCAGAGACTATTCTTTCTCCGATAATCTTCGCCATTTCCTTACGCATACGCATCAGTCCTGCTATCTTAAGCTGCAACTCATGTGTCTGCTCCTTATCTCCGTTTTTTTCTGCTTGAGCAAGCTTTTCAAACATCTCTTCAAGATGAATGTTAAATTTTTCGCTTTTCCATTCATTCACAGCACGAGGAAGCAAAACGGGCAACTTATCTTCCTCCCTTTCAAATGTGGCTTTATCTTTAAGATAAATATGGCTTAACCTGTGCTTCTCATACAACAGATCAGTCACAGCGTTACGCACAGCACTCTCCTCATGGCTGGCAAGCTCTTTTGCTGCAAAGTTTTTGGTAAATTCAATTAGTTCCGCCTCCCGAAAACAATCCAGCTCCTGCTCCAGACGTTGCTCCGCCTTTTCAATCTCCGATACAGTATAATCAAACGTGGAGATACGTTCGATTCCCTCACGTCTTTTCAGCTCAATCTGCTGCTCAAGCTCGTTACAATATTTATCGTAAGCAGAATCAAAGTCATCCTGAAGCCGCAATAGCTCATCAAAGATACGCGCAAATACGGAATCGGTAAAAGCGACATCATCACTCTTTAGTTCAGAATCAATATATTGAATCACATTCATTGCCGTCGAAGAAGTATCGTCAGTATAAAATATCGGCAGATAGGCATATTTGATACAATACTTTATCACTTTTCTTTCATACGGCATGAGCCTTGCAGCATCCTTTCTTTTGATTTCTGTCAAGTCTGACCCGGTTTTATCAGAAATAGCAGTCTGACTTGCACTGCGGCCGGAATCACTACGTTCTAACTCAGGACCATCTGCGGTATTTCCACCCACCTGAGGAGTCTGTGATAAATCCGCTTTACCATATTCTCCCCGAGCACGATCACGCTTCCATTTCTCAATAAGTCCTACTCTGACTCGGGCTGTAGATTTTGCAATGGTCTCTTCCGGAATAGACAGTATTCGGCTACACTCCTGGATATAGACATCGCGCGACACCTGATCCGGAATATGGGCCAACGATTCCACAACGCTGTTGATAGCGTTGATACGGCTTTGGGGATCTCCTTTCATCTCATTGAGGAGAACACTTGCCTTGAACCGTATAATATCCGTCTCATTTGCTTTTACATATTCGCGAAATTCCTCAGGAGTATGTTTTCTGGCAAATGAATCAGGATCATCACCATCAGGCAAGAGGAGCACTTTCACCTTCATCTTATGACTGAGCAACATGTCTATTCCTCGCAGGGAGGCCTTTATTCCGGCCGGATCGCCGTCATAGATAAGCGTGATATTTTCCGAAAATCTGTGAATAAGTGCTATCTGGCCATCGGTGAGGGCTGTGCCCGAAGATGCTACCGTATTACGCATACCGGATTGCCACATTCCGATTACATCGAGATATCCTTCTACAAGATAACATTTATCTTCCTTAACGATATCGGCACGTGCCTGATAAATGCCATATAGCTCGTTACTTTTCTTATATAATTCTGATTCAGGAGAATTAATATATTTTGCAGGGCCCCCTTTAAGATCTCTCCCACCGAAAGCAATCACCTTCCCGGATGAATTAAAAACGGGAAAGATCACCCGGCCTCGAAAACGATCGTAATGACGTCCTTGTTGAGAGGTTCCTACAAGTCCAAGCTGCTTAAGCACTTCTAAATCGAATCCGGCCTTTCCGGCAGCTTCCGTTAATTCAGACCCTTTATCAAGTGCGTATCCAAGATGAAATTTCTTTATTGCCTCATCAGAGACTCCTCGCTGAGAGAGATATTGGAGACCGATATCTCTTCCTTCCTCAGTTTCAAAAAGATCCTTTTCCATCTTCTGCATAGCCCATTCATTGGCCACAAGCATTGATTCACGCTGCGACTGAAGCGCCCGTTCCTCATCGCTCATCTCCCGCTCCTGAACCTCTATGCCATATTTTTTTGCAAGATGAAGGAGTGCATCATGATATGATAAGCCCTCTTTTTCCATAATGAAATTGACGGGGGATCCGCCTTTCTTACAGGAAAAACAGAAACAGAAATTCTTACGCTTATTGACGGAAAAAGAGGGGGTGCGTTCATTATGAAACGGACACAGACCCATATAATTGGCTCCGCGTCGCACAAGATGAACGTAATCACTGACAACCTCTACGATATCAGCCGTATCTTTAATTTTCTGGACTGTAGCTTTATCAATCAAAGTTTATACCTTCTTTCTCAAATTTTCTGATGATTTTACACGGTTCATGATCTTTGAGGTGATCTTATGGATCTCTTCATTTGTGGCAAGACATGTTGGCACGAGTGGCAACCGCAATTCATTCTCAACCATGCCTAATGCATTAAGCGTACATTTTACGCCGGCAGGATTACCATCGACAAACAAAAGATTGAACAGTTCGGTAAATTCAAAATGAATGGGGAGAGCTTTATCAAATTTTCCTTCCAAACAAAGACGCACCATTTTTCCAAACTCTGCCGGGAAAGCATTGCCTATAACCGAAATCACTCCAACCGCACCGAGTGTCATCAATGGAAATGTATTTGCATCATCTCCTGATACAACCTGGAAGCGCTCCGGTTTATTTTTGATTATCTCCTCTATCTGTCCGAATTTTCCGGATGCCTCCTTTATTCCTATTACATTCGGACAATCTCGAGCAATTCGCAAAGTAGTTGAAGCCTCCATATTGACTCCGGTTCGACCTGGCACATTGTATAATATCACCGGCAGGGGAGAAGCTTCTGCAATGGCTTTATAATGATAATACATTCCTTCTTGTGAAGGTTTGTTGTAAAAAGGAACAACAGATAGAATTGCGCTGAATCCTTCAAGCGAATCATTCCTCAATTCTTCAACGACTCCCATAGTATTGTTTCCACCAACACCAAGCACGAGAGGAATACGCCCTTCCGTCTTCTCTATAATGAAATTCCTTATAGCTCTTTTTTCTTCAGGAAAGAGTGTCGGGGTTTCTCCCGTTGTGCCGAGAACCACGATATAGTCTGCCTTTCCCTTCTCAAGATAAATTAATAATTTTTCAAGAGAGTCATAATCGACAGTCTTGTCGCTCTTGAAAGGGGTGATGAGAGCCACACCAAGCCCTTTTAAATCAAAAGAATCCATAAGAGGCTATTAATCGTTCTGTTGCTATTTAATTCACGGATTATACGAAGCCACGCCCCTGTTAATCCGTAGATAGCGCAAATTTACTCAATTTAGCCAACTAATAAAAATTATTCCTCCATTTCAGCAAAATTTTTCATTTGTACATGTCATTACGACACAATTGGTCTATTCCTTTGCTGGCCATATATTATGCTTGTTTTGGGTAAAAACTGCTCCAGTTGAGAGTGTCGGTCGTGTTTTCAATCGGTAGCGGACTATATAGCCAGTTGAAGCCTTGCTGCAAAATCACGCCTCCGGCAAGCGGCTGTTCCGCTGTCGAGCTTTCAGTCATATATCGCAGTAGCGCATTGTGCTTGTCTGCTGCAAAAATATCGCTACCGGCACTCTTTGTGTCGAAAAGATATATATGACCGTTCTTCATGCGGATAACGAAATCGACATAGAAAAGAGCCTTTTCGCCACCGTCGCCTCTGTGATATTCGACGGCATAATTGGCTTTGCCACTATCGCCGTTCTTATACCACCA
>CAZOPN010000010.1:0-47670 GCA_964581685.1 uncultured Sangeribacter sp. | reverse complement strand
CATAAGCCAGCAGATTTACAGTCTGCCCCATTTGGCCACTCTGGTATTCGCCCTACTTTTGAGCCTCTTGTCGGATTCGAACCAACGACCCCGAGATTACAAATCACGTGCTCTGGCCAACTGAGCTAAAGAGGCATGCTCGATTCATTTTTTAATCCCTGATAACAGGGCTCAAACGAATTCGAGTGCAAAGATACAACAAATTTCTCACATACCAAATTTTTTCTGCAAAAAATTTATTTTTTTATTTTCTTTAAGATTTAGCATGGGACATCGAAATAATTTAATTACTCCACAGTCACCGACTTAGCAAGGTTTCTCGGCATATCAACATCCTTACCTTTATTTATCGCTATATAATATGATAAAAGCTGAAGAGGGATAGATGTGATAATCGGAGTGAGACATTCGGGGACCTCCGGCACTTCCAGAACATAATCTGCAATATTGCGGATCACGCTGTCTCCCTTCGTGACAATAGCAATTATGTTTCCGCCACGAGCCTTTACCTGCTGCACATTGCTTACTATCTTATCATATAGATGATCTTGCGGAGCAATAATCACCGAAGGCATCTCGGCGTCAATCAGTGCGATGGGGCCATGCTTCATTTCGGCAGCCGGATAGCCCTCTGCATGTATATATGAAATCTCCTTTAATTTCAAAGCGCCTTCAAGTGCTACAGGATAGCTGTAACCTCGGCCCAGATAAAGGAAATTACGCGCGTATGTATATATTAGAGACAATCGCTCTATCTTGGTGTTGAGTTTCAGAACTTCCTTCACATATTTTGGTATAGCCAAAACCATTTTCCCTATTTTGGCAATAGTTTCTTCATCAAGTGTCCCGCGTAATTGCGCAACAGCCAATGCAAGAAGCGTGAGAACCATCACCTGGCCCGTGAAAGCCTTTGTGGACGCAACACCGATTTCCGGTCCGACATGAATATAAGTTCCACTGTCGGTCTCTCGTGGAATAGACGACCCGACGGCATTACTGATTCCATATACGAAAGCTCCGCATTTGCGAGCTATCTTGACAGCGGCAAGCGTATCGGCCGTCTCCCCGCTCTGGGATATCGCTATCACAACATCCTCAGGGGTAATAACCGGATTGGAATAACGGAATTCACTGGCATATTCCACTTCTACCGGAATCTTACACATATCCTGTATAAGATATTTACCGAGCAGACCGGCATGCCATGATGTGCCACATGCCACGATAATGATACGTTTGGCGTTAAGAAATTTATCCTTATTATCGTTTACACCGTTTATATTGATTGTTTTTCCGCCATCAACCACTCGACCGCGAATACAATCGCGCAGTGTATCCGGTTGTTCAAAAATCTCTTTAAGCATGAAATGTGGATAACCGCCTTTCTCAAGCTGAGATATCGACATCTCAAGAGTCTTAACATCAATATTACTCTCCTGGTTTTCGAGATTCATTATCTTAAGAGGCTTATCCCTCTCTATGACAGCGATCTCTCCATCCTTAAGATAAACGGCATCCTTTGTATATTCAACAAAAGGAGTGGCATCCGAGGCAAGAAACATCTCGCCATCACCTATTCCGATTACAAGCGGACTGCTTTGACGGGCAGCGATAATCGTATCAGGATTATTTTTTTCTATTACAGCAATAGCGTATGCGCCGATAACCTGATTCAGAGCCTCCCGAACAGCCTCGACAAGCGTACATTTATTATTAAGACGTATATATTCTATCAGCTGAACGAGAACCTCAGTGTCCGTGTCAGAATGAAACTTACAGCCATGTTGGATAAGAGCATCCTTAAGCACCTTATAATTCTCTATCGTTCCATTGTGTACAATAGCCAGATTACCATCTTCACTGAAATGGGGATGTGCGTTGCAATCCGACGGTTCGCCATGAGTAGCCCATCTTGTATGCGCAATACCGGCTCCGGCATCAAGATCCTTGTCCCGGCAAAAACTTTCAAGATTGCTGACTTTACCCATCGTCTTATAGATATTCAGCTTTCCGCCTGGAGAAACCAGAGCTATACCGGCGCTGTCATACCCTCGGTATTCAAGCCTGTGAAGTCCTTTGATGAGAATGTCATAAACGTTGCCGTTTCCAATATATCCTACAATTCCACACATATAATTTACTTAATGTCAAGTTAATACAGCCGACGGTTCCTTAATTTTCAGAAAATCGTTCATATAAATATCTCCACATCGGCGACCAACACGCTCTTAATTAAAAGTGACTATTAAAAAACTATAGAATAAATATCATTCCGGATATCCTTCTCCTTCCCTCCGCTGCTGAATGGCCTTAAAAAACACGGAGTTATATTTCAAATAATTTTCAATAGCTACCTACTTAAGTGGTTTTAATTGCAAATATAAGCCATTTATTGCTTAAATGCAAATATTGAGCCATATTCAGTGGAAACAGCCTGTTTCAAAAGATAAAAGGCTCTTAAACCCCGTCTCCTAAAAAAATGGGGCCTTAACCCTAAAATATTAATCGAAAACCGGAAAGTTCACTACGAAAACCAAATAACAAGAATTAAGTGTTCCGTAAGCTCTAAAAAGAAACTCAACGGAACACTTAGGCAGGCTCTAAACTCCAAACTAAACTTTAGAGCCCTGTTCTCAAGATCAAGCTTGAAGGCGGTAAATCTTATTTCACGACTTCAGCTTCAGCTTGTCCGAGTTCGCCGGTTGAATCAGTGGTTGCCACCGAAGGCATATCGATCACCTCACCCACAACCTGCGGATTCAAAAGTGAATCTGTGGAAACAGCAGGCACCGGGAATGCTTCATACTTCTTTGCAAGTTCAGCAGCTTTTTCTGCATTTGCAGAACCCATCTGCGCCGCATCTGAATTAAAAATAACATTACGGAACAGATCAAGATACTTTGCATTTGCATATAGCGATGCCAGATCATCAGTTGCCTTTATAGCCTCCTGAGTAGAATCATTCGGCTCTTCATTAATAATATCAAAATATCTCTGAGCTTTCTCTGCGTAGTCACCGCAATAATCTATCATCACCTGATAATCCTTATTGCTGAGTTCAGCTTTACTTTCAACTTTTGCAGCTACCTCCTCTGCTGTCGGCGTACTGCCGCCACAGGATGCCATGATAAGGCCCAGCGCTGCTACGGCAAAAATCTTAAATGCTTTCATACTTAATATTTTTTAATAATTGGTTTCTAAATAAATACAGTTTCTATCCAAATAATCAAAATTCATCGCCCAACGGAGTGACCGCCGGCTCACGAAGTTTATATAACAACGACTTCCGTAACTGCGGATTGGTGTCTACAAGCTCAGAAAGTTCCCAATGATGACCGGCCTCCTCACGCAGCAAGGGCGATGTGGCATCGACATCCGTAAGATTCCATGTAAGAAGAATCGTCTTTATTTTCAAAGCCTTCAGCTTCCTTACAAGCATCTCATGATCGGCATCACCGGTGATAAGCACCACATAGTCGAACTTTCTAAAAAGCGCAAGTTCGTATGCCTCCAGTGCAAACCATACATCCACACCTTTTTCCACGACTTCCGTCTGGCCGTCGCGCTCCACCTCTCTCAAATGTTTATAATGAAAAATCACATCATTTTCAATAAGCGAATCCTCAAATTTACGCTCATTATAGAGAAGATGCTTGTCGTAAGCCTCCTTTACACGGAAACGTCCCCGGAAATAATGCGCCTCTGTGATCTGACAATCGGCTATATGCACATTTTCCTGTGCCGCAAGACGTGAACAGATAAAATCAAATAGCGATCTTACCCTGATTATTGATCTGTCGCGAGCTTTAAGAGCTCTGTTTATTTTAGCGTAATAACCTCCGTCGATAAATACGCCAATTGAAAGATATCCGGTCATTTCTGTATTTTGTGTTTTTATAGTATCTGATTCTTTATAGTATCTGCTTAATAGTTAGTAAGTATTATCGTAAGTATTAAAATTAAACGTCATAACTGCTTTTTGAAATCAAACAATAAAACTCGTTCTCGGGGAATTAATTTTTTGTCTTGCTGTCAGCCCCACCGACAGATGTCTTTATTACCCCTCCAAATTTTTAAAAACAATTTTCAATTATTGCTTTTTTCAACACTTACATACTTCTAAAGAGAAAACGGATTTAATGATAAATAGTTCAGTAAAAAGAAATTCACGGCCGAGAATTTAAATCATCTCAACCGTGAAAAACATTTGAGAATTACTTCAAACTGTTCCAAAATAAAAATTTTGTTACAGTCTCCAAGGTTTGTAAGAATGTATCAGATGCAAGCCTCACTCCGACAGTTACACTGCAGATGGCACATTATGACACACCTTTAAATCTCTTTACATATCTGCCAGACGCGACAATATATCGGTCAGTAATTTCCAGAATTCACCGACTGATGGGATATAGACCTTCTCATTGGGAGAATGAATATCCTTAAGAGTCGGACCGAAGCTAACCATATCCAGACCGGGCATTTTCTCAAGGAAAAGACCACACTCAAGTCCTGCATGAAGCGCCTCAACACGAGGTTTGGAATGGAAAAGCGATTCATAACTCTGCTCTGCAACTTTCAAAACTCTGGACTCTGTGTTTGGATCCCAGCCAACATAACTGTCATCGAACACTACATCGGCGCCAATCATCATAAAGAGAGCTTTCACCCGATCGGCAATCTCATCACGACGTGAATCCACAGATGAACGCTGGTGAACCGTTATTATGATACGATTATCTTCCGTCATCTTTACAGATGCAAGATTACATGAAGTTTCAATGAGGCCTTCAATGGCAGCCGACATTCCCTGCACCCCGTTAGGACAAGCAAAAACAGCTGAAACAAGACGACGGGCCAAATCAGGATCAATCACATATTCGCAATCTCCGGCCGGTTCCGCTTCAAACGTAAAGTCAGGATTCTCTACAGCCTTAAATTCCAAATGAAGCATCCGACCGAAATCCTCAGCTTTCTTAAGGAATTCTTCTGCTTTGTCTGACTCGATGCCGACAATGGCATGCGCATCGCGTGGAATTGCATTTGCCAAGCCGCCGCCATCAATCTCAGAAAGATACAAAGGCATCTCGCTACCGATCTCCCAAAGGAAACGACAAAGCTGCTGATTGGCATTCGCACGCCCCAGACCGATTTCCATTCCGGAGTGTCCCCCGTTAAGATTTCTGATTGCCACACGATAATATTTAAGTCCGGCAGGAGCTTTTTCCTTATTATATGGCAAAGTGCAGACAGTAACCTTTCCACCGGCACATCCTATCACAAGCTGACCCATCTCCTCAGAATCAAGATTCAGAAGAATGTCACCCTTCACAAAACCGGGGTGCAACCCGTTGGCTCCGATAAGTCCCTGCTCCTCATCAACCGTGAACAAACATTCTATCGGGCCATGACGCAGATTCTTATCAAGGAGCACAGCCATTGCCGATGCACATCCCATGCCGTTGTCGGCACCAAGAGTGGTTCCTTCAGCTCTTACCCAATCTCCTTCCACGACTGTCTTTATAGGGTCATTCATGAAATCATGAACAATGTCCGGACGCTTCTCCGCAACCATATCCTGATGTCCCTGAAGAATAACGGTGGGTGCCGATTCACATCCCGGTGTAGCGGGCTTGCGCATCACTACATTACCCACTTCATCAGTTTCTACCTCTATATTATGCCGCATGGCCCATTCTACAAGAAACTTCTTCATCTTGTCGAGATGATGAGTAGGACGAGGCACTTTTGTTATTTCATCAAAACACTCCCAGACAAGCCGGGGTTCTAATTCTGTTATCTTCATATTGTTTCTACGTTATCTCATTTTGACTGCGATTTGAATTTCTTATAAGCATTAGCCATCTTTGTATGATAGCCACGGCTCGCATAGCTCGATCCGTTATATTTCCTGGCAAATCCGGCCCAGTTCTTTTTCCTGAGATCTTCGAGCATACCCGCATTTTTTATAAATTGTGCGAAAAGCTCAAGTTGCTCCAACTCCGATTTCGACATGCGTTCAACCATCTCCGCCACCGATTTGCAGCCACATTGCTTATAATTGAAACCTCCAATCTGAAACATTCCCCAGAATGTACCCATATTCGCGCCATCAAGATTTGTCTTACGGGCATTGATAAGCTGAGTCCATTCTCTGAGGGCATATCCTGAAAGTCCGGAAGGAACTTTCTCCCCTTTCGATCCCTTACGGTTTTCTGCTTTGGAAGCATATCTATTATACATCGTCCGGTCGAAATTAATCACCGGAACCCCCGGAGCCCAGAATCCCTTCATCTGCGCCCCGGCCTCTATAAGCACCACTGCCTTAATTGCAGCCACCTCCACACCAAGTTCTTTCGCGACAACCTTGAAATCGGCATCTGTCAGAGTTGTATATCGATCGGATTCTTCCGGCTCGGCAACACTATCAGGTTTGGCAACGCTATCATTGCCGGTCACCACCTCAACCATTTCCGTAATTTCCGTCATCTGCACCGAATCAGGCTGCATTTTCTCCCGGCTGTTTTTGCTACAGGCTATACCTGAAGCAAAAACAGTCAGAAGAAACGCTGTATATAGTGTGGTTCTCATATTTTCGCAACTTTTTCCAGAACCAGACAGAGATGCTTCCAGAATTTGTCGACAGTAGGAATATTGAGTTGTTCATCGGGAGAATGCACTCCGGTCATAGTCGGGCCGAAGCTTACCATATCGAGATCCGGCTGTTTGGCCAGGAAAAGGCCACATTCCAAACCGGCATGAATAGCTTTGATTGCAGGGCGAACGTTGAAAAGCTCCTCGTAGGCATCAGCTGAAATCTTCATGATTGGAGAATTCATATTAGGTGCCCAGCCGGGATAGCCGTCACTATGAGTCACTTTCGCTCCGGCAAGCTGAAAATGAGCTTCAACCTGGCCGGCCATGTCATTCTTGCGGCTTTCAACCGAAGAACGCTGAGAAGTGGTGACGATAACCTTGTTTTCCTCCACCATCTTAACGGATGCGAGGTTGGTTGAAGTCTCAACAAGGCCCTCGATATCACGACTCATCGAATAAACTCCATGAGGAGCGGAATAAACCGCTCTGACAAGAGCTACAGAGGTAGCTGAATCCAGACAGAACTCCGGACGGTCACAATCCTCTACTTCAAATTTCATCATCGGCTCAACGCCCTCATATTCTTTCTTTATCTCTTCCGCATATTTTTTAAGATGATGCATCAGATCCTTATGGTGATCGCTGTGGATTCCAAAGACGGCGTAGGCCTCACGCGGAATAGCATTACGGAGATTACCACCTTCGATAGAGCATACGGTTATATCCCAAAGCTGTGAACACTCCCAGATGAAGCGAGCGATAATCTTATTGGCATTCGCACGACCGAGATGAATATCTCCACCACTATGGCCACCCAACAGACCGGAAACCGAAACACGCAGATATTCGAAATTTTCGGGAGAGAAACTGCGATTATAGGAGAATTCGGCAGTCGTATCAATTCCGCCGGCACAACCTACAAAAATCTCACCGTCATCCTCCGAGTCAAGATTTATGAGGATCTTGCCTGAAATCATATCCTTTCCGAGATTTTGCGCCCCCTCAAGTCCAATTTCTTCATTTACCGTAAAGAGACCTTCCACCGGACCGTGTTTGAGATCCTTATCAATCATAACAGCCATGATGGCAGCCATTCCGATGCCGTTATCAGCTCCAAGAGTGGTTCCGCGAGCTTTTACCCAGTCGCCATCGACATACGTATCAATGGCATCTTTCATAAAATCATGATCCACACCGCTGTTTTTTTCTGCCACCATATCCATGTGGGCCTGAAGCACAACCACCGGAGCGTTCTCACAGCCCGGAGTAGCCGGTTTCGACATAACCACGTTGCCAACCTTGTCGGTCTTCACGGCAATATCATGATCAGCCGCGAATTTAAGCAGAAAATCGCGAATCTGCTCTTCATGGCACGACGGACGCGGAATCTTCGTTACCGCATCGAAACACTTCCAGATTAACTCAGGCTTAAGGTCTTTAACTTCCATAATTTTCATATTTTTCACCTGCCCTTTAAACCTGTCGCTGCCTTTCGGCTTATGCAGATAAGGTTTTTCGGGCAGGAAACGTTGTATTGATTTTTGTCAAAGTTAGCAAATTCTTCTAATAATTATACTCTATTTACATTTTTTTAGTTAATTTTGCTCCAAAATAAAGCATTCCATGCCATAAAAGTGCGGCTACGGCCTTACAGAATAATTTTAAAGACCGTAAACAAGGAATACTTAAATATTAAAAAAAGTGAAATTAACGCTATTAATTACCATAATATTGGGAATATCATTACTTTTGCTTTCGTTTCGATTCGCAGGGCAGCAATCAAGCGGTTGCCACCATGCTCCGAAACAGAAAAAAGATGAATAACTTAAATTTTAAAATGAAAAAATTATATTTTACTCTCGCCATGATGGCGATGATGCTTGTTTCGGGAGTGTTCTCATCCTGCAGCCAGAAAGAAGAAGCGACAAAAGCCCCGGCTGCAAAAACTGCTGCAAAAACGATCTCCAACCTTCCCAACTACCGTTATATTGATCTCGATACGGTACTCAGCAAATATAAGCTCGCAATAGATTATAACGAGGAGATCCTCAGAATGCAGACCAATATGGATGCTGCCGTGAAACGCCATGAAAGCAAAATCCAGAATTTCGCCAACAACATGCAGAATAAAATGCAGAATAACGGCTATCTCTCCGAGGCATCTTTCAAACAGGATCAGCAGACTATGGCAACTATGCAGAACGAAGCACAGAAAAACGTCGCTTCCCTGCAGAATAATTTCGAGACTACCGCCATGCAGGCCCAGAAAGCCGTGAATGATTCTATTTCAGAATTTATCAAGCAATACAACGTGACACGCGGTTACGACGCTATTTTCTTTAAAGCGGCTACTCTCTATATAAACCCGGAGCTTGATATCACGGACGAAGTGGTGGAAGGTCTTAACGCCCGATATAACAAAGTGAAAAAATAAGAGTGTAAGTAAAAATTTTTAACCGGCGGGCCATTTCGTTTGACGATTTTGGCCCGTCATTTGTTTATTTAATATAGCGAATTCATTAAGGAATTCATATATGGAAATTACTAATATGCCCGAAATGATTGAAGACAATATAATTAATAAAGAAGCCAATGAACGTGCCGTCCTTGTCGGACTGGCAACGCGCTCGCAGAGCGAGACAAAAGCGGCTGAATATCTTGACGAACTCGAATTTCTCGCACATACAGCCGGCGCCGAGACTGAAAAAAGATTCATTCAGAAAGTAGACTATCCTAATCCAAGAACCTACGTCGGTAAAGGAAAACTGGAGGAAATCCGACAATATGTGGAGGATCATGAGATTGGTCTTGTCATTTTCGACGATGACCTGTCCTCAAAACAGGTGGCCAACATTGAGAAAGAACTTCAGGTAAAGATTCTCGACCGCACAAGCCTCATTCTTGATATATTCGCCAAGCGGGCGCAGACAGCTACAGCCCGTACTCAAGTGGAGCTGGCTCAATATCAATATCTGCTGCCACGACTCACGCGTATGTGGACTCACCTGGAGCGTCAGCGAGGCGGTATCGGTATGAGAGGCCCCGGTGAAACACAGATTGAAACCGACCGCCGTATTATCCTCGACAAGATTTCACGTCTGAAAGAGGAACTTAAAAATATCGACAAACAAAAAAGCGTTCAGCGCAAGAACCGCGGCAAACTTACCAGGGTAGCCCTTGTCGGATATACAAACGTCGGGAAATCAACGCTGATGAATCTCCTTAGTAAAAGTGAGGTTTTTGCGGAAAACAAGCTTTTCGCCACTCTCGACACTACAGTCAGAAAAGTAATAATCGACAACCTTCCCTTCCTTCTCACGGATACGGTAGGATTCATCCGCAAGCTCCCCACACATCTTGTCGACTCATTTAAATCCACTCTTGATGAAGTGCGCGAAGCCGATATCCTCGTGCATGTTGTCGATGTGAGCCATCCGCAGTTTGAGGAGCAGATTGAAGTGGTAAACAAAACCTTATCGGAGATTGGAGCTGCCGACAAGCCGACCATCCTGGTTTTTAACAAGATTGATGCTTTTACATATACGCCCAAGGATCCCGATGATCTCACTCCGAAGACGCGCGAGAATATATCGCTTGAAGAATTCAAGCAGACCTGGATGTCGAAGATGAACAACAACTGCGTCTTTATCTCTGCTAAAGAGAAAATAAATATCGATGAGCTCAAAGAGCTCCTTTATCAGAAAGCAAAAGAAATTCATACGGAGAGATTCCCTTATAACGACTTTCTATTCCAGAAATATGATGAAGACCTCTGAAAAAAATTACCGGCATCTCCTCTGGTGGGAACAGCGAAAACTCGAAGACAACGGTTGTAGCTGCAACGACTGGAGCCGGGTTCTTGTATCCGACCGCACGGATATCACCATTCCGCGTAACATTACATTCGAGGGAGATATCCGGATTGGAGCTCTTGAGCGCGAACATGGTGGTCAGCTTGAGAATTCAAGGCTTGTGAACTGCATTCTGGGCGATAACGTCTGCATTGCCGATTGCAGTCTAATAGAATTTGAACCGGAAGCATCTTGCGGTGTCGGGACAGAGGTTTGCGTTCTCGACGAAACCGGCTCACGTGCCGTAACAATATATCCGGGACTCTCGGCCCAGACCGCTCTTCTAATGGCACGCGAACCGAAATGGATGGAAAATCACCTCAAACCAATTTTGTCAGACTATCTTTTCAACTATCAGCCGGCGCTCGGGATTGGAGACGGAAGCCGCCTCCTGAGATGCGGACTCCTGCACAACGTCTCGGTAGGACGAGGCATTACCGTTGAAGGGGTGGAATCCTTACGTAACGGCTCAATAATCAATAATGCTCCCGGAAGCAGCGGATACACATACGTTGGAGCCGGAGTAGACGCGGCCAACTTTATATTTGAAGATTGCCGCGTCACGACAGGCACAATCGTAAGAAACTGTTATGTCGGGCAAGGAGTAGTGCTTGAAAACGGATTTACAGCTCACGATTCTCTATTTTTTGCCAATTCCACTTTTGAGAACGGAGAAGCTTGCGCGCTATTTGCCGGGCCTTATTCCGTCAGCATGCATAAATCAACGTTAATAATAGGATGTCAGACCTCATTCATGAACGCCGGAAGCGGCACCAACCAGAGCAATCACATGTATAAGCTCGGTCCCGTTCACTGGGGAATCCTTGAACGAGGCGTGAAGACTTCCTCTTTTTCCTATATTATGCTGGGAGCGAAAATCGGGGCTTTCTCCCTCCTTATGGGGCAGCACAAGACTCATCCCGATTCCTCCCAATTTCCATTCTCATATCTTTTCGGAGATGAAAAAGGAGCAACCGTAGTCGTGCCCGGCGTAATGCTTCGAAGCTGCGGGCTTTTGCGCGATGAAAAAAAATGGCCCGCGCGCGACAGGCGTCTCAAAGCGCGTCTTCCGCTCCATGATCGTGTAGTTTTCGATGTGCTGAATCCGCAGACGGTCGACCGGATGCTTACAGCCTGTGATGAAATAGCGCGCCTGCTCGCCATTCCAGCCGACGACGACCGGTATATTCGATATAAAGGAATGAAATTCACCCGCGCCTCGCTCGAACGTGCCCGCTATCTCTACGAGATGGCGATATATAAATATCTCTATATGCACACCCATGAAAATGGTTTTCCGATGCGCGAATCGGGCACACAGGCAGCGGAATGGGTTGATTTAGCCGGTCAGCTCATGCCGAGAAACTATCTTAACCGCGCAATGTCGAAAGAATCGGTAGAAGAAATAGAAGATGTTTTTGATGATGCTTTCAATCATTATAAAAATCTTGAGAGGGCATGGATAGCAGCCCGTTTTTCCGACAAATGGAGGCGTCCGGCAGAGGTCATAAAAGCCTACGCGGAAGATTTCGACCGTATGGCAGAAGAAGATCGCCGTAAATATCTTGAAGACCTCGCTGCACAGAATGAAATGTTGCGTTTGTAAGAAATACAACAATTTTGTAAATTTGCAGCAAATTTTCAAAACATGAACGAATTAGCGACTAAATACAACCCTGCGGAGGTTGAAGACAAATGGTATGCTTATTGGATGGAATATCGTCTTTTCCATTCCGAACCGGACGACCGCGAACCCTATACTATCGTAATTCCGCCCCCGAACGTTACCGGTGTGCTCCACATGGGCCACATGCTCAACAATACGATTCAGGATATCCTTACCCGTCGGGCAAGGATGACAGGCAAGAACGCACTTTGGGTTCCCGGCACGGATCATGCAGCCATTTCCACGGAAGCCAAGGTAGTGGCCAAACTCGCCTCCGAGGGAATAGCGAAGTCTGATCTCTCCCGCGAGGAATTCCTGCGCCATGCCTGGGACTGGACCGATAAATATGGAGGTATAATCCTTCAGCAACTCCGGAAACTCGGTGCCTCATGCGATTGGGAACGCACGGCCTTTACGATGGACGATATCCGGTCGCGCAGCGTAATCAACGTTTTCTGCCGACTCTTTGAAAAAGGATATATATATCGCGGAGTGAGAATGGTGAACTGGGACCCCTCCGCTCTCACCGCACTTTCCGATGAGGAAGTGATCTACAAGGAAGAGCAGAGTCATCTCTACCACTTGAAATATATGGTGGAAGGAGAAGAGGGCAAATATATCGTTGTGGCCACAACACGCCCCGAAACAATCCTCGGAGATACTGCCGTATGTGTCAATCCTAACGATCCGCGCTACACGTGGCTCAAAGGGAAACGCGTTATAGTTCCGATGGTTGGCCGTTCAGTGCCTATCATCATGGATGAATATGTAGAAATGGATTTCGGAACCGGTTGCCTCAAGGTCACACCCGCTCACGACGTCAATGACTATATGCTGGGCGAGAAATATAATCTTCCCTCTATCGATATCTTCAACGATAACGGAACAATCTCCGAGGCCGGCGGCATGTATGTAGGCATGGATCGCTTTGATGTCCGCCGACAGATAATGGAAGACCTTCAAAAAGCCGGTCTGGTGGAGAAAGTGGAAGATTATGTGAATAAAGTCGGCCATTCTGAACGCACCGATGCCGTTATCGAACCCAAACTCTCAATGCAGTGGTTTGTGAAGATGGACGAGCTCGTCAAGCCGGCACTTGAGGCTGTGGAGAATGGCACGATCAATTTCGTTCCTCAGAAATTCAAAAATACCTATCGCCATTGGATGACCAACATCAAAGATTGGTGCATCTCGCGTCAGCTCTGGTGGGGACATCAGATTCCGGCATGGTTCCTCCCCGAAGGCGGATATGTGGTTGCCGAAAATGAAGAGGAGGCACTGCTGAAAGCTATTGAAAAAACCGGTAACGGGACTCTCACTCTCTCCGATCTGCGCCGAGATGCCGATTGCCTTGACACATGGTTCTCATCATGGTTATGGCCAATCTCCCTCTTCAACGGAATCCTCGACCCCGACAATCGCGAATTCAAATATTATTATCCTACGGCTGATCTTGTGACCGCCCCTGATATCATCTTCTTCTGGGTGGCTCGCATGATTGTTGCCGGATATGAATTTGCCGGAAAGCAACCGTTCAATAACGTCTATTTCACAGGAATCGTCCGTGATAAAATCGGTCGGAAAATGTCGAAATCCTTAGGCAATTCACCCGACCCCCTCGACCTTATCGATAAATTCGGGGCCGACGGAGTGCGCATGGGCCTGATGCTCGGAGCACCGGCCGGTCACGATATCATGTATGACGATTCTCTCTGCGAACAGGGTCGTAATTTCTGCAACAAGATCTGGAATGCGTTCCGTCTCGTGAAGGGATGGGAAGTGGACCGTTCAGCCGAAATGCCCGAGAGTTCCAGACTGGGCGTGGAATGGTTTGAAGCCATGCTCGAAACCACAATGATGGAGGTAGACGACCTTATGGGCAAGTTCCGCATCTCGGAGGCACTCATGGCAATTTATAAACTTTTCTGGGATGAATTCTCCTCATGGTATCTTGAAGTTATCAAACCCGCCTACGGCTCTCCTATCGACGGCAAGACCTACTATGCGACACTAAAATTCTTCGATATCCTGCTACGCCTGCTTCACCCCTTCATGCCTTTCATAACGGAAGAACTCTGGCAACATCTTGCCGAGCGACAACCGGGAGAAAGCATCATGTATGCGCAGCTTCCCGAAGTAAAAGCCGGCAACCCGGAAATAATCTCCGCTTTCGACCACCTGAAAGAAGTTATCGCAGGCATCCGCACTGTCCGCAAACAGAAACAGATTGCACAGAAGGAAGCTCTTCCCTTGCATATCAAAGGGAGCCATGATAGCAAACTTGATCCCATTCTTGAAAAGATGGGAAATCTCAACGCCATCGAAAGCGTCACGGAAAAAAATCCGGCAGACGCGGCCTTTATAGTTGCAGCTACGGAATATAGCATTCCTCTTGGAGATAACATCAACGTTGAGGAAGAGCTGGCCAAGCTTAATAAAGACCTCAAATATTACGAGGGATTCCTTGCAGGCGTAGAGAAGAAGCTTTCGAACGAACGGTTTGTGGCAAATGCACCTGAGGCGGTAGTGGCCATGGAGCGCAAGAAACAGAGCGATGCCAAATCCAAGATTGAGACCATCAAAGCCTCAATCGCCGCCCTCAGCTGAAAAGCCGATTACCGGAGCTTTCGCCTGAGCTGATTACCGGAGCTGATTACCGGAGCTTTCGCTCCACGCCGTTAAGATGATTCTTAACACCAAAAGCCTAAATAAAAAGAATGAGCACAAAAGTTGGCAACTTTTTTGCTCCTTCTTTTTCCGCGTTTATTGCCGTTATACTGCGTAGCAGTTGGCGCGTCAGAATGGCGTCGGATGTGGTGCCGATTCAGGCCGAAGCTGAGGGAGCATACTTAAGTATGTGACCGATGCTGAGTGCCTGACTCGGTGCCGCAGACGGCCTGTTATCACGCGCCAACAGAGTATGTGAACGAGGCTGAGTGCCCGACTCGGTGCCGCAGACGGCCCGTTATCACGCGCCAATTATTAATAAATGTTAAATTCAAAAATTTTATTATGTTTTATAACAATGTTTCAAAAAATATTATTACCTTTGCATTGAGTTTTTCATGGTATTAGATTTTAAGGTTAACACAAGATTGGTTGTCGGGATGACAATCAATTTTTTTTGTATAGGGACTCCCCCCTGTTTATACACCCGATTTCCACCACTCCTGTTACCAAAACGGTCCCACTCCATAAATACAATATTAAATAGTTTTGATATCTAAAAACAATACAAACTCGTTCAGTTGGGCTAATTCAGCGTCTCATTTCATAAAATATGTTCATTCTGCATAGCTCCTTAATTCACCACTTAAGGGAAATTCACTTCTATATGGGGCGAAATACTCAATTTTTTTGCAATTATCTTACACTTTCGATAAATTTCTATACAAAAATTATAGTTATTTAAATTTATTATATATATTTGCCATATTCACATCAGTTTCTTTTAAAATCTATTAAACACATCAAATAACATCTCATGCTAAAAAAATTACTCACACTATCTTTGCTTTTATTGCTGCTGGCAGGGAGTGCTGACGCGAAGACTTTTCCAGGTCTTCTCTCAAGAAATTTAAAAGAGAATCAGATTCCACTGTCAAAAATAAAGGCTCAACGCAAAGGAAAAATGCATACAGCGGGGAAAACTATAAATTCCGCTAATAAAATTCGCATGAAAGCTGCCCCGGGAACAACGGAAGTTTTCGGCTATCTCGGATATTCAGAGTCTGACGACTTCGCAGCCGGTCTCTACAAGATTGAAAATCCGGGGCTCTCTCTTATTTGGGATGACCCTATTTATGCCGATGCCACGATTTCCCTCCAGACCGGATGGAAAAACGGCGACCGGATCTGTGGCTTTATTCCCTATTATTATTTAGGAGAGCTCATTACAATTATATATATAGAATTGGATGCCAAGACAGGCTACCCGCTCGCTTTCGTTGATCAGGATGCCGTTGAGGGAGCTTTTGAAATCGCCACACTTAACCCGGCAGACAACCATATATACGGGTATGGTTATGACGATAAAGGCAACTGGCTTTTCATGAAAGCTCCGGCTGAAACTCCGTTCAGCACGGTGCCTATCAAATATCTATCAAAACAGGAAGAGGGACAGATCTGCTCCGCTTTCACTTATTCGGAGAAAGATAAGATCTTCTATGGTGTCAATGCGGATAACCAGTTTGTCAGAATCGCGCCCAACGGCAACCAGACTTCTGTAATGGCCCTCTCTCCATATATTCAGCCTTACGTGTCGGGATTGTGTCACTCCGCATCTGAAAATATTTTCTATTGGAATGCCACTCTACGCAAACCGGGTAATCTTGACGATGTCTCCTATTTATATACCATCGATCCGGAAGAAAAAAAATCTACTGAAATCGATGAATATGAATATTGTGAGCAATTCATGTTTTTCATCACCTCCGGCGATTCTTTCCCTGCTGATGCGCCGGCAATGCCAACGTTTATTTCTTCCGATTTCGCTACGGGAGCTCCCTCCGGATCGGTTGTCTTCAAACTTCCGGCTCTCACCGAGGGTGGAAGCTCCATTACAACTAACGTAACATGGCACGCATATCTCGACGGGAAGGAATATGAAAACGGAGAGAATGCTCCGGGCGAAAACATTACACTGACTTTCGAATCGCTCGCACCGGGCACACATCTTATCACTGTACAGCCTGTTACGGCCGGCATCAGCGGACAGAGTGCGTCATGCACCATATTTATTGGAAACGACACTCCATCAACACCTCAGAATGTAGAACTTTCCGTCTCAAAAATTTCCTGGTCTCCGGTTACGACCGGCAGTAACGGCGGATATATAGACCCCTCAAAGATTATCTACAACGTATATCTTAACGGCGCCAAAGAAGCAACCACTTCAGATACCAATGTCGATATCAATATCTCCACAGACCTCCCGTTACGCAAATATTCAGCATACGTTGAAGCATGTTTCGGAGATTTGATTTCAAAACCGGGTTATTCCAATACAATAGTGGTGGGGAAACCGCTTCAACTTGACGTATCCCTCACTCCTACTGCCGAGCAAGCAAACCTGATGACGGTAGAAGACGTGAATAAAGACGGTTAT
The DNA here is from genome assembly GCA_964581685.1 of uncultured Sangeribacter sp. Taxonomy (GTDB): domain Bacteria; phylum Bacteroidota; class Bacteroidia; order Bacteroidales; family Muribaculaceae; genus Lepagella. The sequence goes on along the minus strand of CAZOPN010000010.1, from coordinate 30,452 downwards.
ACATGGAGCTACGATCCGGATAACTCCGCTCTTTTCTCAGACTATAGCGAAAACGGTCCGGCTGATGACTGGGTTTTCCTACCTGTCACCTATTTCCCTGAATCGGAAAATCTGATCTGCTTCACAATGCAGGCCATGGCTGCCTCTGAAGAATATCCTCTCGAATCGGTAGAGGTTAAATTCGGAAACGAAGCGCGTTCGGAAGCCATGACGACTGAAGTGATCGGACGTTTCACTCCCCTTGCCGGTGCATTCCAGACCTATTCAGGATATTTCAATGCCAATGGACCGATAGAGGGATATATCGGTATCCACGCTTGCTCAGCTCCCGATCAATATGGTATATATGTTAGAGATCTCAACATTCTCACAACAGATGTTTCTATCTATTCTCCGGGATTTGTTAGCGATCTTAAAGCCACGGCTGCGCCCGGAGGCGCTGCCAAGGCAAACGTCTCATTCAAAATGCCGTTAAACACCTACGCCGGACAACCTCTCGACAAGGAAGAAATTCTTACAGCCCACGTTATCTGCAAGAAAATTAGCAAGGACGTAACCGGAAAACCGGGTGAGACCGTAACGGCTGAAATAGAAACGGGACAGGGATCGAACACCATAGATGTCTACGTAAGTTACAAAAACCTTGACGGTCCGGCTTCAAGTGTAAAAGTTTACACAGGCGAAGATGTTCCGGCAACAGTAAACAATCTTGTGGCTATTGCCGATCCGGATATGATGGGAATGACTCTCACCTGGGAAGCTCCCACCGAAGGCTTCAACGGTGGCTACATTGATCCTCAGAAACTAACCTATCAGATTTACCGTTACATCTCAAGCAATTCCGGATCCGGATGGCAACCTATCGGAGAAACTTCCGACTGCAGTTTCAATTTCCGTTGTGAGAAAGGGGCGGAACAGGATCTGGTAAATATCGGCGTTTTGGCAAGCAACTCCAAAGGAGATTCCGGAAGAGTGAAAAGTGTTTCCGAACTTCTCGGAACTCCTTATCCACTCCCAATGCTTGAAAAATTCAATGGTGGTCTGACCTATCTTCCCTGGATTATCTATACCCCCGACAGCAGTTATGACTCCGACTGGGGTATGGGAGATTTTGAAGATTTCATCCCCGGAGCTACCGAAGGTTTCGGCATTATTGGAAACGGCAACAAACCCAACTCAAACGGACGCCTCGGCATTCCCCGTTTCTCCACTCTCACAATGAACGAAGTTAAAGTTTCATTTATATTCTCACCGACACCCCTTACGGCCGAGACACGCATTCTCGCCGAATGCAATGACGGCGAAGCTCCCCTTTCATTAGGGAACTTCCCGATGGAGGCCGGCAAATCGCAAGTCACTTTCACTCTCCCCGACAAAATGCTTGATAAGCCTTGGGTGCAGCTCTATATAGATTCCAAATTCCCGACTACCTCCGACTTTATAGGTATCAGTGAAATCTCAATTGCCGGCGACCACTCATCTGTTGAGAATCCGGAGACAGAGAAATTCACCATCTCCTCCGGAAAGGGCTACGTTCAAATCAACGGTGCCGATCTTCCCGCAATCTCGGTATTTACTCTTTCCGGAATTAAAACTGCCGATGTAAAAGCCGGAATGAACAATGGCAAGATCAATCTTGCTCCCGGAGCTTACATTCTCTGCATCGGAACCAAATCGTATAAAATAATCATCAAGTAATCATATTTATGAAAAAAATCGTTATCTGGAGCGCCATGCTCGCGGCAGCAGCCGGAATCACCGTAATGGCCTCCCAAAACATGGTTGAAAAAGCTGTTCCACAGCCTGACGAACCTATGAAGGTAACTCCCGGCGGGTCGGCAATTTATGCCTGGCTCTATTATTCCGGGAATGATGAAGCCTCCACCGGATATTATGAGCTTACAAAATCCGGAGCTTCAATGCAATGGAAGAGACCCAACAAAATGGAGCTCACCGCCGGATGGATTAAAGACGGCAAGCTGTGCGGTTATGGTATCGACAAGTATGGCATGACCATAAAAGCTCTCAATTACGAAGAAATCAATATCGAAACCGGAGCACTCATCTCCGCTTCCTCAATGGATGTGGATGACGCCTATTTCACAATGGCCGCCTACAACCCTGAAACCAATATGATATATGGTTATGGCAAGGATGCTTTGGGAAATACAGCTTTCATGTCGGCAGAGGGAAGCGATCCTACCACGCTAACTGTTGTGAAAAAAACAACTTACGACAGTTCTTGTCTGGCCATGACTTACAATCCGGCCGACGGGAAGATATATGGTATCACCAAAGGCTATCCGACACTTCTCGTCACTATAGCGCCCGATGGAACTCAGACTCAAGTGATGAGTTTTAACAACGTAAGTCCTGATTCTGATGAACCGACCGGTCTCGTTTATTCTCCTAAGGAAGATCTATTCTACTGGAACAGATATGAAGGAGAAGAAAGCTACTCGTCATATCTCTGCACAATAAATCCGACAACAAAAACGCTCAGTCAGGTTAGAACTTATTCTAATGAAGAGCAATTTTCCGTTTTCGTAACGACCGACAAAGTGATTCAGGCCGGCCAGCCCGCACTTCCTGAAATTACCTCGGTTAGCTTTACCGATGGAGCCACATCGGGAAGCATGACAGCCCTGCTCCCCACTACAGATATCGACGGAAACACTCTTTCAGGCGAACTTTCTTGGGCCATAGCTCTTGACGATGCTTCCTATAAAACCGGCACAGCCGAACCGGGAGCCACCGTAGAAGCGACATTCGCTGATCTTGCCGATGGCAATCACACATTTTCCATCACCGCTTCCGCCGGCTCTCTCAAGAGTGAGAAAGCTTTCGTGACAAAATACATAGGAAATGACATTCCTTTGGCACCGACAAATGTTGTACTGACCGAGCAGACTCTCTCATGGGATGCTGTTTCGGCCGGTGTAAACAACGGATACGTGGATCTCGAAGCAATGGAATATGATGTCTACATCAACGGTGAGAAAAAGACCACAACAAAACAGACTTCCGTAACCGGACTTCTCCCCCTCTCCGAGCCGCTCACATGGTATCAGGCATCGGTTGTGGCAATCTGCAATGAAAAGCAATCGGCAGATGCCAATTCAAATAAGGTTCTTGCGGGAGCAGCTCTTAATCTGCCTGTAAATCTCACTCCGACCCGCGAGGAGTTCGACCTTATGCACACATTCGATCTTGACGGCGACAGCTACAGCTGGAAATGTCGCGACGGGTATATGGAGTCTATGTGGAGTCTTTCGAAAAAAGGGGGTGACGACTGGGTGGTACTCGCTCCGATCAACTTCCCCGACAAGACAGCTGTCTACTCGCTCGCATTCGAGGCTATGAGAACATGCCCCGAGACCGACAGAGAAGACCTTGAAATAAGAATCGGAACAGCCCCGGAACCGGAGTCTATGACCGAGGTGCTAATGGAAGAATTTGAACCTCTTACGGAATATACCGCATATTCCACAGTCTTCACCGTTGCCGAACCGGGCGACTACTATATCGCATTCCGTTCGACACCTCTGAAATATGAGGTTGGTATAGAGACCGGTATTTTTGTGCGCAACATAGTTGTCGAAAAATCACAAATAGGCAATAGTTCACCGGCAGCCGTTACCGACCTTAAAGCTGTCAGAGGTGAAAAAGGTGCTCTTGAAGCAACCCTTACATTCCGTATGCCGACACTCAGTTACACAGGAGAGACACTCTCCGGCGATGTTACGGCTACTGTCACTGCCGATGAAGTGAAGAGCGTCACCGGCGCTCCCGGATCGGAACAATCCGTCACGGTTCGCACCAAGCAGGGCGTCAATGTGATTAATGTCACAACTTCTGCAGGAGAAACCGCCGGCACTCCGACCACAATCGAGGTCTATACAGGTGTGGTTGTACCGGATATGGTAGAGAATCTTGAATTTACCATAAGCGAGGATATGCTTTCTGTAGAAATGAAATGGGATGCTCCGACAAAGGGTATTACAGAGGGTTATGTTGATCCTGAAACATGCTTCTACACAATATATGAGGCAGTTCAGAGTTTTTATGATATGGAATGGGTTAAACGTGGCGTTACCAAACCGGGAGAAACCACATTTACCTTTAGCGTTAAAGCGGGAAAACAAGCCTGTCATACTCTGGTTGTTATGGCTGAAAACGTTGCCGGCCACGGCGACGATATGCAGGGTGGAGAAGTATTGCTCGGCACACCGTTTACTCTCCCGATGCTCGATGATTTCGAGAATGGCAGAGATTATTTCCAGTACAGTCCCTGGTTGCAATATCGTCCTGACGAGACATTTACCGGCAATTGGTGGGTATGGCCGGCTGAAAATGTTGTAAACGACGGCGAAGGCAATGTCCTTGTGGCTAAACCCACAGAAGCGGGGTCGAAAGCACTTATCGGTATTCCGGCATTTACAGCTGCAGGAGATAACGACAACATCACTATTTCGCTCGATGTGCTCATTAACGACAATACTCCCGAAACTATAATCACCGGCGCCTGCTTTGGAAATGATGAACCGGTCGAGATCGGTAAGATTTCAGGAACATCTTCTTCCGCAATGCAGAAGCTCGCCTTTACTCTTCCGGCTAACTTCCGTAACGCCCCGTGGGTTCAGCTCTATTTCCAGACATCTTTTGCCAAATCGACCAATCTGCTGATTGTCGATAACGTAAAGATTGAAAAGACAGAGGGCTCAGGCGTTAATGAAGTGGAAACTTCAGAAAACATCTTTATCAACGGCAATACTCTCTATCTTAATAATCTTAATGATATGAATGTTGCCATTTATTCAATGAATGGTTCCTGCATATATTCCGGAAGCAAACTTACCGGTTCAAAGAGCATTCAGCTTGAGAAGGGAATCTACGTGGTTCGCTACGGAACTCAGAGCACAAAGATTATTATTAAATAATCTAAACGAGACTGAACTAACATAATTTTTCCGCCGTGCCGTATTGGCAAACGTTACGGCACGGCGGACTAACAAACTAACACAAAAGAAACATGAAGAAATTTACCCTACTACTTGCTTCTGCGCTGATCGGGTTGCCGGCACTTGCCGATGATGCGTCAGTCAAAAGCGTACCCTATTCATCAGCCATGGGGGATGATTCCGAGTGGTCGATAATTAATGTGGACCCGGAAACAATCACGTGGGAACCTACTACACTGTCGAGTTCTGATATTAAATGGACAGGTTCAGACAAAGGCTTGAAATATAATTATAAAAAAGAGTATGGCGCTGACGACTGGGCAATTTCTCCTGCAATCGCTCTTGAAGCAGGGAAAGAATATAAGATAAAGTTTTGTAGCCGTGTTTATTATCAAGACAAATTGATTCTTTATACCGCGCAAGATAACTCTACTGAGTCACTTAAAAGCGGTCTAAAACTTTATGAATTTGTAACAGGATCCGGATGGCAACAAAATATTATGACCATGACCCCGGAAACCTCAGGAAATTATTATTTCGGATTTCATGGTTGTTCTCCTGCAAATGCATACTATATAGAAATAATTGGTTTTGAAATAGAGGAGAATGTGTTTGTACCCGGTTCAATTACTGGTCTAACCTTTACTCCGGGAGAAAATCATGCTTTGGAGGCAGATCTTTCCTGGACACTTCCGACAACTGATGCAGATGGAGTGGCAATGCCTGAAGGTGTGGCAATCGAAAAAGTGAATATCTACCGCGATGGAATTTTGACAAAAGAACTTGCAGGGGATGCCACAAGTTGGAAAGATACTGAGGAGGATGGTTTGACTCCTGGATACCATTACTATGAAGTGGAAGTTGTCGCCAATGCTACCCCCGGTGCCAAAGTCAAGACTAACACTCTGTATGTCGGTCCGATTGTAGCTCAGGCTCTTCCTTGGATTCCTAACATCACTATGATGACTCAAGCAGAATTTGATGACTTTTTCACTGTCCTGAAAGGCGAAGATTCCGAGACAACTGCTGCAAACAATTGGAAAATTTCAGGAAGCAGCTATAGTGGCTATTACATTTATTTTTATGCACAAAATAAAAAATGTGATAACTGGATGATTACACCTCCTCTAAAAGCTGAAAAAGCAGGAGTGTATAAGATAACAGTATCTGAAAAGTTTAACGATTATACTCCTTCCAATACAACCCTCTATGTTGGAAGCGGAAATACTATTGCTGACTTCACAAATGAAATCGGTACAATCCATGCAACCGGAAGTTATAAAGACTATGATCTTTATTTCTATATTGACGAGCCTAAGGAATTTAACATAGCTTTCCGCGAACAACAACCCGGGAATGCATATACCGTTAATATAAATAAGATTGAGGTTGTAGAATGGTATGAATCCCCTCTTCATGTTTCGGATGCAAAGGCTGTTGGCGGTGAAACAACCGTTGCACTCAGCTGGACTAATCCCGCAAAATCAAATATCGATGGGGATATCTCCGGTAATCTCGACAAGATTGAAATCTATCGTGGCGAAGAAACGGAGCCTATCGCAACTCTTACAGATGCCGACAATCTGACTCCGGGCACAGAACAGACATTTACCGATACACCCGGAACCACCGGTGTCGTAGCTTACCGCATACTCCCCTACTGGAATAACCATGTGGCTGACGGTGAGGCTGAGACAATATACTCTACTTGGGTCGGCGACCCCACACAGGCCATGCCTTACTCATGCGATTTCAAGGACGCTACCAAACATTGTCTATGGACAGCTAAAGACAGTGATAATGATGATACGACATGGCAGCTCACTACTTCCGGGGCAGTCCTCAATATTACCCGCGAAACAGCATCTACTATCTCTGATGTTCTGGAAACGGCTCCATTCGACCTTAATCCCGGATATTATGAAGTTACCTCCCGCGTCGGTGGCGGTATATCAGGATTCGAGATTATTGCCTCTGTCATCGCCGAAGGCGCAGATCAGGCCATAGCATCCGATAACTGGATTCTTGACGGCGGAACAGGCACTTCAGAAAAAAAGGCTTATCTTAAGATTGAAACCGCAGGAAAATATAGATTTGACTTTACTGCTTCCGGAAACAGCTCAACCGAAAAGAAAGATGTGAAGATTCAGAATGTCGCGATCGCTCCTATCGAGGTGCTTCCCGCAGTAGCCAAAGATCTTACTGTTACTCCCGGCGAAAACTTCGCTCTTAAAGCTACTGTGACCTGGACCAACCCCAAAACTACGAATGTTCCCGGCGTAAAACCGGAAATTGAAAGAGCTGTTATTTCGCGAAAATATGGAAAAGATCCTTTTGCAGAGATTGCAACCATAACCGAAGGTCTTGTTATTGGAGAAGAATCTTCATACACTGATGAAACTATCACTGAGGCCGGTACATACGAATATAAAGTAGAAATTTATTCAGAATTAGGTAAATCTGAATCTAATGCGCCGAGAAGCTCGGCCTGGATTGGTGGTGGTCACGAATTCCCCCATGAATTCACATCGTTCAACGACTGGACAGCGCATAACGTAAACGGTGACTACGATTCTGATGATGAGGATATAACCTGGATTTCCGATTATGATACACCTGTGGTTACTATTAATTCAGACAAGACAGGAACTAACGACTGGATAATTTCTCCGCGTCTTAACGTCCGCGAAGGTGACCAGTTTGAGATCTCTCTCGTAACTAACCACGGTTACGGCACTACTCCTTACACTTGGGAACTCTATGCCGGGACATCTCCCGAATATTCCGATATGAAAACCAAGATTGCCGATGTAACCACACATAACGTAAACGAGGAGGAAGCTCAGAAATTCATCATCAAGGCCAGCGATATTGCAACTCTCGCCGATGATGCAGAGCCCACCGAATCACAGATCACAACCGTACCCACCGGTATCCTGACAGTAGGCTTCCACGCTAAAGGCAGGATCAAAAATGTAACCGTAAAACAGTTCTCCATTACAAAGAACGAAGCAACCGGCATCTCTGATGTAGAGGTAGATCTTAACTCAACGTTCGATCTTTACGATCTTGACGGTATAAGAATCCTCAAAGATGCCGACAGAAGCGCTCTTAAAACTCTGACACGCGGAATATATATCATCCGCCAGGAAGGAAAATCACTTAAGGTTCGCATCTGATAGACCGTTCTATCCGATATTTTAAAGGCTGTGTCGTAAGTTAGCTTACGACACGGCTTTTTTTGGTGGCAACGCGGCAGATGGCCCTTCTGACACACCGTCTTTTTAGGCCCCGACTCATAAAAAATCAGCATGCTGATTTTTTATGAGTCGGGGCCTTATTTTTCAGCGGTTTTTTATATCTTTACAATCAATAATGCTTTTTATATCTGAAAAATGATGAAACGTATTCTTTTGGCCATCTCTATGGCGATAGCTGTTATCCTTTCTGCCGGCTCTCTAAGCGCGGGAAATAATAATTATCCTGCGAAAGCACGTAATTTCCGTGAAAACATACCTCTCGATTCAATCAGGCTAAGCGATCCGGCGATTCTTGCCGATTCAGTCACGAATATGTATTACATGACGGGCACAGGAGGAATGCTGTGGAAAAGTCCCGATCTGCGCCGCTGGACCGGCCCTTATATAGTGGCTCAACCCGACTCCAATTCATGGATAGGTCCGCACCCTCAGATTTGGGCGGCTGAAATTCATAAATATAGAGGAAAGTATTATTATTTTGCAACATTCACCAACGATAAGCTCGTAAGTGCCGAGGCTTTCGGCAACAAGATACCGCGACGTGCCACCCATATCCTCGTAAGCGATAACCCGGAAGGGCCTTATCGCCCCGTTTCCGGAGATGATTATCTCCCTGCCGATATGCCAACGCTCGATGGCACTTTCTGGATTGATACCGACGGTAAGCCATATATGGTCTATTGTCACGAATGGCTGCATAATCATGACGGAACAATCGAGAAGATCGAACTCAAATCAGATCTCAGCGGGGCAGCCGGGAAACCGGAACTTATGTTTAAATCGAGTTCGTGCCCCTGGAGCGAAGAAAATGATGGAAGTGGAAAGCCTAACATGGTTACCGACGGGCCGTATCTTTTCCGGACTGCCTCCGGACGTCTCGGAATGATATGGACAAGCTGGGTGCGCGATATCTACACTCAAGGAGTGGTTTATTCCGAAAGCGGAACTCTCGACGGCCCCTGGAGCCATCAAAAAGAACCCGTCACTCCTCCTGATTTCGGACACGGAATGCTCTTCCGAACTCTTGATGGACAACTCCTGATGTCGGTTCATAGCCATAAGGATATTAACGGACGTTATCATCGTGTGCCACATCTTTTCAAGGCTGATATCTCAGGCGACAAACTCGTAATCACAGAACCTTACTGATTTTCCGAGGCCGGGCTATAATCTTCTTTACTGAAAAGAACACCAGAAAAACATGTTAAATCTTCCGAAAATAAGAATCAATCTGCCGAAGATAAGTTATTTACGTTTCTGGCTTATACTTTCGGCGATTTATGCACTCGTTTTCGTGGGGATAGAATTCATGGGGTCGCCCGCAAATGGCATCAAAGGATATTTGGTCCTTGCATCACAATGGGCAGTGGTAAGTTTATCCGCATCAATGGTTATCGGGCTTATCGGGCTTAATAAATGGGTTTTCATGATTTTATGGCCCGTACTGCTTACTTTATCAGCAATTGCAGCCTATTACAGACTGACCATGGGGCTCTCGATAACCGCTAATCTCATAGATCTTGCTCTTACTAACGAATGGTCTACCTGGGTGACGGTTATAACATTGCCTCTCGTAATCGGGCTGATTGCGTCATTAGCGGCCTCCGTATTGATCGTGATTTACCGTTTCCGGAAAGTTGAACGAGCCAAACACGTTTATGTTCTTACCGCTATCTATTTTACGGGGTGTCTTCTTCCGGTTCATATAGTAACCCGGTTCAAAGCTCCGGTAACAGCCAGAATGCCTTATTCTTTCTGGTATTCGGTAAACGACTGGCTTGCCAACCGGCGAGCAGTAGCGGAAAACAGAGATACTTATTCCCGAGTAAATGCTGTCGCTCACGATTCATCTCCTGACGTAATATTCATAATCGGCGAATCGCTTCGTTCGGATCATCTTCAGCTTAACGGATATAATAGAGCGACCACACCGTTGCTGGCAGCTGATACAGCGGTGATTTCCTTCCCGGAAATGTGGAGCGATCATATTTATACGCATATCAGTGTCCCCCACATAATGACCCGTGCAGACAGCATAAGAGAAGATGCCGCATTTAGCGATGAATCTTTTATCTCACTCTTTCGCAAAGCGGGCTACAAAACCTACTGGCTGTCGAATCAGGATGGCGTGGCGACTTACGCCTATTTCATGCATGAGGCAGACTCTCTGATTATGTGTAATTCAGCCCGCAATCTCTATGGCTTCGACAAATGGACAGATTACGACCTGCTTGCACCGCTCGACCATATCATTAACAAGGGGAAAGAGGAAAAACGCCTTGCCGTTCTCCATACGATAGGTTCTCATTGGTGGTATCCTGCTCATTATACAGATTCTTTTGCCCGGTTCCGTCCGGAAGTAGACAGCCGTATTCTCAGCGAGCTTTCTCAGGAACAGATGGTAAATTCATACGACAATACCATCCTTGCCACAGATGCTTTCATTGCGGAAATAATAAAAAAGCTGCAGAAACGGAATGCCATTATAATATTTATTTCAGACCACGGAGAGTCTCTTGGAGAAGAGGGACGCTATCTTCATGCCTCCGATCACGAGACGCTTCATCATCCGGCATGTTTCGTGTGGTATTCGCCTCAATATGCGGCCAATTTCCCGGAAAAGGTTGCCGCTCTTAAGGCCAATCGCGACAAACGCCTGACAACAGAGACTATGTTTCATTCCGTTCTTGACGGGGCCGCTATAGAAACATCTCCACTTAACAGAGAGAAAAGCATATTTTATTTTTCCGATAACTGACAATGATAAATTCGCGATCGCAACATATCGGATGGATTGACTACGGAAAATCGCTGGCAATCTATCTCGTGGTTCTACTCCACACTCACTGTGTGGCAGAACTTACGATAGCTATAAACAGCTTCATAATGCCTCTTTTCTTCTTTTTGTCAGGCTTCTTATTCTCCCGCAAGAAAAATCCGGAGTTCAGGCCTTTCGTCATCAAACGCTTCCGGCAATTGGTAATTCCCTACCTATGGATAAACATCGTCGTCTATCTCTTATGGTTGATGATATTGAAAAATCACGGAAACGATGCAGACTACGGCCTGCAATGGCATGAACCTCTCGTAGCGGTTGCACTCGGTATTCCTCCCGCTCTAACTCACGACATTCCATTATGGTCTCTTCTATGTTTTTTCGTAGTCGAAATCGTATATTACGGACTCTCCCGTAAACTTTCGGATGGCGTGATTGCCATTTCTGCCTATGTTGTAGCCTCAGTTGTCAGTATTTTTGCCTCGACAGAGGCAAATGGTGCAGGCTGGGCCCTTCCGTTCACGCTCGCTCCGGCAAGTGGAGCTCTTGCTTTCTATGCACTTGGTCATATAGCACGTGACCACACCATGCAGCTTCAACATCTTTTCAAAGTCTCTCCCCTGCTTCTGCTTTTAGGGGTGGCCCTGCTAATGTGCGGTCTTTCCCTTAATTCGCCTACAGCTTTTTTCATCGGAGTGCTTGGAAACCCGGTATGGTTTATTCTGACCTCGATCGGAGGAATCATAACTTCGATCCAGATTGCGATATGGCTTAACCGACTTTTCAAAGATGGCGCCCTTATAAGATTGATTTCGCGAGGCACACTATTGATCTGCGGATTTCATCTTCCTGCATTCGCAGTTATTAAAGGAATAATGCTCTTTGGCTTCGGGGCAGCTCCCGAAATTCTGACAGACGGTCTTCTTCCCGGGATAGCGACTGCTACCTTGGCATGTGCCTTATGTTTGCCGGTGATATATATAATCGAAAAATATTTCCGCTTTCTGGTGAGCAAATGAAACTTTCAAAAATATGCCGAAAAACATAATTAAAACTGTTGTAATGAAAATTTAATTTTTATAAATTTACACTCGTTGAAAACACAATAACAAATTTATACCAATACCATGAAAATCGGAATCCCAAAAGAAATTAAAAACAATGAGAACCGCGTGGGTGCAACCCCTGCCGGTGTCAAGGAGTTGGTGGCTTGTGGCCATGAAGTGTATGTTCAGCACACTGCCGGAATCGGCTCAGGCTTCTCTGACGAGGAATACAAAGCTGCGGGAGCAGAAATCCTTCCTACCATCGAAGATGTATACGCTATCGCTGAAATGATTGTGAAAGTTAAGGAGCCGATCGAACCGGAATATAAACTTATCCGTAAAGGTCAGGTGCTTTTCACTTATTTCCACTTTGCATCAGAACGCGCACTGCTCGACGCCATGCTTGAATCAGGCTCTATCTGCATCGCATACGAGACTGTAACCGACCGTGACCATCGTCTTCCCCTGCTCATCCCGATGAGCGAAGTGGCAGGCCGCATGTCAGTTCAAGAAGGTGCCCGTTTCCTTGAAGCTCCTCAGGGTGGACGCGGAGTGCTTCTCGGAGGTGTTCCGGGAGTGAAACCCGCGAAAGTGCTGGTGCTTGGTGCCGGAGTCGTTGGTAAAAATGCCGCACTCATGGCTGCCGGTCTCGGTGCCGATGTGACAATCACCGATATCTCGCTCCCCACTCTGCGCCACTGCGCTGAAGTGATGCCGAAAAATGTGAAGACTCTTTATTCTTCACGTCATAATATAGAAGCAGAACTGCCCGATACTGACCTGGTGATCGGTTCTGTTCTCGTTCCCGGTGCCAAGACTCCTCATCTCGTTACGCGCGACATGATCAAACTCATGCGTCCCGGATCGGTGATGGTAGACGTTGCCGTAGATCAGGGCGGTTGCTTCGAGACAACTCATCCCACAACTCACTCCGAGCCTATTTATGAGATCGACGGAGTGGTTCAGTATGCAGTAGCCAACATTCCCGGCGCAGTGCCTTACACTTCTACGCTGGCTCTGACAAACGCCACTCTCCCCTATGCCCTTCGTCTCGCCTCTTTAGGCTGGAAAGAAGCTTGCCGCAGAGATCCCGGTCTGGCAGAAGGTGTGAACGTTGATGAGGGTAAGATAACTTATAAGGCGGTTGCGGATGCTTTCGGACTTGAATACACTCCGCTTCAGCTTGGATGATAAAAGTATATAACCTAAACATCCTGAAACGTTATGGAAAGGCCCACCGCGAGATGCGGAGGGCCTTATTTTCATTAAGGCCCGGCTCATAAAAATTGGGCCTTAGACATTCATAATTCTATCCTAAAAATATTTTTACACTCAAAAGAACATATAAGCCACTACAACAGCTGCCACAGCTCCCACTATATCGGCAAAGAGGGCATAACCGGCGGCATAACGTGTTTTGGTGACTCCAACCGAACCGAAATATACAGCAAGGATATAAAAGGTTGTATCTGTGGAACCCCTTACTGTAGCGGCCAGTTTGCTTACGAAAGCATCCGCACCGTGAGTGTGCATGACATCGAGCATCATGGCGCAGCTTCCGCTTCCGCTCAAGGGCTTCATCAGCATTGTAGGAAGCGCACCTACCCATTGCGTATCAAATCCAAGCCATGCTATGGCCTGCTCTACCCACCCGGTGAAAAGATCAAGTGCACCGGAGGCCCTGAACATTCCTATGGCTACCAAAATGGCCACGAGATAGGGAATAATCATAACGGCTGTCTTAAAACCCTCCTTGGCTCCCTCTATAAACACGTCATAAACCCTCAGATGACGACGGACTCCGGCAAATATAAAACAAAGAATCAGAGCAAAAAGAATAATATTGGCGCCGAAGGTACTGTATAGTTGCACCTTATCTGCGGGCAAAGATGAAAAAAAACATGTTACGCCGGCTACAACTGCTGCAATCCCTCCGAGCCACGCCCATATCACACCATCCATACGGATGCGTTGCTTGATACATAGTGCCAGCAGACCGACAAGCGTAGCCACCGCTGTGGCAATGAGGATTGGAATGAAAATATCCGTCGGATTTGAGGCGCCTCCTTGTGCCCTGTACATCATGATGCTTATGGGAATCAAGCATAGTCCTGAACTGTTAAGAACAAGAAACATGATCATAGCATCGGTTGCGGTGTCTTTCTTTTCGTTGAGCGTCTGCATCTGCTGCATCGCCTTGAGTCCCATAGGCGTGGCGGCATTATCGAGCCCAAGCATATTTGCCGATATATTCATGAATATTGCACCCATAGCCGGATGACCCTTCGGAATGCCGGGGAAAAGTCGGGAGAAGAACGGACTTATCAGACGTCCAAAAAATTCTATGACTCCGGCTCGTTCCCCCACTTTCATGATGCCGAGCCATAATGTCAGTACACCTGTGAGGCCCAGGGAGATCTCAAAAGCGAAAGCGGCTTGATCGAACGACGCATTCATCACATCGCTCCAGACAGCAAGATCGCCTGAAAAAAGAGTCCTTCCCGCCGCAGCAAGAAAAGCCACGGCGAAAAGTCCGATCCAGATCCAGTTAAGTACCATCAGAAACGTCTTATGCCCATGATGCGGCGAACGTCCTCAAGAGTGGCTGCGGCAGCTTCGCGAGCTCTCTCCGCACCTTGGCGTACCACTTTCGACAGATATTCGTCATTGCTTCGGATATCGAGCACGCGTTCGCGAATCGGCAATGTGATTTTAAGAATATCTTCGGCAAGTTGCTTCTTGAGGTCGCCATAACGGATCGAACAGTCAGCGTATGCATTGCGGAAATGTTCAACAGTATCGGGAGTAGAAACAAGTTCAAGAAGCGTGATGAGATTTTTCACCGGTTCCGACATAGGTTGTCCCGGCTCTTTCGGCCCTTCATCAGTGACGGCACGCATCACTTTCTTTCGCAGGGTCTTTTCATCATCGATAAGATATATGCAGTTGCCCTCGCTCTTGCCCATCTTTCCCGAGCCGTCGAGACCGGGGACTTTCACCGCTTCACCTGTGAAATTGAAATTGACCGGTTCGCCGAAATAATCTACATTATAGAAAGAATTGAACCGGCGGGCAAAACGACGTGTCAGCTCGAGATGTTGCTCCTGATCCTTCCCTACCGGCACATAATCAGCATGATGAATAAGGATATCGACAGCCATAAGAGTGGGATATGTGAGCAAGCCGGCATTAACACGACGGTTGGTCTGATTGCCGATAATTTCCTTTTCAATCTCCTTATCTTCACTGTCGGTATGTATGCCAAGTGCCTTTCGGGCTTTATCCTTAAAGGCGGCGGTGCGCATCAGCTCTCCGATTCCGACATGCATATTGAGCAAAAGATACATCTCGGAAATTTCCGGGATATCACTCTGGACATATATGGTGTTTTTCTCCGGGTCAAGGCCGGCAGCTATATATTCGGCAAGAATATTTTTTACATTTTCATGAAGTACATCGGGGTCCGGATTGGTTGTCAGGGCATGCAGATCGGCTACAAAATAACGGCAGTCGTAATCATCCTGCATTCTGACAAACTTCGACAGAGCTCCCAGATAGTTGCCGAGATGAAGATTTCCTGTGGGACGAATTCCACTCAGCACAATTTTCTTTTCTTCCTGTTTTTTATCTTCTTTGTTTTCCATTTCTCACAAAAATATATCGCAAAATTAAAAAAAAAAACTTAATCTGCCTCTGATTCGTTAATAAGAAGAGTATGTTTTTACGCATAATTATCTAACTTTGCACCGTATAAATAATAGATTATGAAATTTGAAAATATAAGCAAACTGTTATTCTCGCTTGTGCTTATCATTACAGGCGGGAATGTCTTTACAACGCATGCTCTCGAAACAGAAGCAAAACCGGTTAAGAAGGTGCTTTTCATAGGAGATTCGATGACCGGCTGGATGGCCGAACGTCTTAATGCTTACGGAGTTGCAAATGATTTTGAGGTAGCAACCATAATCTGGGACGGCTCCACTATTGAGAAGTGGGCTAACGCCCCGAGACTGAAGCAAATAATAGAGAGTCAGAATCCGGACGCCGTGTTTCTTTCTTTAGGAATGAACGAACTGTTTGAACCGGCCCCCGCCGGAAAACTAAGCAATCCGGTTGCCAAGATTAAGGAAGCGATCGGCGACAGACCCATGCTCTGGATTGGTCCGCCAAACTGGCCCGGGTATGATAAGGGAGAAGTGCTTAACAAATGGTTACAGAATGAACTGGGCGAAAAAAAATTCTTCCGCAGTTTCGACCTTACCCTTCCGCGTCAGAGCGCAAAAAACCCACACCCCACAAAAGATGGTATCATAAAATGGATGGATGCCGTGATCGAGTGGATACCGGAACATACCGATATAAATCTTGACACATCGGTCGCGCCGGGGAAAACTGAAATGAGCAGAGGAAAGACGTTTATTTATAAAAGAATGAAAGAGACCCTTTGAAGGGTCTCTTTTTTTATACTCATGTCGCTATTTCTCGACGCAACATTTTCCGGATCGTTCGCCTGATCGTTCTCCACTTCGGGAATATTGCCATTGGCCTGATCGGCCCGTAACTTATCAGTATAGCTGCTAATGAGGCCAAGGCCACGATCAGCAACCAGCCGTAAATCTCTTTCATGGAGACCACCATTGCCTGAACATTAACCATTCCATACAATTTTTCGAGAGGAATATAAGAGGCTGCAAAACTAAAATCAGTGAGTCCGGCACCCAGAAGCGAGACATTCTTGGCCATAGTAAATTTAAGGATCTCACCGATAATCGCGGGCCCGAGTGTAGCTCCCATAACAGCTCCCGTAAAACCGTTGATCGTAAGGGCCTGCGGAAAAACCTGAAAAGGGAGCCCGCTCTGAACAATCGACGTCAGATAGATTATGGAGATGATCACCGACGCCGCTCCGCGAGAAAAGAGAGGAATGAAAAGCATCTCTTTCTCAACTCCATAGTCAATAAAGAAATAAAACCAACCGAGATAAAGAACGGCTAAGCTGAAGGCTATTGCAGTCATTGTCTTATAGCGCCATTTGCGGAGTGCAAATGTAAAATACGTGAAACCGCATCCCGCGATTATGCCGGCTAAGACATACCAGTTAAGGTCGATAAGGTTAGTTTCGTCGAATCCCAGAATATTAGCTGCGTATGTGTGTTCGAAAACGTGTTCCGTGGCAAGCAGCGTAAAGAAAACAAGGTAAATCAACGTAGCTCTTATCACATTCCTGTTTTTCATCGCCCGGAAAGAAATATAAGGATGATGAAGAAATGAGGCGCGCCAAAGGTTGATCACCACACAAGCCAAACCGATATAAGAGGCAATCCTTATTTCGGAAGCTTCCCACCAGTCGTAGAAATTTCCATAGACACAGATAAACGTGAAACATAACATAAATCCTGTCCACAGCAATGCTCCAAGCCAATCGATGCCGAGAAGCGGTATATACATCGGTCCTCTAAGAGGTTTCAGAATCAGAATCACAATCAGAACCATTAACGCCAAGAGTCCTGCCATAATCCACTGCATATATTCCCACTGAAAGAAGAATGCTGTATAAATTGTGGCTATTCCACTCATCTGAATCACACTGTCGACCACAAGATAGACGTAACAAAAGAAAATTGCCATATCGCGCACGGGCGTGAGCCAGAGCTGGATTGTGGAATTACAAGCCAACGTGGCCTGCATTCTGAACCATCCGGCTATCAGGCACACCGTTACCAGCACCGGCACCGACGAAGTCTCAGCACATATTACATTTGCCACCATAAGAACGAGACCACAGACAATAAGCTGTGTCCGTGTGGAAAAACGGAACTTCACCCGGAACATGACAGCGAAATTTATCGACATTCCGATCAAGGAAGCATATCCGGCCATAAGAATATCCTCCTGCATCAATGCCGTCGTCCCGACCATATCAGAGGCGGCCGCCAGATAAATTCCACCGGAAAACTGGATGATAAGCACAAAAAATATGAACAGCCACGGTTTCAGACGCCGTGGAATATAATCGGGGACCTCAGGGATATCGAAAGGTCCCTGAGGAGCATGCCAGTCTGCCATATCAGTATTTCACCTCGCATTCCACATTCATACCGGCACGCAACTTCTGCATATCGGCCGGCTTATTGTTACCGGTAAATTCAATCCTGACAGGAATTCTTTGACGGACTTTCACGAAATTTCCCGATGAGTTGTCTTGCGGGAGCAAAGAGATTGCCGACCCCGTCGCTTTGGATATTGACCTTACTACACCATCGAATTTTACGCCGGGGACAGCATCGACCTCTATCTCGACTTTGCTGCCGGGATTTATATGACGCAATTGTGTCTCTTTGTAGTTGGCGGTTACCCAGACATCAGCTGAATCAACGATATCCAGGAGAACCTGCCCCGGCTGCACAAGCTGACCTATCTGAATCTCCTTGCGTGAGGCATATCCGTCGCATGGAGCAATAATATAGCAGTATGATAGGTTTAGCTCGGCGGTTTCGAGGATGGCGCGGGCAAGATCTATTCCGGCATCGTTCTGGGCGATGCGCTGTCGGGTTTCAGAAACAACTGAAGACGTTGCGGCACGCTGCCGCGACAACGTTTCATAACGCGCTTTCTTTACCTCATAATCAGTTTTTGCGGCATCATACTGTCGTCGGGTAACTGCATCCTGCTCCAACAATTTTTTATAGCGTTCGTAATCAGTGGCTGCCAGTTCCATCATGGATTTAGCCTCCATTACCGACGATTCGCTCACTGCGGCATTAGCTGACGCCACCTCGACGCTATGATCTGCTACAGTGCGTCCCGCAAGCGCATTGTGATAATCAGCAGTGGCCTGCGCCACTTTCAACTTCATATCGGCATCATCGATAATAACGAGTGTATCCCCTTTCTTTACAGGTTCATACTCTTTAAAACGGATCTCACGAATATAACCCTGAACTCTTGTCAGCACCGGAACTATCTGTTGTTCAACACGGGCATTGTCGGTAAATTCCACATCTCCCGGATGATAAAATTTACTGCCTACCCAAATTAAAGCTCCTGCTATGAGAAGACCTGCCACTATATATGATAATATTTTCTTTGTTTTGTGATTCATATCTTTCCGGATGTGAATAAAAGTTTATAGTAATTATAAATGATATTGATTCGCGCGTTTACAAGCTGCTGCTCCGCGTCAAGACGTGAATTGGCCGCATCGAGCATATCGGTTATCAAAGCCATTCCCGTGATATATCGGGTATACGTGGTGCGATAATTCTTTTCAGCGAGCTCAACTCTTTTATTCTGCGTCTTAAGTTCTTCGTTAGCTTCAAGATAACGGATATAATCGGAGCGTATTTCAAGACTCAGATTTTCTGCGGCGGCATCAAGTTGCTCAATAGCCATTCTCGTTGCAGCCCGACTTTTCGATAAAGATTTATTGCTTTTATAGATCGAGGAGAGATCATAACTGATCCCCACTCCGACATACCAGTAGCTGAGATTGCGGTTGATCGGCGGAACCTCAACAAGTATCGGCCCGTCAATGGTCCACCCGGCTTGTAATCCGACTTTCGGCAGACGCTCGCTTTTTACGAGATCTTCCGCTTTTCTGCTTATATCCACTCCCGATCTGGCAAGGCGTAATGAAGGAGAATTAACCTCCGCCTCCTGTTGCCATATCAATTCTCCGGATACAGGAAGAGAGCGTTCGAGCAAGGTGGTGTCGGGAAGAATAACCGTGGAGGTAGGCAACCCGGCCAGCACTGCCAGATTGTTATTCATTATGTCGAGTGTATTATTAATTCTTACAAGCTGAAGCTCAAGATCAGAAAGCAGAAGTTCATAACGTGTTATGTCGTTTTGCAAAGCAAGACCTTGCTCATATCTCGACTTCATTTCAGAAAGCAATTTACGTGCTCTCCCAATGCCTCCTTCTACTACTTTCCGCAAATTCCGGTATTTATATATATCAAGATAAAAGCCGGCCAGACGAAATCTGATATTGTCGCGTTGGAGCTCAGTTGAAAATCTTGAAGCCGTTGATTTCAATTCGGCAAGTTCAATTCCTTTTGAGATTGCGCCTCCTGCATATACAGGTTGAGTCACTCCCACCGAAAAGCCGTTTCCAAAATGAGGAATGGCGGCTTTATGACTGTCGGAGAAATCGCGTTTAGTGGTAAAACCATTACCTATAAAACTAAAATTCAGAGTGGTGTTAATATCCGGCAGCCTATTGCTACGAGCCACAGCTATCTCTTTATCTGCCACATCCTCTGCTGCGAAGAAAGGCTTGAGCTGAGTGCTGTTGCTCTCAGCCATGGTAAAGAGTTCCTCAATTGTAAAGACACGACCGGTTGAATCAGAAGCACACACTCCACCGCTCAATAGCGTCACACCAAGCGACACTATGAGCAATCTGAGATTGTTCATAAGATTAATTATTGGTTAGAAAATAAAAAAGAAAACTCTATCGAGAGTCAGATAGAAGCTGTGCTTTTCCAGTTTTCAAGATAACCCCAGTTCATCACAACCGGAGTGAAAACGTTGATTTTATAAGAGATATACGTCATTTGCATCGCGACTCTTTGTGAACCGCAACGCAAAATTAACAAAAATTTTTATATTTTGAAGACCACATTACATCTCATTTTGACAAAAGTAATTAATTCCCTATCTTTGCTCTCAAACTCAAACTTACTCTAAATATCATTAATTTTTATGAAAAAGATATTCGTTTTTCTTTCTTTTACTCTCTCTTTATTGACTGCTAAGGCAGCAGACCCGATTACTTTTGCTCTTTGGGATCAGACTCCGGCACCATGTTCCAATGACATTCCTCTGGATAAGGAAGATAATTCAAATCCTGCCTGGGTCACCTTCGTAGCGGATCCGTCCGTTACAATCTATCCTGCCGATAAACCGAACGGCACGGCAATGTTGATGTGTCCCGGAGGTGCATACTGGGGTTTGGCTGCAATACACGAAGGAAGCGAACTTGCAAAAGACTTTAATGATAAAGGGATCACACTGGCTGTACTAAAATATCGTATGCCGAATTACGGACACCATACCGTTCCGGCCGACGATGCCCGACGTGCCTTACAGATACTTCATGAGAAAGCTGCCGACTATGGTATAAATCCTGAACATATCGGTATAGGAGGAGCCTCAGCGGGGGGACATCTGGCTTCAACTGTGGCAACTCATCGTGTCGACTCCCTCCCCTATCCGGCCTTTCAGGTGCTATACTATCCGGTTATCACTATGAAAGAAGGTGTGACTCATCAGGGCTCAAGAGATAATCTTATCGGGAAAGAACCGACAGATGAACTTATAGAGCTTTATAGTAATGAGAAACACGTATCGGCCACAACGCCTCCCGCGATTATTCTTGTTTCGTATGACGATGATGTGGTGCCGGTTCAGAACTCGATGGATTATTATGATGCTCTTATCAAAAATGGGGTAAAGAGCTCACTACACATATATCCTGACGGTGGACACGGATGGGCCCGAAGGGCTTCTTTCCCATACGAGCAAACAAGCATGGATGAAATCCTGACTTGGATTCTGGACCTATATAAATAGTTTGCTCAAGAATTCTGAACTGGCCTCTAAAAGTTATTTGCCTAACTTTTAGAGGCCAGTTCATTATAACGGTGAATTGACCGACAGTAAATTTTTGATACAAGATTCTCACTACTTTTATCGTTTATTTTTCAATAGCGACTTAATCAGATGCAAAAATATAAAAGTCTTGTTCTTCCAATCGCATTGATTTTAGGATATTTCCTTCGACAACTGTGCTCATATTTGTCGGTTGCGGTGCCATACGTTATTTTCTCTATACTTGTTCTGACTTTCTCGGGCGTCGGCCTTTCATCATTGCGTCCTTCAAAGCTCGACTTCTTTATAGCATCTTTTCAAACCATAGTCAGCGGAGCTCTATATTGGTTTGTTTATGCCGTAACGTCTGATAATATATTGGCTCAGGGAGCTTTGATGTGTGTATTGTGTCCGGTTGCTTCTTCCGTAACGGTGGTGGCAGCAATGTTGGGAGCTAATCCCGTGCGTACTACAACTTATACTATTGTCGGAAATCTTTTGGTTTCGATCGTTGCGCCTATCTATATTTCCATGATTATCGATACAGTTCCAAACTCTAATTTTGGAAATATGTTCATGATGATATTTGCAAAGATTGCGATAGTGATTGCCCTGCCTTTTATTTTAGTGTTGTGTCTGCAAAGGTTCCTGCCAAATTTAAATGCAATAATTTCAAAATATAAACAATGGTCTTTTTATTTATGGGCATTTGCACTTTTTATAACGATCGGGCAGACAATTGATTTTGTTGTAATACGTTTGGCCAATAATTTAGTTAATGTGATCTGGTTAGGGATAATCTCGCTGTTGATATGTATCGGTCAATTTTCCATAGGGAAAATGATTGGGAAAAGATATGCAGATCAGATTGCAGGGGGCCAGATGTTGGCACAAAAAAACACTGCCATGGGAATCTGGATACTCAATACTTTTTTGAATCCTATTGCATCTGTTGGATTGGCTTTTTATTCTGTATGGCAAAATCTATTCAATAGCTGGCAAATATATAGGGCAAAACCATAAGATGTGGCCTAAACCGGACTGCTCTATTATTTTTAACAGGTGCTGGATATATTAAAAATTTATTAATTTTGCGGATGAAAAAAGTATACCCCCATGCCTGAAAGCAAAAATTTCTATACAAGCGAGATACTCACGGGTGCACCCAAAGACTTCAAATCTGAAACACAGAAATTGATCTATTCCCGGCTCGAGAGTGCCGGAATAGATTATACAAGAATCGAGAGCGATCCGGGAATCACAATGGACGACTGCCTTAATATTGACAAGGCTTTCGGTATAGACACAGTAAAAACAATTCTTCTTACCAATAGGCAGAAAAATCGTTTCTGGCTTTACGTGACTCATGCCCGAAAACCTTTTATAACAAAAGAATTCGGGGCATCGTTGCAAATTCCAAGAGTATCGTTTGCCGATGAGGAATTGATGATGCAACTGCTCGGAACACGGCATGGTGCAGCCACTCCCTTCGGCCTGCTTCGGGAGGAAGCTTCGGAGGTAACATTCGTTATGGATAAGGATGTGGCCGCAAGAGAGAAAATCGTAATCACCGATGGCGACCCGTGCGGATTTATAGCAATCTCCAACCTCGATCTTTTCCGATTGCTTGGAAAATCACCTGTACTGATTGAGAATCCGGCAGAAATAATCAATCCGGAATAATCAAGGCTTATATCCGTCTCATAAAAATGGGGCCTTATAGAAAGTCGGGGCTAATACTGCCTCACCATTTATCTTCTACTTGCTCTCGTATGTAACGGTCATATATATTCTCTACGATCTTCATTTGCTCCGGTGTAAAAGGAGAACATTCGGAGGCCAGAGTATTGGCCGAGATCTGTGATGGGGTGCTGGCTCCGGGAATTACCGTGCTGACTTCCGGATACATGAGGATATAGCGTAGTGCCATCTGTGCAAGATTATCAGCTCCAAGCTCTTCCTTAAGTTTGCGGGCGGCTTCAACTCCTGTCATATAATCGATGCCGGAGAAAGTTTCTCCTTTATCGAAAAATTTCCCTTCACGGTTGTAAGAACGATGATCGTTCTCCCCGAAAGTTGTTTTTTCGTCATATCTACCGGATAATAAGCCGCTTGCCAACGGAACCCTGACAATTATACCGACGTTCCGGGCGGCAGCTTTTGCAAAAAGTTCTTCTGCCGGTTTTAGGCGGAACATATTGAAGATGATCTCAATGGCGGAGATATCGTAATCAAGGGCTGCGATAGCCTCATCAACTCGTTCGACACTTACACCATAGTTTAGAATCTTGCCTTCATCTTTAAGCTTATCGAGTGCCTGAAATGCTTCGGGAGAATGATACACGGCTGTAGGCGGACAATGAAGAAGTAATAAATCTAATGCCTCAACTCCCAACCGTTTGAGAGATCCTTCAGCAAACTTACGGATGTTTGCTTCGTTATATCCTTCCGATATATGTGGATTCAACGCCCGTCCGCACTTCGTAACTACATAGATTCGATCACTCTTTGTCTTAAGAAATTCCCCGATAGCTTTCTCACTCATTCCGTCCTGATAGATATCAGCCGTATCAAAAAGATTCACTCCTTTCGAATAAGCCGCTTCAAGCGTATCAATAGCAACTTTCATATCAAATGGGTCTCCCCACTTGCTTCCAAGCTGCCATGTCCCCAGCGATATCTCGCTTACTTCAAACCCTGTTTTTCCTAATAGTCTATATTTCATAATTTTCCTATAATATCCTCAGACCCAATTTCATAAAATTCTCCATCCTACGCGCTTAATCCTATTCAACTGTTTTCAAGATTTTCCCGGGATTTCCGATTTATGATGAAGGAATCTGTTTCTGCGAATTTAACTATTATTTATAAAATTACAAATAATCAGGTCTCAGGAATTTTATGGGTATAGGGTTAATCAGATATACTGCAAATGATAGCCGGTTGCATAAAAACAGGCTTAGGAGGCTGTGTCAAAATTAAAAATTTTGGCTCGGCCTCTTAAGGTGTGTAAGAATGGGTAAGATGCAAGGCGCTGAGGATGAGGCCAAAGGGAGCATACATAAGTATGTGACCGAAGCCGAATTCCGAAAGCAACACAGCAGATTGCCCATTATGACACACCGTCCTTATTTTTTGGTAAGCATTTAAGTAATACTGGTAACTTTATGAATAAAATATAAACGAACTTCGCAAACGGGAAAAGTAAGTTTGAAAATAAAACACTTTAGATAATTATATGAAAAAATTTATACTTGCCTCACTCATCGTGGGGAGTGGAGCAATCACAACCAATTCTCAAGTAATGAATAATCTGAACGCTGACACTTCGTTGGCTCCGGCCGAGCAGTTAAAGCTAACTGAGAAATGGGACAAGGTCTTCCCAAAAAGCGAAAATGTTGATCATAAGAAAGTCACTTTTATTAATCGGTATGGAATAACTATTGCCGCGGATATGTATATCCCCAAAGGCATCAACGGACAACTGCCGGCTATTGCCATTAGCGGCCCTTTTGGAGCGGTAAAGGAACAATCAAGCGGGCTCTATGCCCAACAACTTGCAGAGCGGGGATACCTAACCATAGCTTTTGACCCCTCTTTCACAGGCGAGAGCGGAGGAATGCCCCGACATGTTGCATCACCGGATATTAATACTGAAGATTTTTCTGCTGCCGTAGATTTTCTATCGGTCCAACCGATGGTTGATGCTGATCGCATCGGAATTCTTGGCATCTGCGGCTGGGGTGGGATTGCAATTCAAACAGCTATTAATGATCCACGTATAAAGGCAACCGTTGCTTCGACAATGTATGATATGACAAGAGTGGCTGCCAATGGATATTTTGATGGCAATGAT
The DNA here is from genome assembly GCA_964581685.1 of uncultured Sangeribacter sp. Taxonomy (GTDB): domain Bacteria; phylum Bacteroidota; class Bacteroidia; order Bacteroidales; family Muribaculaceae; genus Lepagella. The sequence goes on along the minus strand of CAZOPN010000010.1, from coordinate 4,959 downwards.
TCTGCCGAGAAACGAAATGCCAACCGTGCCGCTATGGCTAAACAAAGGACGGACGACTATCGTAAAGGAGCCTATACACGAGCCGGAGGAGTGGTCGATCCGCTACCGGATGACGCTCCTCAGTTTGTGAAAGACTATTATGATTATTATAAGACACCCAGAGGTTTTCACCCAAGATCGGGAAACTCAACCGATGGCTGGAATATTACTTCAAATCTGCCTTTCATAAATTTTAAATTTTTCGAATATGCCGACGAACTTGAGAGTGCTGTCCTTATCGTTCACGGAGAAAAAGCGCACTCTTTTTATTTCGGTAAAGATACTTTTGAAAAACTTAAAGGAGACAATAAACAATTGCTTACTATAAAGGGCGCGACTCATTGTGATTTATACGACCAGATAGATATTATTCCTTTTGATGAAATAGCTGCTTTTTATCAGGAATTTTTGAAATAAGACCAGTTTAAGGCAGCGAATCATAAAATATTCGCTGCCTTAGGCATTTTGTCGATTGCTGTAAAGAGCTATGAATGCTCTTTCGAGACGAGGGATAGGATCAGAATAATGATTTCCGGGAACACTCTGAAATTCAACATCTATTCCTGCTTGGCGAAGTAAAGCGATAATCTCACACGTAGCCTCCCCTACGATGTTGAATTCCCGGACGTTGGATCGTGTCTCCTGATCACCCAGAAGGAAATATGCCTTTCCTTTTTTTGCCGGTATCTGCCGACTCTTCATCCAATCCACAAAGCCATCATACCAAAATGATCCTGACAATGAGGCTATATTCCGAAAGGTATCGCAAACCATCCACTCCCAAAGAGCAAAGAGGCCGGACATTGATACTCCTATGAGACTTCTATCCACATCGTCAGCCAGGCCTAACGCGTTCTCAATATGAGGGATAACAATTTTATTTAACTTCCGCAGAAACTCCGGCGACTCGCCTTTGAAATCCTCCGTACCTTTTGGTACTCCGGAAGCCGGCCACGGACTGAACACATTTTGCCAGTCCATCCCGGGTATAACCACTATATTTGTGCCATATTTTTCTGAAGCTATGGCAATCCAGTCGGAAAGCATATCCATAGGATATAAAATATAGGCTATCTTATTCTTCCCGGCAGTTATGCTACACTGACATAACAAGCCTTCTATTTCAATTCTTTGCATCATAATATTTCATCATATCCGGCATATCCTCAAACCCTAAGGAAGCATAGACCGGTTTTCCGTCTGAGGTTGTTTCAAGATATATTTTTCCACAGTTACGTCGCTTCGCCTCCCTTAACAACGACTCTACAATTTTATGAGCAACCCCATGCTTGCGAAACGCTTTGCGGACATAGATATTCATAAGGTAAGCGCAACGACCGGAAGGATTGTCGGGCGAGGGAAGTTCGTCGGTAACACAGATCGAACCGCACCCACATTCTTCTCCATCAAATGTGGCCACTAACGCATAATGGGTTCCATCCGCAATATGTCGTTGATAATAAACGCGATTCCGTGCGAGCAAACCGGCGGAAGGCGTTTCTCCAAAGACATGACGGATCACCTCCTCCCGCCATGCCATCAACTGCGATATCTGTTTTATTTCCTTTATTTCGATCATGGTCGTTCAGAAATTACTTATAATCTCCTTCTTTCATAACGACAGGAAGAGCTTCAACATCAACCTTGCCACGGCGTGTAATAGGTATCTCCTTGACCTTTACAAAAAACTCCGGCACCATAAATTCGGTAAGTTTTGAATGTAGCCAATTGCGGATAGTGCTCAACTTGCAATCTTCACGCGGAATTAGATAAGCAACGAGATAGTGAAGCCCGCTTTCATCGAGAAAGGCCCGTACTATTCCTCTTTCGACACCGGGACATGTGTTCAATACATTCTCGACTTCTTCCGGTTCGACACGCTTCCCAAGAATCATCACCTGATTGTCACGACGGTTAAGAAAAGCCAGATTACCATCAGGAAGGATATAGCCGAGGTCACCGCTTCTATAGAAACGGGTGCCATCAGAAAGAGTCACAAAGTTTTTTTGCTCAGGGGCATCGTTAATATAACCTCGGCTCACTCCTTCTCCGAAGATGCAGATTTCTCCTATCGTTCCCGGCGCGACTTCGTTAAGATCTTTATCAAGAATTTTCGTTTCAACCCCTAAAACCGGCTTGCCTACCGGGAACGTACCGTCTTCCAGAGGTTCTACATTATCAACACGATAATAGTTGGAACAGACTGTTGTCTCCGAGGGGCCGTAGGTATTGTAAATCTTTATGCCCTTGTCGCGTAGATTTGTTATATAACTTCCCCGGATCACGTCTCCCCCACTGATAATCAACTTGATTGATGGTGGAATCTCCTGAAGCTTGTTTAGCTCGGCTATGAGATAAGGGAATCCGTCAAGGATGGTCACTCCGTGACGATCGACAAATGCCATAAGACTTTCGAGCGAACCGTTATGAATGGCTCTTGATGGTATGCATACGGCAGCTCCGTTAAGAAGAGTTGTAAAAACCTCCTCCACGAAAATATCAAATGAGCATACTGAATATTGAAGCATTACGTCGCCGGGGCCGGTTTTGAATTCTGCTTCAAATGCACGCGCATAGTTGGTGACTGAATGATTTTCGACAACTACCCCTTTCGGCTTGCCGGAAGTGCCCGAAGTGTAAAGCACGTATGCCACACCCTCCGGTTCGGAACGGTCGGAAATTTCTCGCTCTGCAGGATAGAGATGACGACAATAATTGTCTGTTATTACGAAATCCACATGGGCACTCTCCATCATATAATTGATGCGTTCCTGAGGGAGAGAGGGCTCGGCCGGGACGTAGGCCGCTCCACTTTTCAATATAGCCAGTATAGCCGCTATCTGTTCCGCTCCATGATGCATCACCACCCCTACATATTGCGGCTGCTTGTCGTAAAACTTTACACAGATGGCATCGACCATCGCGTCTAATTGGGCAAATGAAAGTGTGCGATCTTCTTCAATGATTGCCGGTAAATGAGGATATTTCTCGACCATCTGTCGGAAATATGAATATATAGTGTTTCTCATAATGTTTCTTTTACTGATTTCGGAAGCCTGTTCACAATAAGCCGATAGCCGTCAGAAAGTAAATATCTGATTATGTCCGCGGGAACGTCAGACTCCAGCTTTACTCCAAGCCAATGCTCTTTATTCATGTGCCACGCCGGAAAAGCTCCTTGAAAACGGCTCTGCATCTCGACAACATTCTCCGGCGTACATTTCACATCTATAAATTTCTTTTCAAGGTCTACCAGACAGAACCATTTACCACCAACGGTAAAAGTGCATAGCATTGAATACTTTGGTTCCGTCCAAGGCATGTTCTCCCGGGTTCCCTTGAGCGACAGGCAATAATCGCGTAATTCCTCTACATCCATAACAATTCGTTTTAAGTAAGTGTTGCGAATTAAGGAACTTATAAAACAAAGTTATTTTGAGTTGATTTGACTGCGGAATTGAAAATCGGCAAGTTCCCTTTTTAAGAAAACAATGACGAGTCAATGATGGCGAATATTTCATATTCGACTGTATGACAAGACCAAAACAACCCAAAAGAACGAGTTTTATTATTCAGGATTTCCATAATATTTAAAATACTTACTTATAATAAAACACATCACATCAAGGTATGGTTAGATTGTGAGGAATTTGAACTCCTAATTTTATAGGTATGTGTCAGAATTAAAAAGCTATAAAATGGATAATTATATCCGCTCAGCCTACAAAATAATTACTCAGGAAGATCGGATAAAAGTTGTCGCTGAAGCACCATGGCATTGTTATGCTCCACATCATGGGAGGAATATAGAAGTGTGACAGTTGGTTTATCCAATATGATTTTTTTCAAGGTATCATAGGCCGGATTTTTTAGAAGCTCGCTTCTATAACGATCTTCAAATTCCAACCACTCAGCTGCCGGATTGGAATGAAACCATTGGCGTAATTCGGTAGAAGGAGCTATTTCCTTATCCCAAAGGTCATAATGGAAAGTTTCGTGAGAAAGGCCACGTGGCCAAAGGCGATCAACATAGATCCTGAAACCGTCTTCAGGAGAAGAAGGCTCGTATGCCCTTTTGGTTTTGATTGTATTTTTCATAGTTTTAAGATTCATCTACGTTACTTGTTGTAAGATTCACCTATGTCGTTTTAAGGTTCATCTACATTACTCGTTTTAAGACTCACTATGCTGATAATGATTTTTGTGAGTATCACTATTATTATAAATAATCCTCCCGAAATAATGTTCAGTCGAATAATATCCAGTTAAGATAAGATCCTGTCAAGATAAGGTTCTGTCAAGATAAGGTTCATTAGTAGGATATATACAGGGTTGAAAATTAAAAAGCACATAAAAGGAATTTATTTTAGAGAGACGTTAGTAGCGGAATTGAAAATCGACGAATTCCCTTTTTAAGAAAACAATTACGAGTCAATGAAAGAGTTTTCCTTCGTATACCACTGAAACACAATTCTAAATTGACCAAAAAAAACGAGTCTAATTGGCTTAGCTATCAACCATATTAACATCAATTAATTCCCATATAAAATCGGATTATGGAAAGCTATTCTTCGCAATTTTTCTTAGTTTTTTGAGCCGACATAACCTCCAATTTAGTTGATCGTAAGATTTTAAATAGAAAAACATATTGAATATACTTTTGTGTTCATTTTTTACTATCTTAACATCGTGAGAAGTCCATTAGAATTAGGAAACATACTTACACAACTACTGTTGCCTTAGAATCTCTTTTTCATTATATCAAGGAGGCAATCAGAAAATCAGCAAATTTGAGATTTAATAGATGAAAATACAATACTGCTCGGATCTGCACATGGAGTGTCATGATAATATGCGCTTCATGAAACGGCTATTCTTCTTCGTAATAATATGAGTAGTCGATGCCTTTCATGAACATCT